>JAZODS010000181.1:0-2193 GCA_045597165.1 Lachnospiraceae bacterium | reverse complement strand
TTCAAAATCATGCCCGGCTTCAAATCCTTCATCTCCAGTACGTCGCTTCGCAAAATGGGCTGCGGCATACTCTCTCTCGGGTCTCTGGACGGCTTCTCAAGCTCGGACAAAATGTCCGTAAGCGTAATCTCGCCGATCTCAAGCTCCTTGGCCAGTCGCTTCACATCGCTTACCTTCTTGCGAATTCCGCTCGCACCGCCGGAAGCAACCGTCTGCTTATCGTAGCCCATACGCTCCAGCACGGCAAGTGCCACAGAATAACTTTCCGGATGCACGCTCGTATTGTCTAAGAAATTGTCGCCACCGCGAATGCGCAAAAAGCCCGCACATTGCTCAAATGCCTTAGGACCGAGCTTCGGCACCTTCAACAGCTCACGTCGATTACGGAATCGACCATTTGCCTCACGATACGCAACGATGCTTTTTGCAAGCGTCTTGCTGATACCGGAAATGTACTCAAGCAAAGAAGCGGACGCGGTGTTCAGATCTACACCGACCTTATTCACACAATCCTCTACAACACCACCGAGACTCTCTCCGAGCTTCTTTTGGTTCATATCGTGCTGGTACTGTCCGACACCGATTGCCTTCGGCTCGATTTTTACGAGCTCCGCGAGCGGGTCCTGCAGACGACGAGCAATCGAAACCGCACTTCGCTGTCCGACGTCAAACTCGGGGAATTCCTCCGTTGCGAGCTTGCTTGCGGAGTATACGCTGGCTCCGGCCTCATTTACTATAACATATGCGACATCTCTCTGGATTTCCTTCAAAAGGTCCACAATGATCAATTCGGACTCTCGGGAAGCGGTTCCGTTTCCGACGGAAATCAAATCGATATGGTACTTCGCAATCAAATTCTTCAGTATGCGCTTCGATTCCTCTACCTTATTCTGCGGCGCAGTCGGGTAGATAACTACCGTATGCAATACCTTTCCGGTCGCATCCACGACCGCCAGCTTACAGCCGGTACGAAATGCCGGATCCCAGCCAAGCACAATCTTGCCCGCAATCGGAGGCTGCATCAGCAGCTGCTCGAGATTTTTACTGAACACCTTGATTGCACCGTCCTCCGCCTGCTCCGTGAGCATATTTCGCAGCTCACGCTCGATGGAAGGCGCAATCAGTCGCTCATAGCTGTCTTGTATAGCAAGTTCAAGATACTTCGCAGTCGGTGCACTATCGTTAACAATGACCATCTTTCTTATGTAACGCAGCAAGTCCTCTTCCGGTGCTTCTACCTTTACGGTCAGAATCTTCTCCGCCTCACCACGGTTGATGGCAAGCACTCTGTAGCCGGTCACCTTGGAAATGCTCTGAGAAAAATGATAGTACATCTCATAGACGGACTCCGTCTCCTTCTTTGCCTCCGAAACAAGCATTCCGTTCTTGTAAGTATACTCTCTTATGTACGTACGATATTCCGCATTGTCGCTAATCGTCTCGGCCACGATGTCCATCGCGCCCTGCAACGCATCCGCTACGTTCGTTACGCCTTTTTCCTCGGACAGGTAGGCCTCCGCTTCTTCCTCCATGGACTTCTTCGTCATCTGCAAAAGCATGATGTTGGCCAAGCCTTCAAGTCCTTTTTCCTTCGCATCCGTGGCGCGCGTTCTGCGCTTCGGACGAAACGGACGGTACAAATCCTCCACGGCAACCATCGTCGTTGCGGCAACAATCTGCGCTCGCAATTCCTCCGTCAGATTGCCCTGCTCTTCGATTGTCGCAAGCACCTGCTGCTTCTTCTCCTCGAGATTTCGAAGATACGTCAAAAAACGTTTCCCCCACGACAGGAATGGATAAAAACGGTATAACCGCGCTGATAAGCTCGGCGACGAGCATAGACCTTTCGGTTTCGGATTCGGGCGCTTGCCTTGACGCTATGCTTCACCCGTCGTCCGTACAGGGCGAAGACGGTCTTGAAGTGCTTTACAGCGTGCTGAACACCTATATTTTAAAGGGCGGTGCAGCTATACACTTCAATGTTTTCGATGCCAATACCCTGAGAGATGCACAGGCGCATCCCGAAAAATATAAAAATCTTCAGGTGAGAGTTTGCGGCTGGAACGTTTTGTGGAACAATATGGCAAAAGAAGAGCAGGATATGTATATTCTTCGTGCCGAAAATATAATTTGAATTTTCAGACCGAAGTTTTGTGACTTTTTGCAAAGGCAAAGCGCACAAAACTTCATAAC
>JAZODS010000180.1:0-15133 GCA_045597165.1 Lachnospiraceae bacterium | reverse complement strand
CCAGCGATAGCATTCTCTACTGCACGACGAATTTCCTCTGCTGCGTTCTCATCAGTTCCCTTACGGGTCTTCTCAACGTAACCAAGGTAAGCAGGTGCCAATACACCAACCAATACTGACATAATAGCAACAACAACGATCAACTCAACGAGGGAAAAACCCATGTTCTTCTTGTTCTTCATAACTTTGTTCTCCTTTTTCATATAATATTAATCAGTTATGTTACATGCCGCTGTGAGCCGCGGCGGGCTTTATTTTAAACAATTAACAATTATTCGGGCTCCTCAGCCTCAGTGCCTGTTACAAGGTTAGATGTTACAGTACAGGAAGTGCTTCCGGTAGCTGCTGCACCGATGGTAACCTCCAATGTTGCGTCATTATACGCCTTAGACTGGCAGTCAAACTTCTTGTCGCCAAATACGTCGGTAAGGGCTGCTCTAAGAGCGGCATAATTGCCTTCGCCCTCTTCTGCTTCGTCGTCGCTCGTCGTTCCAGTTGCAGAGCCGGTAGTAAAGTCAACAATCTTATCGCCATCTGCAAACTTCAACGTAATACCAGCCTTAACCTCATCATAAACATCAAGGTCACCAGCGATAGCATTCTCTACTGCACGACGAATTTCCTCTGCTGCGTTCTCATCAGTTCCCTTACGGGTCTTCTCAACGTAACCAAGGTAAGCAGGTGCCAATACACCAACCAATACTGCCATAATAGCAACAACAACGATCAACTCAACGAGGGAAAAACCCATGTTCTTCTTGTTCTTCATAACTTTGTTCTCCTTTTTCATATAATATTAATTTGTTATGTTACATGCCGCTGTGAGCCGCGGCGGGCTATATCTTAAACAGCTTCCGTCCCTATTCCGGTTGCCGTCTAATTCGATTGTTGTGGACTAGATGTTATCAAGTCCGCTGTACATTGCACCCATAGGTGCGATTACTGCGCCGATGATGACGCCGGCAATGCCTGCCATGAAGATGATGATAACCGGCTCCATCGCGGAGAGGAGTGCCTGAGTTGCCATCTCAACCTCTTCATCGTAATAGTCTGCCATCTTGTTGAGCATGGACTCCATATCACCGGTTTCTTCGCCGATCTTCGTCATATGGATAACCATCGGAGGGAACAAACCGCAACGCTTCAGTGGTTCAGAAAGCGGTACACCCTTCTTAACCTCCTCCTTAGCTTCAATCAAAGCCATCTTAAAGAGGTAATTGCTCATCGTCTTCGAAGTAATGTCCAGTGCCTCAATCATCGAGATACCGGAGGACGTCAGCGTACTCAGTGTACGTGCCAATCTGGAAGACGCGGACTTTACTGTGAAGTTCTTGAATGCCGGAATCGTAATCATCAGCTTTGCGAGGAATACCGTTCCTGTCTTCGATGCTGCAAATGCTTTGACACCGATGACTGCTACGACGACGATGGCTAGAAGCACGTACCAGTAAGCCTTCATCCAGTCGCTGGCTGCCATAACCGCCAATGTGATACCGGGCATCTTGATGTCCATGTCTGCGAACATCTCCATGAATGTCGGTACTACGTAAGTAAGAAGTACGACACATACAACGAGTGCTACAACAAGTACGACGATCGGGTAAACCATTGCCTTCTTAACGAGGCCGGTAAGCTTCGCGTCCTTCTCGAACTGCGTCGCCATACGCTCGAGTGATACGTCGATGCTACCGGATGCTTCACCGGCGTCGACCATGTTGATCATCATCGACGGGAAGATGTCCGTTCTCGTACGCATCGAGTTACCGAGTGTCTCACCCTTTGCTACGCTTGTCTTGACCTCGCCGATTGCTTTGGCGAAGTTCTTGTTCTCCGTCTGCTCCTCCATCATGCCCAAGGCATCGATGATCGGAACACCGGCATTGATAATACTTACGACCTGTCGACAGAAGATTGCCATGTCTCGATTGCTAACCTTCGAACCGCCCAGGTTAATATCCTTGCTGAAGATGTTCTGCTCTGTAACCTTGACCGGGATCAGGCCCTCTGCCTTCAGCATCGATTGTGCGCGGTCCGGAGTCGTGGCATCAATTGCGCCTTTCTTCTCCTTGCCGAGTCGGTCAACCGCAACATAATTATATGTAGCCATGTAAGCCTCCCCTTCCTAAGTTCTAGAACGTTACCTTCTTGCTCATCGCGATAGCGTCCTGTGCGAATGTCAGACAGTTCTCTGCGCTGATCAATCCGCCGATATACAAGTTATACAATGCATCGTCCATAGACTGCATGCCCTGCTTCTTGCTTGTCTGAATCATGGAAGGAATCTGGAATGCCTTGCCCTCTCGAATCAGGTTACGTACAGCACTCGTTCCCATCATGACCTCAAATGCGGCAACTCGTCCGCTTCCGGTCTGAATCGGCAACAGCTGCTGGGAGATAACACACTCGATAACGCTTGCGAGCTGTACACGTACCTGCTGCTGCTGATGCGGCGGGAATACGTCGATAACACGGTTGATCGTGTCGGCTGCACTGTTCGTATGGAGTGTGGAGAATACGAGGTGTCCGGTCTCGGCTGCGGTAATCGCGGTCTGGATCGTATCGAGGTCTCGCATCTCACCTACGAGAATAACGTCCGGATCCTCACGAAGTGCTGCTCTGAGGGCTCCTGCGTAGCTCTCGGTATCGCCACCGATCTCTCTCTGGTTTACAATAGACTTCTCATGACGGTGAAGGTACTCGATCGGGTCCTCCAACGTAATGATGTGCTTAGCGGATGTCTTATTGATCGTGTTGATCAAGGAAGCAAGCGTTGTGGACTTTCCGGAACCGGTTGCACCGGTTACGAGTACGAGTCCTCTCTTGCGCTGGCACAACTCCTGAACGACTGCCGGAAGACCAAGCTCTCTCGGAGCCGGAATCTTGAACGGCAAGAGTCGCATTACCATGGCCAGTGTGCCTCTCTGCTTGAACACGTTCACACGGAAACGGCCTCTTCCATACAGAGAGTAAGCGAAGTCGATCTCGCCCTGCTTCTCCATGTTCTCCACCAAGCGGTCGTTGTCAGCGAAAAGCGGTACTACCAACTCTTCAATCTGCTCAGGCAACAGCTTGTTGTCGTCCATCTGGCGAAGCTCTCCGTCGATACGGAAGATTACCGGTCTGCCGGCTGTGATGTGCACGTCGGATGCGTGTCTGTCCACGGCCTCTCGTAGAATGTCGTCTAATTCTTTCATATCATTGCTCCTATCGTTTCTCCCCTGTATTCTTTTCGTTCCTTATCGGATTACTCCTCGAAGGATACTCGAAGCATCTCAGGGTAGGAAGTGATTCCTTGCATTACGCAGCGCGCTGCGCTCATACGCAGTGTGCTCATGCCCTCTTCCAGGGCTGCGGCCTTCAAAATCTCGGAGTCTTCTCTGTTCGAGATGATCTTCTTCAATCTCGGAGAAATCTCCATGATCTCGTATACACCGATTCGTCCCTTATAGCCCTTGTTACAGGACGGGCAGCCAACCGGATCGAAGATCTTAACTTCGCCTGCGCTGTCCGGAACGTGCATCTCGCGACGCTCTTCTGCGTTGGCTACTCGCTCTTTCTTGCACTTCGGACAAAGTCTTCGTACAAGTCGCTGTGCGATAACTCCTACTACGGAGTCTGCAATCAAGTAGCTCTCGATTCCCATGTCGAGCAGTCGGGCGATGGTCGCTGCCGAGCTGTTCGTATGGAGCGTGCTTACTACCAAGTGTCCTGTGATGGACGCCTGTACGGCAATCGATGCGGTCTCGCCGTCTCGAATCTCACCGATCATGATGATGTCCGGGTCCTGACGAAGGATGGAACGAAGTGCGGAAGCGAAGGTCAAACCTGCTTTCACGTTAACGTGTACCTGATTGATACCGTTGATGTTCGCCTCTACCGGGTCCTCTACGGTGATAATATTAACGTCTTCCTTGTTCAGCTCACTAAGCGCCGTGTAAAGCGTTGTGGACTTACCGGAACCGGTCGGTCCGGTTACAAGGATGATTCCATGCGGGTTAGCAAGGATATGGTCGAATACCTTCATCTCGCCATCCGAGAAGCCGAGGTCCTTCTTGTTACGTGTAAGCGCTGTCTTCATGGCAAGTCGCATTACACATTTCTCTCCGTAGTATGTAGGGAGGATGGAAACTCGGATATCGTATTCGACACGGTCGACTACGATACTGATACGACCGTCCTGCGGCTTTCTCTTCTCGGAGATGTCCATACCGCCGATAATCTTCAATCGAGCGATGATTGCGGGCATCAAAGAGATGTCGTAGGTAATCTGTTCATATAATGCACCGTCGATACGGTACCTTACGCGAACCTTCGTCTCAAGTGCTTCTACGTGAATATCGGAAGCTCTCTGACGGGCCGCGGATTCAATCATGTTTCTTACGAGCACTACGATCGGGGAGTCGCCGACTTCATCGACCTCGTCCTCCTCGCCGGCCATCATCTTGGCCTCGCGCTCCTTCGTATATGCTTCAGCCGCATCGAGTGCCTCGGCATTACCGAAGTGTCGGTCGATGCAGACCATAACATCGTGTGCTGTTGCTATGAACGGTTCGATCTCAAGGTTCGTAACCATTGCAAGGTCGTCAAGTGCGACCATGTCCATCGGGTCGGCCATCGCCACTCGAAGGATGTTCGGGTTATTCGGAGCATAGGCAAATGGCATTACCATGTACTTACGAAGCATCTGCGGATTCACCAACTCAACGATGCCTTCCGGAATCGTCATCGTGGCTACGTTAACCATCTCGACTCCGAGCTGTCTCGTAAGAGCTCTTGTTATCTGCTCCTCTGTTGTGAAGTTCAGCTCTACAAGAACCTCACCAAGTCGTTTATTGCTTGTCTTCTTAGCTTCCAGTGCCTGTTGCAGCTGTTCCTCCGTAACAACTCGCTCCTGCACCAGCATATCACCCAGACGTTTCTTTCTCCGGAACACTTCGCCCGCCATGGGAACATACCCTCCAATCTCACAATCGCATACACCAAATGCATCACCCTTGAGCGGATGAATCTGTACATTGTTTGTACACATCTTCTCTCTTCACAAGCTCATAATATCACTTTTCAATAAAGATTGCAAGGTTTTCAAGCGCCTTTTCGCTATTTTGACCAAGTTTTTTTCCTTTTTAGTGCAAAAACGCGCCAAAACCACAACATATAGTGGTTTTGGCGCTATTTTCGTGCTTTTTCAATTATGAACATATGAACAAATTTTGAACAAACCAAAAACTCAAGGTCAATTTTTCGCATTTTGCGACGTGTTTTACGTCAAGTCCTGTTAACAAAGTGTAAACGCTTATTTGCATCTAAGTGCCTCATTTCGAGCAAAACGAACATAAGCACTACCAAAAACTCATATGGCATCGGACAAAACTCGCCGGGGTTAAAACAGGACATCAGGAAGATACCGAAGTACGATACACCGAACACAAGACTGAGTGCATCGACGCGCTTTATCGCGAGCAAAATCATCTTGCCTCTTTGCCAAAACAGATAGGCGTACGTTGCGACTCCGAGCAATCCCATGCTACCGATAATCTGAAACGGCATGGAATGATACCAACAAAGCGCGCCCTTTTTCGGCGAGTAGATGTCGGTATTGCCTTGGTAGCCGATGCCGGATCCGAACAGAGGATTTTCCTTCAAATATTCAAATGCTCTCTTCGCCATCGGGATACGGCCGCCGAGGTCGTTGAAGAAATCTCCGTCGTGACTGCGGGATTCGTAAAATGCTCTGATAATCGGATGGCCGATCACCGCCAACAGCGCAAGTCCTACGAGCATACCGATTGTGAAGCGTCTTCCTTCTTTGTCTACGTATGCGAGGTAGACAAAGCAAGCCGCCAGCTCTACCGCGCCGCACAACAATCCGCCGCGCGAACCGGTCAGTACGATACAGCCGTACATAAACAGCGCCGCGAGGACATGATGTCGCTTCTTCGTTGCATAATAGAAAGGAAACGGCAATGCGAACATGAGAAATGTCGCGTAGTTATTTCGCGAGGGTAGTTCGAGTGCTTCGAGCGTCTCAAGGAACACGTCCATTTTCTTAGTATATAGAAAGAGTACGACGTAGCCTGCGAAGAAGCCTACCATATATAACGCATACGCAACGTACTCTAATTGATCATAGTCTCTCGGCACGGAATATCTTGCACGCAACAGCAAATACACTGCCACCATGCCGACGCCGAGGCCCAAGCTGTAGTACAAGCTGATGCCGTTGAAGTACTGACCGAACGGAATCATACCGACGCCGCCGAGAATGAGTGCCACGGAGATTGCGAGCAGGCCGTATATCATCGGCCCATAGCTGAACTCGCGCTTATAGTGTAAAAAATGATACGCAACGGCCCCAATCGCCGGAAGTGCAAGCCACCAAATCTTTATGAATGTGTTGTACGAGTCGTACATTGTCGATAAAAATACACACGCCAGCAAGAACGGCAGCAGCGTTGGCATAACGTCATCGCTAATTATGAGCATTGCCGAAATCATATATAAGAACACTACCGCCCCTGCGACCTGCGCATCCAGCGCAACAACAAGGACAGCAAGCAAAAATACGCCGTACATAAAGTTTCGTCCGACAATCTGCTTGCGCAAATACTCTAGGACGACTTCCGACCTCTTTCCGTTCATAATGAATTCCTTATCCTCTACATTGATACATAAGCCACTGTTTTCACATACGGTTCACTGTCGAACCGCTGCTCATTTATACCACGCACGCCATGGAATGTCAAGCAAGAAAAATATCGGCGAAGGCGGTGTGCTTACTATTATCATCTCCACTGTAAGTGTTTCAATACCTATGTATAAAGATACGTCAGAAAAATGCATGGGCTCTCCGGGCGAGCGAACTACGGCGCTCGCTACCGACCCCAGCGTTCTTCCTGACAGCGTTCTTCGTGCCGGCGTTCTTCGTGACGGCGGCGAACAGTTGCGTAGATGACCGCCACGAGGGTACTGCAGGCTGTCGTCACGAGCGAGAAGCCGATGATGGCAGCAGGGCTTACGCTTCCGTATTGACTGCGGTATGCGATGATATTGACCGGAATGAGCTGAAGGGAGGATACATTTATAATAAGAAATGTGCACATTGCCGTAGAGGCTCGAGCGGGTTCGGCGGCGGACGCCCCCTGCTCAGCGGTAGACGACCCCTGCACGTGGGCGGGCTTTCTTTGTTCGGTGTCGGGCTTTTCCTGCTCGTCCTGTAGGCGTCTCAGTTCTCGCATGGCGCGCAGTCCTGCGGGCGTAGCAGCCCAGCCGAGGCCGAGAATGTTCGCGACAAGATTTGTGGCGATGGCCTCCTCGGCGGGATGACCGGCGGGAACCTCCGGGAAGAGAAAGCGAAGCGGCTTTCTTAATAGATGAAGCATTTGCTCAAGCAATCCGCTCGCACTCGCCACCTCCATAAGGCCGGACCAAAGCGCCATCGCACCTGCCATGGAGATGCCGAGACTGACCGCCTCCTTTGCCGACTCGAGCGCCTGATTGCCGAGCGCGGCAGCCGTTCCCGAGATGCAGCCGTACACAATTCCGAGCAAAATCATGCCGGCCCAAAGATAATGAAGCATGGTAGCTCCTTCGTTTTTGTCTATCGTATGCGCCAAATGCACCGCCTAAAACCATCTCCCGAATACATTATTGTGGATTCATGTCGCATTTTCCGTCTTTTGTGTGACCGAATCACTCATTATTCTCGACATAAATGCTTCCATGTAATTAATTCTGTAATTTAGCATATTTTTTGACAATAAACTCTTGACACGTCTTACATCATATGCTAAAATCATAATTGAAGCAACCAATAGTATACGAAGCGACGCATTTGTTGCTCTTATACGCGACAGAACGTCGTTCGGGTAAAGCTATTATCTATTATAATAATATTAGGAGGGTACTGTTATGAAGAACACAGGAATCGTTAGACGTCTTGACGAGCTTGGAAGAATTACGTTGCCGATCGAGCTGCGTAGAACTCTTGATTGCGCTGAGAGAGATCAGCTTGAGATTTATGTAGAGGATGAGAAGATTATTCTTAGAAAGTATGAGCCCGCTGACCTTTTCACCGGCAGCCGTGAGAACCTCATTAAGTATAGAGATCGTCTGATTTCCAGAGATACCATTCGTGAGATGGCTATCCTTGCAGGCATCATCGAGGAGTAATCCAATCGTCGTATTGCGTAATTATATTTTGCTTATTATCTAGTTTCGCATACACACAATCGCATCAAAGTAAGAAGGCACCGATTCCGGTGCCTTTTTGCTTTGTATTTTTCATGTTTTCTCGTTGTTTCCGGCGCCTGCTGCCACGCGCTACTCGTCGGCATTCCGTCGCCTGCTGCCATGCGCTACTCGCCGTCTTCCTCCAAAAGCGCCTGATACACGTCGCGCTTGCTGATTCCTCTGTCCTTTGCAACGAGCTTCATCGCCTCCTTGCGGTCGATGCCCTCGCCGAGATATCTCTCCATATGCTCGAAAATGCTCAGCTCCTCAAAGCGACTGCGCTCCTGCGCCGCCAGCTCCTCCGGATCGACTCCCTCAAGTACAAGGACGCACTCGCCCTTCGGCGCATGCTCCGTATAATATAAAACCGCCTCGTCAAGCGTTCCCGCGTAACGGGCCTCGTGCTTCTTTGTCAGCTCGCGGAGCACTCGAATCTGACGTTCCCCGCCAAATGCCGCCGCCAGCTCGGCCAACGTCTTCACCAAGCGATGCGGCGCCTCGTACAATACGACTGTCCGCTGCTCCTGCTTCATCTGCTCGAGCACCTCTGCTCGCTTCTTCTTATCCGTCGGCAAAAATGCTTCAAATGCGAAGCGTCTCGTCGAAAGCCCCGACAACACAAGTGCCGTCACACACGCGCAAGCACCGGGTACAACCGTCACCTCGACACCCGCCTCATAAGCCATGCGCACCAGCTCCTCGCCCGGGTCGCTGATTCCCGGCATTCCGGCGTCGGTTATCAACGCAATGTCCATGCCCGACAGCAGCTTGTCCACAAGCTCGCGTCCCTTTTCGTACTTATTGTGCTCATGATAGCTCGTCATCGGCGTATGAATATCAAAATGGTTCAACAGCTTGATGCTGTTGCGCGTATCCTCCGCGGCAATCAGGTCGACCTCCTTCAGAGTTCGCACCGCACGATACGTCATGTCCTCCAAATTCCCAATGGGAGTTGCACATAAGATCAGCATTTGCCTTCTCCTTCCCGGTAATGTCCGACGCTCGACCGGCACTCATTCAGCGTTCGTCCTCGCCGCCCGCAACGCACAAACTCACTTAAAAGCCGTACAGCTCCTGCACCTCTTTCGTATATACGTCGGGCGCGTCCCATACAATCAACGGCTTTTCCACCGTGATGCGACGTTTGCCTCCGCGAACACACTCCAAAAGCACCATATTCGGCTCGCGATCCACGTACGGATGCACCATCCGCAGCCTCTTCGGCTCCAGCCCGTAGCGCGTCAGCGTCACCATCAGCTCCACCAAGCGAAATGGCCGATGCACCAGGTACAGTCTTCCGCCGGGCTTTAGACAGGCCGCTGCCTCTCTCGCCACGTCCTCAAACGTACACAGCACCTCATGTCTCGCAATCGCCTTGGCGTCCGTCGGGTTCTCCACCCCATGACCGTCCGTCATGTAAGGGGGATTGCACGTAATCACGTCGAAGCGGCTACGACCGAATATCTTAGATGCCTCGCACAGGTCGCCCTCCACAATGCGAATGCGGTCCGTCAGAGCATTTAGCTCCACGCTACGCGCCGCCATCTCCGCGCTTTCCTTTTGAATCTCAAGTCCCGTAAGCGACGCCGCCTCCGTCTTTGCCGACATAAGCAGCGGAAGAATGCCCGTTCCCGTTCCGAGGTCGAGCACGCTCTCTCCTGCCCGTGCATGGGCAAATGCACTGAGCAGCACCGCATCCATGCCAAAGCAAAATCTCTGCGGATGCTGTATGAGCCACAGCCCGCTTCGCTCCAGGTCTACCAGCCGCTCGCCTTCTCGCAGAAAGCTTTCGCGGTATTGTTCGTTATTCAAGGTGTTGTCCCTCTTTCTTCTCCAAAAGCTCCAATGCACGCAGGTCTGCATCCATCTCGCCACGCTCCTTGCGGCGCTTCTGGCGGAACTGCAGCTGCTCTACGGGATATTCGCGTACTTCCTTTTCCTCACCGTCGGAGCCGTCTACGTGAACGATTACCTTTACAAGCTGCTTGAGCACGTTGACGCTCGACACCTCGCCGGAAAATCCGTCCGCCGTCTTCACACGATCACCGATGCCCGGAAGTCGGCTGTTCAGATACTCGTACGCCTCCTCCTCGTGCTTCAGACAGCACATCAATCGACCGCAATTGCCACTGATCTTCGAAGGATTGAGCGACAGGTTCTGCTCCTTTGCCATCTTTACGGACACGGGCAC
Organism: Lachnospiraceae bacterium; assembly: GCA_045597165.1. Lineage (GTDB taxonomy): Bacteria > Bacillota > Clostridia > Lachnospirales > Lachnospiraceae > ISDg. The sequence continues at coordinate 4,713 of JAZODS010000180.1, read as the reverse complement.
GAACTCGGACAAATGCGCATGGCAGCACACCTCTCTGCCGCACACGCCGATTCCTCCGCGAATCTTCGTCTCGTCGCGCACGCCGATCTGGCGAAGCTCGATTCTCGTGCGGAACACCTGCGCAAGATCCTTTACGAGCTCACGGAAATCCACTCTTCCGTCCGAGGTGAAGTAGAAAAGCACCTTACTGTTGTCAAAGGTGTACTCGCAGTCGATGAGCTTCATATCGAGCCCGTGCTTTGCCACCTTCTCTGCGCAAATCGCAAGCGCTTCCTTTTCCTTGTCGCGATTCTTTGCCGCAATATCGTCGTCCTCCGGCGTCGCAATTCGCATGACCGGACGCAACGGCTGAACAACCTTCTCGTCCTCGATCTCACGGCAGCCGAGCACAACATAGCCGTACTCTACGCCTCTTGCCGTCTCCACGATAACGTGGTCGCCCTGATGAATATCCAAGCCCTGCGGTGCGAAGTAGTATACCTTTCCCGCAGTACGAAATCTTACTCCTATAATCGATGTCATATTGACCTCCTTGTTGCTCTATTCTAAGCCACAACCATCTCCGATGCCGGTGCCTACCCTTCCGGTCCGGCGCCCTGCCGTTTCCGGCGTAGCGTTACCGTCCCTGTCTCAGGGCCTCGCCCATCTGCATCAACAAAATCCAAAATGCCGTGGTCATATTTACATTTGCCCGACGCTTTGCACTCAGCTCGTCCAGCTGTTGCTGCATCTTCAATAACCCCTCATACGTCACATAGCGTGCCTGCTCCATAATCTGATCGGCGTCCTCCGCATACATCAGTCGCGAGGTCTGTCCCGTCGATTTGGCCATCATCAAATCTCTCACCCAAAACAAAATGAGCTCAAGCTTCGTCGTCTGTCCTTCCTTGTCGGCGGCAAATTGCTCCGCCAGCTCCGCCATACGGTCCTCCGTCATGTCCGGAAGCCCCTTCATCAGCGCGGACACGTAGTCCTTTCGCTTCTGAAACTCCTCGGAATGCGCATACTGCATCGCAACACCCGGGCACCCTCCGGAAAATGAGGCCACAAGTCTCGCTCGGTAATCCGGCAGTTCCTCTGTCTCCATCAGATAGCGCATCAGCTCACCCTCGCCGACCGGCAAGAACGGCAACGTCACCGCTCTGGACACGATCGTCTGCAGCAGCGTCTCTCTGTTGTTCGTCAGAAGCAAGATTACACCGTACTCCGGCGGCTCCTCGAGCGTCTTCAGCAGAGCATTTTGCGACTGCTCATTGAGTCGCTCGGCCTCGTCCACGATGAAGATGCGGTACGGTCCGGCAAATGGCTTAATCGGCATCTGATCGCACAGCTGCTCGCGCATCTCCTGCACTCGGTACTGCTCCTTTTCCCTCGTCAGGTAGCTCACGTCCGGCTGGTTGCCGCTCATCATCTGACGACACGACATGCAACGCCCGCACGGCTCCACGCCGCCCTCAAGACACTGCAGCGTCGCCGCAAAGCGCTCTGCCACCATTCTCTTGCCGACGCCGTCCGGTCCGTCAAAGATGTACGCATGCGACACCTGGCGGTTGCGGATTGCCTTTTGCAAATGCTCGATTATCCTTCCCTGTCCTATTACGTCACGAAAGCTTAGCATCTTCACCCTCATATCTCATAATCTCGTCTATGACCTCTCGCACGCAGTCGTCATACACGATGTTGACAAATCGCTTTTGAATTCCGAGCTCGGCCAGCACCTCCTCGGAGAAATCCACGCTGTCCGCAAGAAAACGTCTGCACATCTCCGCGTATTTCGGCTGCACCTGCTTTCTCTCGCGCTTCAACGCACGTGCCAGTCGCTCACCGTCGTCCACCTCGATATACAACGGTACGATATTCTCCTCCCCGAAGTGCTCCCGAATCTGTCGGTAGGCCTCCGGCGTTACGATTACGATACTGCTATGGTCCTCCAGCTGAATCTGTCCGTCGTCTGCCGTAAAGTAATACCACGGTCCGTACACCGTGTCATAGCAGCGACACTCCAGGATTCGTCCCTGCGTCTCCATCTCGTGCATGCGCTCCTCGCTGACAAAATGGTACTCCACGCCCTCCGTCTCATTGACACGGCGAGGTCTCGTAGTATACGGCACCACCGTTCTCAGCTTCGCCGGACAGCCGGCCACAACGTCTTTGAAAATGTGGTCCTTGCCGGTCGCGCTCTTTCCCATTACGAGATACAACTTACCCATAGCTCTTCTCCTATATTACCAACTCGTACTTCTCTCTTCAGTCGCGAAAGCACCTCTTTCACTCGCTCACCCGGTGCAATCAACGGAATTCCCGGCGGATACGCTCCGACCCATTCCGCGGACACTTCATCCCCCGTAAGCGAAGCAATCGGCACTCGCCGTCTCGGCGCCGTCAACGCCTCCATCATCGGACATACCGCCACCGCACGCGGAAATGCTTCGTCTAACGCTTCCTCGCCTGCCTGTCGGTCGGGCATCGGCTCGTCGTCCATCGTTCGAAGTGCGTCAAGTACTCGGCGATACTGCTCCTCGCCGTCGCAAATCGACGTCATCAAAAGACAATAGTCCTCCGTCGCCATCTCCGGCTGGACGCCAAACCTGTTCCTTAGTATATCATATATTTGTCTGCCTGTCATCCTGCATTTTGCTGACAGAAGCACCTTCCCGGGGTCGCGTCCCTCCGCGGAAAGCAGCTGCAAATTCCGCAATTTGCGCGCCTCCTCGTAAAATGCTCCGAGGCCTCTTCGATACGCCTCCGCCGCGGCTTCTCCCTCGGTCGCGAGCCACTCCATACACAGGTCGATACCCGCCATCAACGGGTACGACGGACTGCTCGTCTCAAACACCGCCAAATACTGCTCGACCGTCTCCTGCGCCACGCGCTCGCCCATCACATGCAATAGCGCCGTCTGCGTCGGTGCCGGCAGCGTCTTGTGCACACTCTGCACGACCACGTCCGCTCCGAGCGAAAGCGCACTACTCGGAAAATGCACCTCGGACTGCTCTACTTCTCCGGACTGCTCCGGCGCCCCTACCGGGTCTTGCAAAAACGGCAAATGCGCTCCGTGCGCCTCGTCGACAATGAGCACCGCGCCCCTCTCGTGACAAGCATTTGCCATCGCACGAATGTCCGAAACAACGCCCTCGTAGGTCGGGGAGGTGATGATGCACGCATTTGCACCGGTCTCGGCCAGCGCCTCGCGCACCTCCCCCGGCGAAATCGCTCCGGCATAGCCACCGTCCGTTCGTTTCGGATAGAGATACCTCGGCTTCACCCCACGCAACGCCAGCGCATGGTACACCGCCTTGTGGCAATTTCGCGCCACAAGCACCGTATCGCCCGGCTTCGTCGCTGCGAAAATGCCCGCCAACAGGCCACACGTGCTACCATTTACGAGAAACCACGTCCGATCCGCTCCAAACAGTCGCGCCGCACGCTCCTGTGCGTCCTTCAAAATCCCCCGCGCATCGTGGAGGTTGTCAAAGCCGTCGATCTCCGTTATGTCGATTCCGTACAGCTCCGGCATCAACGGACTCAGGCGCTTGTGCCCCGGCATATGCATCGCGCAAATGTCGCTGTCTCTGTACTGCTGCAGTCGTTCCAACAATGTCATCGGGTGTTCTCCTTTCTGCGGATGGTAGGTCGGCAAGATGCCCTCCTTTCATCATAACAAATCTTGCGCAAATGTGCAACGAGCGGATTTGTTCTATGCATTTTCACGGAACTGTGATATACTTGATTGAACAATACATCAGATAGATTTTATGAGGTGATTTCATGGCAGGAGGAAGCAACAATCGAAGCAGACAGAGCAGCGGTTCGGGCAGTCGCAGTCGCTCAAGCTCGGGCGGAAGCGGCAGTCGCTCCGGTTCAGGCAGACGCAGTTCTTCGGGCAGCCGCAGTAGCTCCGGCAGTCGCAGCGCAAGCTCGGGTACACGTAGCTCAAGCGGCCGCAACAATGCCGGCTCGCGCAGCAGCTCCGGCAGCCGCAGTAGCTCAGGTACCCGTAGCGGTTCGAAGGCTTCTCCGGCAAGGCGCTACCGCAAACGCGACACCCGCGATTACTGGTACTGCGTAGGCATTCTTGTCGCCGTGCTTCTTGCCCTCAACATACTGGCTTGGTGCAGCCCCGCTTGGTGTGACTGGTACAGCCGATACGTCTTTCCGATTTGGCTCAACCTTTACGGGCGCATCACTTCCCTTTTCCCGTTTTCCGTGGGCGAGGTGCTGCTCGTCATCGCGTGCATTCTCGTAGGCGTGGCGCTCATCCTATGGATTCCGATGGTGCTTGTCAAGCGTAAGCGCAAAGCGCCGGGCGTGTACTTCGGAATTCGCTCATTTTACCGCTTCTTCCTTGCGGCCGTGCTCGATGTGGCCATCGTGATGACGCTCAACTGCTTCATCCTTTACCACTGCACTCCGCTGGACCCGAATCCGGACGTCGAAGCGCGCGAATATACCGGCGAGGAGCTTGTTGCGGTGTACAATCACGTGGTGCGGCAGGCAAATGCTCTGTCCGAAACCTTGGAACGCGACGAGCACGACCTGCTCGTATTCGATATGGAGAAGACCGAGGACGCCTGCATCAAGGCGATGAAGAAGCTCGGCAGACGCTATCCGAAGCTGGACGGCTGGTATCCGCACGTTAAGACGATTCGCGCATCGGAGCTGATGAGTCAGTCTTATACGGCGGGCGTGTATTTTCCGTTCTCACTCGAGGCA
>JAZODS010000179.1:0-3733 GCA_045597165.1 Lachnospiraceae bacterium | reverse complement strand
GGCAGATAGATGCACCGTTGCGTGCATTTGTTTGTCGGTTTCTTTTTTTGTTGGCTGTTGTCGGAGGTTTCGACTACGATACGCGGCTAAAAAATTATTGAAGATTTTTAAATCTGTATTTTAACGTGGACAGGTTTTGTCCGGGTTAACAACTAGAATGATGGCACGAAGCAAGTTGATGCGACATCCATGCGCACCTTCGGACTTCGTCCTCAGAAAGGAGGGAGTGTGAACGGACACGCCGATGCGCTGTCCCTTCACACCTGCATTTGTGCCGAGGACGTCACAAATTGCACTGATGCGACATCCGAAATCACCTGCGCGAATTTCGGATGCGCACCTTCGGACTTCGTCCTCAGAAAGGAGGAAGGAATGGGAACAATCGAACGACGCAATGCGATTATGAGATGTTTATATCGGCGCCGACATGACACAATCGGAAATCTTGCGTCCGAGTTCGGTGTTTCCAGCAAAACCATCCAACGAGACATCGAGCAATTGAGTCTCACAGAACCGATCTATACCATGTGCGGTCGTCACGGTGGCGGTGTGTACATAATGGACGAGAAGACCGGACACGAGGAGCCTGCGAGAGAGCAGGAAGCAGAGGTTCTGGCCAAGCTGCTTTATCTTCTTGAGCTGCGGCAGGGAGCCGGACTGAGTCAAGAAGAGATGAATGTATTTCGCCGTGTAGTGCGTAACTACACATCCAAACAAAAGTTTTAGATCAAGAAAGGAAATGAACATGAAAGAAAAGATTTATGAACTGATCCTGGGAGGACCACCCTCCGAGGGATCAACAACAGAAGGCATCGTGACAGAAGGTGCCTTAACAGACGGCCTCCTCGTAGAAGACGTGCTGCCGGAAGACATTGCATTAGAAAACGCAATGCTAGGTGGCGAGGGCGATGCTTCGCTCCTTAACGTAGATACGGATGCCGACAATTATACCAGCTACAGCTGGACCGCGGGAACGATGAGCAATACGCTCAATGTCCACTATGTAGGACCTACCGCAGAAAGTGACGGTTCGATAACCGTAAGACGAATGTATCTCAAATTCAACATGCCTACTTTGCCGCGCAATCCGAGAATTAAGAAAGCAGAGCTTGTGCTGACCCATAGTGCGTCTACCGGTGCATTTGACGAACATGCGGTACGCATGGGCCTCTACAAAGTTACCGGTGCGATTAAGACCGGAACGTGCACCCCTACCACCGGTGCTCTCGTGGATTGCGAGTACATGAAGGTGGGAAGCTATAGTGCCTCCGACGTACAGACGTATACCTTCGATGTGACTTCGTTGGTGGACGCTGTCCTTAAGGAAGGCTCGAGTGAGGTACAGCTGATGCTTCGTGCCATGAAGGAAAATGCAACGGAAACGCAGCGAGTCACCATTTTCGGCGGACTGAATACGGTAGGAAGACCTCGTCTTCGTATTACCTATGAGTCCGGCAACGGTGTGAATACCGAATACCGTACACATACCCATGAGCTCGGCCGCTTCGGTCAGGCAAGCATCGATCTTCTGTGCGGAAACCTGATGTTTGATGCAGAGGACTTCACATGGGGAGGCAATCGAAAGCCGGTATCCATTCACCACCTGTATAACAGTGCACTTGCGGACTATGCGTATACGGCAAATGCAGACATCGATCTGCACACCGCGAACTATTCCGCAATGAAGCTCGGTAACGGCTGGAAGCTAAACGTCATGCAGAGCATGGTGGCAACAAGCTTTCTGTATGAAGGATCCACCATTACGGGATATGTGCAGGTTGATGAAAACGGAGCAGCGCACTATTTCAAGCAGGGCGCGGAAAAACGAGTGAATCCGGATACCAATGCGGAGTATTTCCTCTACGAAGACGTAGAAGATGGCGGCCGCCTCTATGACTCGGTTACACGTACGATGGAAGAAGGAGAGGAGAAGTATCTCTTCGACAGTGCGGGTAGACTTGTAAGGGTGACGGATGCATACGGCAATGCACAGAGTATGACGTATGTGGATGGTAAGCTTACGGGAGTAACCGACGGTGCGGGAAGAGCATTTGCCTTTGCATACAACACTTCCGGTTACCTGACGAGCATTACGGCTCCGGATGACAGTAAAGTGACGTATTCCTATAGCAGTGGCCTGCTTAGCGGTGTGACTTATCCGGACGGAAGTAAGGCAACCATTGGCTATACCGGCAGTAAGCCGAGTGCGGTCATCTTGTTAGAGCCCGACGGAACGCCCGCCCGTAAGGTGACGTATGCGTACAGCGGTGATCGAATCGGCACAGTCACAGAGTATGGCTACGATACGGCATATGTGCAGGGTGCAAGCTCTTCTTATGCATACAACATCGCAGCAAGAAGGATGACGGTTACAACGACGGAGCCGATGGATGCTGACGAGGGAGAGACGCAGGATAGTACGACGACAACCGTGTATTCCTTTGGCGCTGACGGAGAGCTTGTCGGAGAATACATGCAGACGCCAAACGATGGAAACATCGGAGTAGAAGGAAGCGGCAGCGGTGTGAATCCGTATGAGGGAGAAGACACGAGCTTCAAGCAAGTGGTAAGCAATCATCTGTTGCACCACGGCTTTGATGCGCTGTCTACTTGGACAGCTATGTCCGGTAGTGCATCAAAGGAATCCTTAAGTACAGCAAAGTACGAAAGGCTGACAAAGGTCGGAACGAGAGTGGTACGACTTCGTTCAGCGAAGGACGTATCCGCAGACGGCATCTATCAGGATACGATGGTGTTGCCTGCAGGAGAGTATACTTACTCCGCATATGTGAAGGTGAGCGCAGCCTTTTCGGGAACGAACGATCCCGGTGCGTATATCCGTATAACCAATACAGGCGGTACGGTGTTGGCAGAAAGCGAGCATCTGAATCAGAAGGACAGCGACTTTGTTAGAGTAGAAACAAGCTTTACGCTGAGCGAGGCACAAAGTGTACGAGCTTATGTATTGGTAAATGGTATCGGAGAAGCTTACATCGATGCAGCACAGCTGGAGGATGGTCCGTACGCAGGTCCGTATAACCATCTGACCAACAGTAGCTTTGAGAACGGAACGACCGGCTGGACGAGCTATGGAGGTTCTACCTCTTACACTACGCCATTTGGCCATGGCAATTCGATGCGCCTTAGTACCTCTATGGACTACCGTGCATACGCCTACCAGGACGTAGACGTAAAGGCGTCAGCCGGTACGAAGGAAACCTTTACTTTGTCCGGTTGGGCTCAGGCAAATGCATTGCCTCAGCGAGATCGTGGAGGCGACAAAGAAACGACCTTCCGTCTTCGTGCAGTCCTTACCTATGCAGACGGAGACGAAAGCGACAACACAGAGACGTTCACCGCAGATTTTGCATCCGGTACAACAGCATGGCAGTACGTAACGATGACATTTGCCAAGAGTCAGTATCGTAAGGTTGACAAGCTGACCGTTTGGTGCGATTATGATTATAACAATAGCTCTGCTACGTTTGATTGCCTCCAGTTGGTTCGCGATAGCATCGAAACCGATCTCGGTCCTTCGGACTTTTGGGAAGAGCCGGTGGAGACGGATCCGGAAGAAGTTCTGATTCCGGACGAGGTGGAGGAGGACATCACACCGACATTCGAAGAAGCGTACGATGCGTACGGCAACGCACTCACGGAGACGACCTTCACAGACGGTTCTTTCGGAACGATCTACCGTGCATTCGGCTATAACGCTTCGAACACGGCAGAT
>JAZODS010000178.1:0-5150 GCA_045597165.1 Lachnospiraceae bacterium | reverse complement strand
GGCCAACAGCAGGTGGCGATAGCGATAATACGCATGGCACACAAAGCTATTGCCCGCATATTCCGTTCCCGCCAAAAGAAAATGCACGTCACTCAGCGAGATGCGCACACATCTGCCAAATGGACTTTGCGCCAGCGGACTTACCCTCGGTCGTCTTTTTTGAAGCTCCTCTGCTCGTTCTCTTAACGATCGTGCCGCCGACTCTCGAAGCTGTCTGCCGGCCTTTTCCTCCAAGCGCTCCTGCTTGAGCAAGGCCTCCTCGAGGTGGTTGATTGCGGGAGGCGCTTCACAGTTCTCGGCACTCGCAGAAGGTTCTTCGTCTTTTCCGGCACTCGTAGACGGTGCTTCGCCATACGGTGCAACCGACGGCTTCCCGCAAAACACATACGATAGTTCCTCCGGAGACACCGAACAGTCGTCCATCAACGCAACGTACCGCTCCCCACACTCCGCCTCCAAGGCGACGCCGAGCGGTCGTTCCGAGTCCGAGGCGCATTTGCGCGGAAGGCGCAGACAATATTCTCGTTGTCCCGCGTGCAGACAAAGGTGGGCATTTTCTTGTGCCACGAGCACACCGCCCTCGTCCCGTTGCAAAAGCCACAGCTTGACTGTGCCGCTTCGAACCCCCTTCGTGAATTGCAGAAAAATGCGCATTTCGCCTCCGCGAAGCAATAGCTTTACACAGCCCGCGCATCGATTTGCGCCACGTCCCCACTCACAAAGAAAGCCAACCAACCGACAAAACCGCTCCATCCTCTCACCCGCACCTTACTGATGTTCGTCATAGTAAGCTATGCTTAGGATGGCCTCGTTATGCCGATTGATTGGCCGAAATTCATATCGATATAGCGTGCGTTCCGTTCAAAAACGCCTACGCTTCGTCTTCAGTCGCGTCCCCGCTCACTTCCTCGGAGTTTTTCACAAGAATCGCCCCCGGCGTTCGCATATAGCTGCCGGTGTCCGTAGGCAGGTTCTTGCCTTCCAGCTTCACCTCGAAGTACGTCTTCAAAATCGTGTACACAAGTGCAAAGGTAGGGGTTGCGAGCAACATTCCCACAATTCCGCCGATACCGCCGAGCACAAGACAGGCAACCAATACGAACAGCGGACGAAGTCCGACGCTCTTGCCGACGATGTGCGGATCGAGATAATTGCAATCAAACTGCTGAAGGACAATCAAAAATGCTCCGAAGATCAAGCCGTGAATCGGATTCATGCACATGATTAAGACGGTACACGGCACACCGCCGATGAACGGTCCGAAGAACGGGATGACGTTGGTCACACCGACAACGATACTTACGAGGATGCTGTACTCTCCGATGGTGGAGAAGAACAGACCGAGAATCGTCGAACCGATAAAGCAAAGCAAACCGATGATAATCGAGTCAACAATCTTTCCGAGAATCGCGGAGGAGTAGATGATGTTCGCTCTGTGCATCGTCTGAACAACCGTCTTTGCATGATCCTTACGAAGAATCGCGAAGGTCAGTTTCTTGCAAAGGCCGAGATAATATTCCTTGCCTCCCATCAGGTATGCGGAGATAATGATACCGATCACAAGCGTAAAGATGACGTCGATTACAGTTCGAATGCCGATGGTTACCCAACCGTAGGTCGTCGTCACAATCGACTCCAGCTTGCCGGTTACAAGCTCCTCGATGTACTGCGTTGCATTTTGAAAATACGGCATCAAAATCTCGGAGAGACGCTCGTTCTTCGAAAGAAACTTCTTGCCGCTCTCCACGATGGAACTCGTGTATTTCGGGATCTCATTTACCAACGACTCAATACTCGCAATCACTTCCGGAACAATTGCCAAAATCAAAAGCGTAATGAGCACAATCGCAGCCATCAGCGACGCAAAAATGCTCAGTCTTCTCGCCGAACGACGCATCTTACAGGCTTTCTCGTCCGTCAGTTTCCCCTTCGTCTTATCTCTGCGCGACAAAATCCAGTACAGCTTCTTCTCTAAAAATCGCACGACGGGCGACAACAAAAATGCAATGATAAAGCCGCAGATAACCGGCGACATCGCGGAAAGCACAGCCTTAATTCCCTTCGCAATGACGTCCACACGCAACAACGCAAAGTACAAAAGCAACGCGGCTCCGATGACTCCGAACGCCGCGATGCCAATCGGCAAATACGCCTTCGCATCGTGGAACGGGCGCTTCTTCTCCTCCGAGGTGTCGGTCTGTAGCTCAAGATTCTTATCGTAATCTCCCATCGTTATCCCCTCCGTATTTCTCAATCTATATCATGTCTTGCGACACTTGTCTTCTACCATTATGATACTGCACGCCACTTGCATTGTAAAGTGAAAAGAGCGTGAAATGCTAACATCTTAAGGTGTACTGTCGCAGCTCCTCCTCAACCTGAAAGCCAAGCTTTTCGTAGAGGCGAACCGCACCTACATTTGCCCCTTCGACGTGCAGTGCAACTCGCCGTGTGGGTGGCAGTGTCCGAAATACCTTTCCGAGCATCGCAAGCGCAATTCCCCGCCTGCGAACGTCCTCGCGAACCTCCACGCCGAACAAAAAGCACGTCGTGCCCTTCTGCACAAACAGCTGTCCCACGCACTCGCCATCCAGATAGGCAAATGCACCGATTGTCTCCGGCTCCTCTGCCAACTCAATCGAAAGCCCCGCCGGACTCGTCTCCGGCAGCCAAAGCTCCGACACGTGCGCCGCCATCAAAAGCTCTCTTCCGGAAAGCGTCGCTCCCATCGCGTCCATCGTCAAGCAAAATGCTTCCGCATCCCCGCCTCCGACGAACGAGCAGCTCGCGCCTCGACCGCGCATCAGCTCATTTACCATCGTTCGAAAGCATCCGAGACGCCGATAGTCCTCAGCGACCATTCCGCGCAGCTCGGGCACTTCCTGTCCCGACACGCACTTCGTCTCGCCGTCACTCGTCGGCTCATCGCTCTCGTCACTTGCCGACTCGCCATCATTCAGATACAACTCGCAATAGCCTACCAAGCGGTCGCCCGCCAAGCAAAATGCATACATCGGTAAATCGTCCTGCGGCTTCCTCGCATCGCCCATCAACGGCTGCACCTTGTGTGCCTCTGGCACGTCTTGCATCAGCTGCAAAACCCATTCTCGGCGTTTCCGACTGAGTCGTCGTCCGTAAATATATCGTAATTGTGGCTTCTGCCCCATCTTGTCCCCCTGTAATGCCTACAGCTTCACCAGTTCGTCAGCCAACGCCGCAAATTGTGCCAGGCTGAGTGCCTCTCCGCGCACGGTCGGCGACAGCCCGAGTCTCTCGAGCGCTCCGGCGATATCGTCCTTCGAAAATGCCAGCTCCGCCGCGTTGCTCAGTCCATTTACAAGCGTCTTTCTGCGCTGATTGAACGAAGCGCGTATGAGCGCGAACATCAGCTTCTCGTCCTCCACGCGTACCGGCGGTACCTCGTGAAGCGTCATGCGAATGACCGCGGAGCCGACGCCCGGGCGGGGCATAAAACAGTTCGGCGGAACATTTGCCGCAATGTACGGCTCGGCGTAGTACTGCACAGCCAGCGAAAGTGCGCCGTAGTCCTTGTTGCCCGGAAGCGCCTGCATACGCTCGGCAACCTCCTTTTGCACCATAACCGTCACGCTTTTGAGCGGCACATGCATCTCGAAAAGTCCCATAATAATCGGCGTTGTGATATAGTACGGCAGATTTGCCACGACCTTGATCGGCGCACCGCCGCGCGAAGCCACGAGCTCATTGATGTCGAGCTTCAGCACGTCCGAGTGGATGATCGTCAGATTGTCGTAGGCCTTGCACGTGTCGTCGCGAAGAATCGGTATGAGGTTGCTGTCGATTTCAACGGCAATGACCTCCTTCGCATGCTCGCAAAGCACCTGCGTCATCGTGCCGATGCCGGGTCCGATCTCCAACACAACGTCGTCCTTTGTGATGTCCGCCGCGCGGATAATCTTGTCCAGCACGTGGGCATCAATCAAAAAATTCTGCCCAAACTTCTTCTGAAAATTAAAATGATACCGGTTCAGAACCGCAATCGTCTCCTTCGGGTCGCTCAGATAAGCCATTCCCTTTCCTCCGTCTTTTCCATGATTTCAAAGCACCGCTTCGCATTTTCCTCGGTGATGCGGATGACCTCCTCCGCGCTGATTCCCTTGCGCTGTGCGATGGCATCCACCACGTACGTCAGCAGCGTGGAATCGTTTCGTTTTCCGCGGAACGGCACCGGTGCTAGGTACGGGCAATCCGTCTCCAGCAAAATGCGCTCCATCGGCAGCTCGTCCACAACCTCCGGCAGCTTCTTCGCATTTTTGAAGGTCAGTACGCCGCCGATTCCGATGTAATAGCCGAGGGCGGCATATTCTCTCGCGATTTCCGGCGAGGAGCTGAAGCAGTGAATCACGCCACCGTGAAAGCTTCCTTCCTCCTTGGCCAGCTTCGTGTGCTCGCGCATGATTTGAAGCGTGTCCTCCGTAGCGTCGCGCGAATGGATGACAACCGGAAAGCCGCGTCTTCTCGCCACCTCGAGCTGCTTACGGAACCAAAGCTCCTGCTGCTCCTTGCGGCGCGCGATCTCCTCCTCGGTCGGTTCTCCGTACCAAGCATAGTCGAGACCAATCTCGCCGATGGCGACGATTCGCTCCTCGTGACTCAGGCGATACAGCGTCTCCATGTCCTCCTCACACAGCTCTCCGACCTCGTCCGGGTGAACGCCGACGGCCCCGTAAAACCAAGGGTATGTCCGCACGAGCTCCACCGTTGCGTGGCTTCCTTCCATGCTTGCTCCGATATTGATAATATGCCCAACGCCATGTTCCGCCATCGCAGTCAAAAGCTGCTCTCGGTCCTCGTCATAGCGCGGGTCATCATAATGTGCATGAGTGTCAAAAATCATGAACCTACTCCTTCAAATACATTCTTCGAAAATCATACCACAGAACCGCCCTTTCTTCAACGTCGAATCGCCCGTACTCGATTGACTTTTTTCCGTGCAAATGCTAGACTGAAAGCAGTACATTTTCCTATAAGGAGGACACGAATATGAGCAAGCCTTTATGCCCGACACCACCGATGGGGTGGAATTCCTGGAACACCTTCAGCTGGAACATCAACGCTGATTTGATTAAGTCTTCTGCGGACTATATGGTTTCGACCGGATTGCGCGACGC
>JAZODS010000177.1:0-3869 GCA_045597165.1 Lachnospiraceae bacterium | reverse complement strand
TAGAGAGGGTGGCGGTTGAGGGAGATTTTTCGCCGCTAATCTATAAAGACATGGAACACCATAGCATTGCAGGAAAGCAGGGCTACTTCCTTGGCTTTTTAGCAATGGACATGACGACCGGTCGTATTGAGAATCCGTTATTGTCTACAAAACTTACAGAGCACATGGATATACTACACGACTACTATCAGAAAGGATATATGAATTATAGTGTAGATATTAATAAGAATGAACATCCGTTGGTTGACGAGTTTCTTGAGAAGTTTCTTGAGGAAAATGAAAATCGACCATCTTCCGTAGAATTGTTGAAGGAAGGAAGCTTCGCCGTATGCATTGACTATGGCTGCTTAACGGAAGAAGATTTCACTTATCCCGTTAGAGTGCGTTCTTTGCCCGGTAGAGTAACAATCACTACGGCAAATCAAATGGGAATTGTAGCGGATAGTCAATACAAGGATGAAGCATGGCGACTCCTCGAATTGTATTATACAGAACCGAAGTATCAGAAGCTGTTGGTGATGAAGGATTCTGCGTTTACTTATGAGGAAGAACAGAGGGAAGACTTATTGTCGGAATACTATTTTGATTGCTTGGTGGCGGGAACCGATTGTGAATTAAGAGGTTCGTGGGAGGAACGAAAAACTGTTTACGAGATCGGCTATGACCAGTCCGAGTACGCATCCTTCTACTTTGACGCACGTGAATATGGTCATATATATAGCGAGTTGAGTGGATTGTGGCCATTTGCTAAGGATATATGGGTTGCAGAGGATTACGAAGAAAAGAGAGTTTTGTGGCAAGAACAATTTAAGGAATTGGGTGTTGAAGAGATAGTAGCAGAGGCAAATGCACAGCTGCAGGAGCATTTGAAGGAGTCTCGGAATGAATAGTAGGTAAAGAGAAAGGAGAAGGCATGAAGCGGAAGGTGTTTATCGTCGTATTGGTAATGCTGCTTTGCTTATGTTCGTGCAGGGACAAGGGGCCTTCTTCCGGAAGGGAGAACCCCGCAGGAACGGATGTTGAACGCGAAGATATTCGTGCCTTGATAGGGGCAGCGACCTATAATAAAGATGGGGTTTATTCTGTAGCGAATATAGCGAGGTATGTTGAGAAAGAAACAGGGGAGGAGTATGTTCTTTGTTTTGATCCGACCTGTGAACATCAATACCCGACAGACTGGAAGGAAGAAGTTACTTGCGCTGCCTTGTATCGAGCCGGAGCATCCTATCTTATCCCGATAGATGAAGGGTTTTATGGAGTCTATCAAGGAGCGCGGGAGACGAGCATCTGTCTTGAAAATACAGAAGGAACCGAAAGGCGTGTAATTGCGGAGGTGGACATGCAGACGCTTCGGGGAATGCAATATACGGGGGACCAACTACTGCTTTGGTATCGCAATGATTATGACTATGGGGCGATGAAAGAAGGAGATACAGAGCCGCCGTTGCTCGAGAAACCGTTGACAGGCTGTGTACTAATCTCATTAGTGGACGGAACGGTAGAACATCTTGTGCGCAAAGAAAGTGAAACAAATTATATTACGGACGCATATCTTGTTGGAGACGATTTGTTTTATTATTACTCGGAAATCTTAGAAGAAGACGGAGTGCTGAAAAATTTTATTAAGATTTTTCGCTATAATATTTCACGCAAGGAAGAAACCTTGGTAACAGAAGGGAAGAATGCAAGCGTGACCCTTAGTCGTAAAGGAATCGTGTGGCAACAAGAGAATCCGGATGCAGACTTTGTTGTGTCGATGATAGATTGGGACAAGCAGTTATTCTGGGTGTCCTATGACGGACGAAAGACACTAGTAGCTGAAGGTGAGACGGTCAGCAGAGGATGTTTTGTAGGCGACCGATATATCTATTATGCAAGTGAAAAGCAAGAGGAATACACCGAAGGAGGGTATTATGCTTGCGACCTTACAAAAGGAGAGACAGTATATCTCGGGGATGCAGAATGGATGAGTATTGAGGCTGTATTTAGCGATGGAATCTTTGTAATGAAGAACAATGAAGCCGGAGAGCTTATGTATTGTTGGATATCAACAGAAGATTTCTTTGCCGGTGCGTTTGACAGAATACGCTATTTGACGAAGGTGAATGTGAGTCATGATGATTATTAAGAGCGTTAGAAGACGTTATATCGTGTGTTTGGTGGTTTTGTTAGCGCTGCTTTTATTCGGTTGCGCTGAAGATGAGGAAGAGAGAGGAGTAAATCCAACGATTTCGGCGGAAGGAAGTGTAACAGAAGGTGTTTCAACGCCGACGGTTACTCAAGAGGTCACCCAAGGGGCAGAGGAGCCGGTGGTCTTTACCGAAAAGATATTATATTGGGCAGTAACGGATGGTTTTGCATTGAAGGACGACCAACTGCGACAGTTTAATAAGATGCTTATAGAAGATGGTTGTGATTTTAACGTGCAGATTGTGCATTTCCGGAGCTCGGAATATGAGTCGCAGATTAAGGCATATTCAGATACACCGATTGATATTGCAAGTACCGGAGTGGATTTTGCCGACGGAAGAACCGATAGCTATCGTCTGATTCAGAGTGGCTTTTTTGAGCCCTTGGAAAAGTATCTGGAGAATTCGCCCGTACAGGAATTGTTTGCGGACGTTCTATGGGAAAGCGTAGCGGTAGAAGATAGAGTATATAGCATTCCGTCCTTTGTACGTACAGATGTGATAGGACAGTTTGTGTTCAACATGAAGTATTTTACCGAGGAAGAAGTGGAGAATATGCCGTTGACTTTAGAGGGCATAGAACCGTATTTGGAGCGACTGGATAAGAAAGAAGGCTTCTCGCCGTTGTTGTACGAGGACGAAAGTTGTTTATATCTGACGACGCAAGGACATCGCCCGTATTTCGGAATGATGCTAGACGAAGAGGCACAGCAGCTTCTTTTGGCTGGAGAATCGAGCATATACAAAAAGCATTTGGACACATTGCATCGATTTGTTGAAAATAGGTACATCGATTATCAAGTCAGAGGTTATGATACCGCCTCGAAGTGGATGACAGGAGTCGAAGACTACATAGAATCCATATGTAACGAAGTCTCCTTAGAGGACGTGTTGAGTAGCGGTGCATTTGGTATATATATTGACGACAATGTGTTGAAGGAAAATGCGTTTGATTATGACGTGATGATCCGAAACGTGCCGGGTACTCTAAATACTTCTACGGCCGCACAATGGGGAATTGCGGCGAACAGTCAGCATAAGGACGAGGCGTGGAAATTGCTTGAGCTGTTCTATACAAAGCCGGAATATCAAAAGCTGGTTGTAATGAAAGATGCGAATTTTGTGATCGAAGATACGAAGAAGGAAGACTTGCTGGCAGAGTATTTTCCGTTCTTTATGAATGTAGGTACGGATTGCGAATTGCAGGGTGAGTGGTCCGAGCGAAATGCGTATTATGAGCAAAACTATTCTGTTACCGACACCTCAACATTGCATTTGCAAAGTGGGGAGTATGGGGCGGCAGCAAATCGTCTCAGCGTGCTTTGGGATGAAGGAAAGTATATTTGGCTATCCGAGGATTATGAGGCATTGTTTGTTCAGTGGAAGAGCGAGCAAGAGCGGTCGGAGAATAGAGAGTGGGTAGCAGAGGCAAATGCACAGCTGCAGGGGCATTTGGAGAAATCAAAGGAGTAGCGCCGGACGATGCGTGAGGAGTGATTGTCCAAGCGACAGAGGGAGATGGATATGGAACTTATGGTGTGCAACGTGACAAAGATGTATGGTGCGAACCGGGCATTGGATCGGTTTACTTACACATTCACGCCGGGCGTGTACGGGCTTTTAGGGCCGAATGGTGCGGGTAAATCGACGCTGATGAACATCATTACCACAAATCTGCCG
>JAZODS010000176.1:0-7136 GCA_045597165.1 Lachnospiraceae bacterium | reverse complement strand
CCAACGAGTTCAATCTCGGAATGGACCAAAGAAGAGCGATCTATATCCCGTTTGCACAAGCAGTTCCGAAGATAGCGACCATCGACGCCGATTACTGCACGATGCTCAAAACAGGTAAATGCGGTGTCTGCTCAAAGGTATGTACCGCAGGTGCTATCGATTATACGCAGAAGGATGAGATTATTGAGCAGCAGTACGGTGCCATTGTCGTAGCAACCGGCTTCAACACGATTAAGCTCGACAACTTTGATGAATTTGCTTACTCTCAGAGCCCCGACGTAGTGACGAGCCTTGAGTTTGAGCGTTTGATGAATGCAGCAGGACCTACGGGCGGAACGCTTCTTCGTCCTTCCGACGGAACGCATCCGCACACTCTCGTATTCGTACAGTGTGTCGGCTCCCGTGATATCTCCGGCTGCGGTAAGCCTTACTGCTCGAAGATTTGTTGTATGTATACCGCAAAGCACGCAATGCTTTGTCGTGAAAAATATCCGGATACCGAGGTGTATGTATTCTACATCGACGTTCGTACGCCCGGTAAGAACTTCGACGAATTCTACCGCCGCGCCGTAGAAGAATACGGTGTTCACTATGTGAAGGGTATGGTTGGTAAGGTTGCTCCCGAGGGTGGCAAGCTGATGGTTCAGGCATCGGATTTGTTGTCAAATGAGCAGCTTCACATCGAAGCGGACATGGTTATTCTCGCAACGGCAATCGAGCCGGACGAGACCGCACGTTCTCTCGCAACGATGCTTACGGCAAGCATGGATACGAACGATTTCTTCACCGAAGCACATCCGAAGCTTCGTCCGGTAGAAAGCCCTACCGCCGGAATCTTCTTGTCCGGTGTATGTCAGGGTCCGAAGGACATTCCGGAGACCGTATCTCAGGCGGGTGCTGCGGCATCTAAGGTAATCGGTTTGCTTGCAAGGGATAAGCTGACCTGCAATCCTTGCGTAGCCGAAGCGAATGAGATGATGTGTAACGGTTGTTCCCAGTGTGAGAAGGTATGTCCTTACGGTGCAATCTCGTATGTTGAGAAGGAATTCCGTATGCCGGATCGTACGACGGCAATTCGTCGTGTCGCATCCGTAAATCCTGCCGTATGTCAGGGCT
This sequence comes from Lachnospiraceae bacterium, assembly GCA_045597165.1. Classification (GTDB taxonomy): domain Bacteria; phylum Bacillota; class Clostridia; order Lachnospirales; family Lachnospiraceae; genus ISDg. The sequence continues at coordinate 6,020 of JAZODS010000176.1, read as the reverse complement.
GTGGTGCTTGTACCGTAACCTGTCCTTCCGGCGCTATGGATTTGAAGGGCTTCTCCACGAGACAGATTATGGCGGAGGTAGATGCGATATGCAAGTAAATGAATTGACGAATCAAGAATTCAAACCGACCATCGTAGCATTTTGCTGCAATTGGTGTTCCTACGCCGGTGCGGACCTTTCCGGTACGAATCGTTTGAACTATCCGGCAAACGTTAAGATCATTCGCGTTCCTTGCTCCTGCCGCGTTAACCCGATGTTTATCTTACGCGCATTTCAGCGTGGCGCAGACGGCGTAATCATTTGCGGATGCCATCCGAGTGACTGCCATTACACCTCGGGCAACTACTATGCTCGTCGCCGTATGACTCTGTTGTTCAGCATGCTCGATTTCTTGGGAATCGAGAAGGAGCGTACTCGTGTGGAGTGGGTTTCCGCAGCAGAGGGTGCTAAGTTCGCCGCAACGATGAACGATTTCGTTGCTACGATTACCAAGCTGGGAGAGAACCGCAGATTGGAGGATATACGATGCAAGAAATGATGAAACAGCGTGCAAAGGAGCTGCTTGCCGACGGAACCGTAAATCGCGTAATCGGCTGGGAGTCCGGCGAATTTGCTTACGATATCACACCGGCGGTATTTGAGACACCGGAAGAAATTGATGCAAAGTTTGTATACGACGATTTCTGCAGTGCAAATCTTTCGAAGTATATGATTAAGGCAAGCCGCAAGGAAGGCAAGGCGCTTGTATTCTTGAAGCCTTGCGATTCCTACAGCTTTAACGAGCTTTTGAAGGAACACAGAATTCTTCGTGAAAATGTATATATCATCGGCGTTCCGAGCTACGGCAAGGCAGACGTAAAGAAGATGAAGGAGCAGGGCATTGAGGGTATCCTCGGCATCCGCTCCGAGGGAGGCAATTTCATCGTGGATACCATCTATGGTGAGCACACCGTAGCGAAGGTAGACGTGATGGAGGACCGTTGCCTTGTATGTAAGAGCAAGAAGCACGTTGTATATGACGAGCTGATCGGCGAGGAGGGCGGTCCGATGCCTTCTAAGCGTTTTGAGCAGGTAGAAGCATTGGAGGCAATGACTCCCGAGGAGCGCTTCGCATTTTGGCGCGGTGAGCTGTCCAAGTGTATCCGCTGCAACGCTTGTCGTGACGTATGTCCGGCATGTAGCTGTGAGAAATGCATATTCGACAATCCGGCATCCGGCATTGAGAATAAGGCAGCAGCTTCGAGCTTTGAAGAGAATATGTTCCACATCATCCGTGCGTACCATGTTGCGGGACGTTGTACGGACTGTGGCGAGTGCTCCAGAGTATGTCCTCAGCGCATTCCGTTGCATTTGCTGAACCGTAAGTTCATCAAGGACATCAACGAGCTGTACGGTGAGTTCCAGGCAGGCGAAGAGGCGGAGGGCAGACATCCGCTAACGAGCTACACGTTCGATGATTGCGAGCCTGATATCGTCTATAACAGAAAGGGGTAAGAGTATATGTTGAAACTTTCATCAGATAAGCTGTATGACGTATTCGGCGCGATTAAGGCTGCATATAAGCTCTACCTTCCGGTGGATACCAACGCCGGCGCTCAGTTTATGGAGTGGCAGGAGGGCATGACGATGAGCAAGGCCCTCAATACAAATCGCAGTGCGAAGGACTTTTTCTTCCCTCAGGTTGAGAACCTCATGGATTTCAAGGTAGAGGGACGAAACATTGAGATTAAGCAAAGAGTGAATGAGTACGACGACTTCGTGGTATTCGGTGTACGTGCTTGCGATGCGGCAAGCCTCGAGGTACTGGACCGCGTATTTTTGAGCGAGCCGATCGATACCTTTTATCAGAACCGCAGAGAGCATGGCGTAATTGTAACGCTGGCTTGTAACCGTCCGGCCGAGACGTGTTTCTGTCAGACATTTGGCGTAGACGCGGCAAATCCTGGTGGCGACGTAAGTGCTTGGATGCTCGGTGCGGATTACTACATGGAAGCCAACACCGCAAAGGGTGAGAAGCTTCTCAGTTTGATTGAAACGTACCTTGATGCGGCTGATTCTACGGCAGTAGAACCTATTAAGACCGCCATTAAGGTTATGATGGAGCGCCTGCCGCTTGCGAAGCTTTCCTTGGAAGGCATCGAGAAGCAGGAGTTGCTTACACTGTTCCATTCGGACAAGTGGGCAAGCCTTTCCGAGAGCTGTCTCGGATGCGGCACCTGTACATTTGTATGTCCGACCTGTCAGTGCTACGATGTGCGCGACTTTGATACCGGCAATGATATCGAGCGTTTCCGCTGCTGGGATTCTTGTATGTATTCCGACTTCACGAAGATGGCACACGGCAACATCCGTAACAGCCAGCTGGAGCGTTTCCGTCAGAGATTCATGCACAAGCTTGTGTACTTCCCGAGCAACAACGACGGAATGTACTCCTGTGTGGGCTGCGGCAGATGTCTGGCAAAATGCCCGATCAATATGAACATCGTAAAGGTGATTAAGACGTTAGGAGGAGAAGGCAATGAGTAATGGAAGAGATCCTTTGGTACCGGTACTCGGCGTTGTAACGGACATTCGAGTTGACACTCCCGACGTAAAGACATTTCGCGTAGTGACTCCCGAAGGTGCTAAAGCATTTGAGCACATTCCGGGACAGTGTGCTATGCTGTCGATTCCGGGTGTGGGCGAGGCGTTGTTCTCGATTACTTCGTCTCCGACCAATACGGAGTTTATGGAATTCAGTATTAAGAAGTGCGGTTGCGTAACGAATTGGCTCCATGAGATGGAGGTAGGCCAGATGGTTACGATTCGCGGACCTTACGGCAACGGCTTTCCGGTTGACACCGAGTTCGTCGGCAAGGATATGCTGTTTATCGCCGGTGGTATCGGCTTGGCACCGCTTCGTTCGGTAATCAATTATGTACGTGATAAGCGCGACCAATACGGCAAGGTTGATATCGTATACGGTGCGCGTAGCAAGGATGACCTCGTAGATTTCCCTGAAATCATGAATGAATGGTGCAAGGAAGAGGGCATCAATGTGTACCTTACGATTGACGCTCCGCAGGAAGGCTGGGACGGTCATGTCGGCTTCGTTCCGAACTACGTGAAGGAGCTTGGCTTCTCGACGGATAAGACCGCAATCATCTGCGGACCGCCGATTATGATTAAGTTTACCCTGGCAGGTCTTACGGAGCTCGGCTTCCAGAAGACGCAGGTATACACGACGATGGAGCTTAAGATGAAGTGCGGTCTCGGAAAATGTGGCCGTTGCAACATCGGCGACAAGTACGTATGTAAGGATGGTCCGGTATTCCGTTGTGATCAGGTTGATGAGATGCCGAATGAATATTAATTTGAGAGAAAGCAAGGTGAGTAATCATGGCTGAGATGTGTAACATTTATCTTTATGGTAAGAAATATGAGGTGCCTTCGAATCTTACGATTATGAAGGCAATGGAGTACGCCGGCTACGAGCTGGTGCGTGGTTGCGGTTGTCGTAACGGTTTTTGCGGCGCTTGTGCAACGATTTACCGTATCGCGGGTGACCGTGAGCTGAAGGCTTGCTTGGCATGCCAGACGAAGGTAGAAGAGGGTATGTACATCGCAACGTTGCCGTTCTTCCCGCTCGTAAAGCCCGTATACGACATTGAGAAGGTTTCCGCAAAGCAGGCGGTGATGATGCAGCTGTTCCCCGAGATTTACGCTTGTATCGGTTGTAACGCTTGTACGAAGAGCTGTACGCAGGAACTGAACGTTATGCAGTACATTGCATACGCACAGCGCGGCGATTTCGAGAAGTGTGCAGAGGAGTCCTTTGACTGCGTTATGTGTGGTGTATGCTCCTCTCGTTGTCCCGCAGGCATTTCTCATCCTCAGGTGGCAATGCTGGCAAGACGTATTAACGGAAAGTACATTGCTCCGGAGTGCGGACATTTGAATGACCGCGTGAACGAGGTAAATGACGGTGCATTTGACAAGTTGATTGAGGACCTCATGGGCAAGCCCATTGCGGAAATCAAAGAGCTTTACAACAACAGAGAGATTGAGAAATAGGAGGTACGCGCACAATGTATAATGAACAGATGCTTGAATTGATGAAAGTCGTTGAGGCAAAGCGTGAGGCAAATGCTGCGCTGGATCCGAGACGTATGACGGCGGAAGAAAAAGAGAACCTCCTTGCAAAGTATCATCCGGATCACAAGGTAGAGGAGTTCCGCGAATTGCTGATCGGACCGAACAAGGGTGGTAAGGTTCCGAACGAGCTTGCGGATATGCTCGAGGCAAAGAGCCGTATCCAGGATATGAACATTGATCTTTCCAATCCGGATTATGAGACGGATGTGTTGATCATCGGTGCAGGTGGCGCAGGTACCTCTGCTGCTATCGAGGCTGACAAGAACGGCGCAAAGGTTATGATTGTAACGAAGCTTCGTATGGGCGATGCGAACACGATGATGGCTGAGGGTGGTATCCAGGCTGCGGATAAGCCGAACGATTCACCGGCAATTCACTATGTAGACGCATTTGGCGGCGGACATTTTGCTGCTAAGCCGGAGCTGGTTGCTAAGCTGGTAACTAAGGCACCGGAGGCTATTCAGTGGCTTTCCGAGCTCGGTGTAGAGTTCGATAAGATGCCCGACGGCACGATGGTAACGACACATGGTGGCGGTACTTCTCGCAAGAGAATGCATGCGGCAAAGGACTATTCCGGTGCCGAGATCATGCGTACGCTTCGTGATGAGGTATTGAACCGTCAGATCCCGGTTGTAGATTTTACGTCTGCAATTGAGATTATTAAGGACGACAAGGGTGCTGCAGCAGGTGCGGTGCTTATGAATATGGAGACGAAGGAGATTCTCATTGCCAAGGCGAAGACGGTAATCATCGCTACCGGTGGTGCAGGACGTGTTCACTATCAGAACTTCCCGACCTCCAATCACTACGGTGCAACGGCAGACGGTCTTGTACTTGCATACCGTGCAGGCGCAAAGCTTCGTGATGTAGATACTCTTCAGTATCACCCGACCGGCGCTGCATTTCCGGAGCAGATCTTCGGTGCACTCGTTACCGAGAAGGTTCGTTCCCTCGGTGCAAAGCTTGTTAACATCGACGGCGAAGTATTTATGAACCCGCTTGAGACCCGTGACGTAACCGCTTCCTCCATCATTCGTGAGTGTAGCACGAACGGCAAGGGTATCCCGACTCCCGAAGGCGTTGGTATTTGGTTGGATACTCCGATGATCGAGTTGAAGAACGGTGAGGGTACGATTGAGAAGCGTATCCCTGCAATGATGCGTATGTTCGGCAAGTACGGTATTGATATTCGTAAGCAGCCGATTCTCATCTACCCGACGTTGCATTACCAGAATGGTGGTGTAGATGTAGATACCGAGAGCATGACCAATGTAGAGAATCTCTACGTTGCAGGTGAGGCTGCCGGCGGTGTTCACGGCCGCAACCGTCTGATGGGTAACTCCCTGCTCGACGTTATCGTATTCGGTCGTAACGCAGGTCAGTTTGCAAGTGAGAAGTCCAAGTCTGTTGAGGTTGGCGCGCTTACACTTTCCCATGTAGATGATTTTGCAAAGGAAAGAACGGAGGCAGGCATTGCAACAGAACAGCTTTCTCCGATGCTGTTGCCTGATTACGCTCGCAAGAATTAATTTTCACGAAATATAACTTGGAATTCGGTTCTTAGTTTGTGAAAAATGAATATTGATTCTTAAACGACAATGAGCTATATTTTTTCTAGGAACCTGTGATAAGCAGGTTCCTACTAATGTGAAATAATATTTCTTGGTACGGAGGTTTGACGCAATGAATTTATTTGGTGGGGTAATTCCCGTTACCGGAATTTCATTTGTTCTGCTTTGCGTGTTCGCGATTCTTTTTGTGGGATATGCATTGGGTAGAATTACTGTGAAAGGCGTTTCTCTTGGCGACGCAGGCGTATTTGTCATTGCGCTTTTGTTTGGTGCAATCTTTAAGGATGTTATTTTCGGCGAGGGCAACGAGACCGG
>JAZODS010000175.1:0-16359 GCA_045597165.1 Lachnospiraceae bacterium | reverse complement strand
CCGCCGAAATACGCCGTCAACGCACCGAGTGCCGTACCGACGATGGCGCCGAGCAAAATCGTCGCACCGCCGATGAGCACGGTCGTCTTTGCACCGACCATAACACGGCTTAGGATGTCACGTCCGTAATTGTCCGTGCCGAACCAGTGTGCTAGGGACGGGGCCATGTTCTTTTCCGCAACCGACATGGCATCCGGATCCATCGGAGTGTGAAGCAGTCCGCACAGCACCAAAGCCACGGTGATTCCGAGGAATACCATGCCACATATGAAATTAAAGCTGCGATACCGCTTCATAATCGTGGAGTCCTTTCTGTTTATTGTTTCGCGAAGCCGTCCTCGGCCTCGCCGTATCTTCGTAAAGCCGGCGTTGCCGCCGCGAAACCGTTACTTCTCTTTGCCTTCAATCAGCGCATTGATGACAAGCACCGCCACGCCTACGTACAGCACGATGGCCTGTACGACGTTGTAATCTCGATTTGCGATGGAGGTTACGAGCAGACGCCCGATACCACCTACGCCGAATACCTGCTCTACCACAACGCTGCCCGCCAAAATCTCTGCGGCAATGACGCCGAGGAAGGTGATTGTGGCCGGAAGAGCATTTGGCAACAGGTGCTTAAACATGACCTCCCACTCGCCAAGGCCCTTGCTTCTTGCGGTGCGCACGTAGTCCTTTTGCTTCTCGGACAAAAGCGCGCTGCGCAGGAATCGCACGGTCATCGCAATCTTCGGAAGTGCCACGGCAATGGCCGGAAATACGAGGTACGCAAGGCATTCGCCCAGGTTCTCGTTGTACGAGACAAATGCGCCGGGCACGAACAGCTTCAACGTCACGCCAAGTCCGATGGAGATCAAGATACCGAGGAAAAATGCCGGAACCGCCATCAACGTCTGATTGGTAAATGCGCCGACACGGTCGAGCACACTGCCCGGATATCTCGCGAACAGGATGCCGAGCGGCAACGAGCAAAGCACGATGAAGATGCCCGACAACAGCGCCAGCAGCAGCGTGTTTGGAAGCACTTGCAGCAAAAGCTCCGACACCGGCATACGATATCTCTCGGAATCGCCGAAATCGCCGGTTACCGCGCCTGCGAGCCAACGGCCGTAGCGCACGAGCACCGGATCATTTAGCCCAAGCTCCTCACGAAGTGCCTCGATTGCCTCGGGTGTTGCGTTCGTACCGAGCTTCGCCACAGCGGCGTCTCCGGGAAGCACCTGGAAAGCAAGGAACGTAAAAAAGGAGAGCACCAGTACTGCGGCACACATTAAAAGAATCTTTCTCAGTGTCTGCATAACGGTCACTCTCCTTTCGTGAAATTCTCAATTGCTATTCTCAAGCAGCAACGAAGCTCTCCTTCGTCACCCCTATCGGTCGAATCCACTCCTCTTACTTATAGTAGATTGTGGACATATCCTGCACGTATACCGGATAGAAGGTATAGCCCGCAAGTTCGGGATTTACCGCTACCATCAGAGACGGTGTCTGCAGGAATACGGATGCTGCGTCCTCTGCGAGGAAGCGCTGCAGCTGCTTGTACAAAGCCACCTTTTCGTCCGTATCTACCGCAATGGCTGCCTCCTTGTACACCTTATCGAACTCAGCATTGCTGTAGTTGATGAAGTTCTTCGGCTTTCCGCCGACATAATACTTCAGGATGTCTCCGGGTGCCAGCTGCGAATCCAAGCCGATGACCGTCGCCTCGAAGTTGTGGTCCGCATATACGTCCGACAACCATGTTGCCCACTCGATGAGCTGAATGTTCATCGTAATGCCAACGGCCTTCAGCTGCTCTACGAGCACCTCAGCGGTGCTTACGTGATAATCGTAGTTCGAAGGCACCTTCACGGTAAATGTAAAACCGTCCGCATAGCCCGCCTCAGCCAGAAGCTGCTTTGCCTTCTCTACGTCGTATTCGTACATGTTCGCAAGCGTCTCATCGTAATACAGGGACAAGCCTGCGTAGATGCCGCTGCCGATAATGCTTCCGTAACCACCGGCTACCATGTCGAGCAGTCCTTCTCTATCGATTGCGTGGCACATCGCCTTACGCACGCGAATGTCATCGAACGGCTTCACGGCATTGTTGATGAACAACGCCTGTACAAGGCTCATGTCGCCAACCTCGATGGTGAACTGTCCCTCCAGCTGAGCTGCCTGGTCGGCCGTCAGATACGGGAAAATGTCGATGTGTCCGGCCTGCAGCTCCAAAAATGCCGCATCCGTACTCTCGGAAATCGCAAAGGTAACCTTCTTCAGGTGCGCCTTTGTTCCATAATAATCATCATTTCGCTCAATGACAATGCTGTCCATTGGCGTGTAGGATACAAAGCGGAACGGACCGGTGCCGATCGGCGCCTTGCTCTGATCCTTATAGTCTTTCGGTACGATGCTGCAGGTAAAGTACCCGATCAGCTCCGTATTTGCCTCCGATAATGTTACCGTAATAACGTCGGCTCCTTCTTCATCGGTGGAGGCGGTAATGTCGGAAATAACAGAAAGCGCAGCAACAACCTGAACCTCCGGGTCGGATTCGTCCAAGCGTCCTGCGCATCGATTTAACGAATATAGCACGTCCTCTGCAGTGACCTCCGCGCCGTTATGGAACTTCACACCCTCTCTCAATACGAAGGTATAAGTCAATCCATCGTCGGAAATGTCGTAGCTCTTCGCTACTGCAGCAAGCAAATTACCATCTTTATCGGGCTTTACTAAGCCTTCAAATATGTTGTATAAGACTTCCTCTGTTCCTGCCGCAACTGCTTTGTGTGGGTCAAGACTGTCCAAATCCTGTGTTATTCCAACTACAACCTGTCCTCCATCTGAAGTATCCTTCTTGCCCTTATCCGTACCGCCTCCGCAAGCCGTGAGTGCAGTCAAACTCAGTACAACAAGGAGAGCCATGCTAATGAATCGTTTCATAGCATACTCCTTTCAAATGTTTTGACATTGCTATCATATCATCTTTTCCGCAAAATGCAAGAGTTTTTTCTTCCCACCGAGATTGCCGCCCTTTCTTGAATCCCCGCGCAAGCCATGCTATACTGTTCTTACATTGTGCAAATGCACTGCAACAACCTCAGTAGCCTTGGCTGCAACGCCGACAACCGACACTGAGAAAACACTTAGGAGATTACGATAGATGAGACGTTCCCGGCCTTTACAACTGCATCTTGTCAAGCTATCCGCGGTGCTCGTGCTGCTTCTCGCACTCACCGGCTGCGGCAGCATATTGGATCGTGTGCCGAGCGGCTCACCTACGCAGGGCGAATTCCCGACAACACCGCTTGTCGCAACGACAACTCCTACCGCTTCGGCTACCGATGCACCGGTAACGACGCCGGGCTCCACGACACCGGGCGACGCGACATCGCCCACGCCTTCCGAAGAGCCCACAATGACACCCGGCACAGCTTCCGGAGAGATTGACCGCATGGGCTATTCGGCCGACGAGATATTCGCGTATTTCGAAGAGGTTGCTCTGCATGCGGAATTTTACGATGGCGAAACCGCTCCACAGGAGCTTCGCAGGTGGAAGGACGAGATGGTTTGCAAGGTCGTAGGCTCTCCGACCGACGAGGACTACGCTTTGCTAGACCGATTGTTCGATTCGCTGAACGCGATACCGCATTTCCCGGGCATTTGCTTTGAGAACGAAGAAAATGAGGCTAACATCACACTGCATTTTGAGGGTGGTGATGCTTACGACCGGCTTGCGGCTGAGCATGTGGCCTCTGCAACGGATGGCTTTGCGACCTGCTGGTATCAGCCTTCGGAGTACCTCTACTTCAAAGCGGAGATTGGGATTCGCTCGGACATCAGCCAGACTGTGCGCAATTCCGTTATCCTTGAGGAGCTCATCCAGACATTTGGCCTAATGAACGATTCGTATCTGCACGACGACAGCATTTTCTATCAGGATTACAACGAGCCGCAGTGGCCGTCCGATTTGGACTGGATTCTCATCGAGCTGCTGTACCGACCGGAGCTGGCGCCGGGAATGACAGTGGAGGAATGCCGCGACATCGTTATGGATATGCTACAATAGAAGGCATGTGCGACGTTCACAAACATTTTAAAAAATTCGACCTTTTCACTCGAAGCACACTGTGCTACACTACTATTAGTATGTAATTTCGGAGGAGAACCATGCAAGACATAGATCAGAAAAAAACGATTTTAAATGATGACGCAGCCATCTACCAGAAGCGCGAGGAGCGCGAGGGCGGGCTTTCCGTCAAAGAAAAGTGGAAGCAGCTGGACACGAAGGGCAAGTTCCGTTTCTTCGTAGACTACTATCTCGTTACGGTTCTCATCGTCCTGTTTTTCGCAGCCATTCTCATCGGTGCTCTGTATACGATGTTGAAGCCGAAGCCGAAGGAGATTTCCTATATCGCCGTGCTCGACAACACGATGGACGCCTCCCAGATGGAGCAGTTCTTTGACGACGCACTCGATACGTTCGACCTGAACAAAAAGAAGTTCACAATCACGTGCAACAACGCACTGTTGTCGAATTCCCCGACCGACTTGACCGCAGTCTCCACTTACATGTTCGCCGGCACTGTCGATTTGATTATTGCTCCCGCGAACGCACTGACCGCATATTGCAATTCGCAGTCCATCTTCCCGCTGGAAGAAAAGCTTCCTAAGGACATCGCCGACGCGCTGACCGAGGACGATTATCTGTATGCGGTATCGGAGCAGGACCAGACCTCTCATGCATTTGGCATCCGCCTAACCGACACGTATTTTGGCGAGAAGATCACCCGCTACAACGAAGACATGACCTACTACCTTTGCGTAGTCGTTTCCGGAAAGAACGTTGAAAATGGTAACACGTGGCGCATGGTTCGCCACATTCTCGGTCTCCCGCAGATTGATTCCTTCCCGACGGAATAAAATTCTCGCATTGCGAGAGAGATTCTCGCAGTCAAGGGAGGAAAATTCTCTGTCACAATGGTAGAATCGGTACAAAACACAGGTCACCGGTTCACATTGTGGGCATTTGTTGTGTGTGACGAGAAGGGAAGAAACTACTATGGAGAAGAAGACCATCGGAAGCTTTATCGCAGTTCTGCGAAAGGCAAATGGCATGACACAGAAAGAGCTTGGAGACAAGCTTTTTGTCTCTGACAAGACGATAAGCCGTTGGGAACGGGATGAGTGTACGCCGGAGCTTTCACTGATTCCTGTTATGGCAGACCTCTTCGGAATTACTACGGATGAACTACTCCGCGGAGAGCGGAAGCGAGAGGATGTGTCGTCGGAAGAAACGACGGCATACCGTAAGGCCAAGAGCGAAAGACAGATGCGCGTACTGCTGGAGCGGAAGCGCCGGAAGCTAACAAACCACGTTCTGATCGGGTGTGGGCTGTCGGTGCTCGGGCAGATTTTCACATACTTAGGCCTTGCTATTCATCCACTGGTGTTTGCTTTGGGATTGATACTGCTGATTACCGGTATCGTATACCAAATCTACGTGATACGAGAGCAAGGATATCTTCCGGAGGACGATGAGTTTCCCACGGAAGAGGTAGCGAAGTTCCGAAAGACAGTAAAGAAGATGATCTTTTGGATTCTGTTCACAGACCTATGGTGGGTAGCTATTTTGATAGCGGCAATACCCTTCTTTGTTTCATTGCTAGTTGAACAAGATCCAGGGATTTCATCCCTTTGGTTTCTTTTGCTGTATGGTGCATACCCTGCTGTTTTGTATTATTTTCTTCGCAAAAAGGTGCGAAAGACCGAGGCAACAGCAGATAGTACGGACAAAGAGGTACAACGACTACAGTACAATCGGAGACTGGCGATGAAATCAATCCTCTGGGGCGGAAGCATAGCGATGGTTTTGCTCCTGGTTTTGTGTTTTGTCGATCATTTTGGTTTTGATTATATTGAGATGGCCTCGGAATATGTACATATTGAAGATGCTTGGTGCGAGGATTATTGTTACGGTCACTACTATGATTACGACCATCATATATGGATAGACGATGAAGCATACGATACCAACCTACAACGATTTCGTATCGTATTTGGTTCCTTAGTCTTTGCCATCTTCGCAGACCTAGGTCTTACGATAATAATCTTTTTGCTTAAATTCAAACGGAAACCGCGAGAGCAATCCTATTCCGTATAACAACAGGGGGCATACCGATATGCCCCCTGTTTTAATTCTTTCCTCAAAAAAATGCCCGGCACTTGGCCGGGCATTGAATTACTTTGCAACGATATACTTCTGTGCTACCAAAAGCTCTGCGGAGAGAACCGCACCGCCTGCCGCACCACGCTTCGTGTTGTGGGAAAGACCAACGAACTTGTAGTCGTATACGCTATCCTCACGAAGACGACCTGCGCATACGCCCATACCATTTTCGGTATCGCGATCCAAATGCGCCTGCGGACGATTGTCCTCTTCAAAATAAGTAATGAACTGCTTCGGTGCGCTCGGAAGCTCCAGCTCCTGAGGAATGCCCTTGAAGTTCTTCCATGCGTCCAAAATCTGCTCCTTCGTAGGCTTCTTCTTGAAGCTTACGAATACGGCAGCGGTATGACCGTCAGCAACGGGAACGCGGATACACTGCGTCGTGATAACCGGACCCTCAGCCTTTACGATAACGCCGTCTTCAATGTGACCCCAGATACGAAGCGGCTCCTGCTCGCTCTTCTCTTCCTCGCCACCGATGTACGGAATGATGTTATCGATCATTTCCGGCCAATCTTGAAATGTCTTGCCGGCACCCGAAATCGCCTGATAGGTCGTAGCAACCACTACGGTCGGCTCGAACTCGCGAAGTGCGTGAAGCATAGGAGTGTAGCTCTGAATCGAGCAGTTCGGCTTAACAGCAACGAAACCTCTCGTCGTTCCGAGACGCTTCTTCTGGAACTCAATTACCTCAAAATGCTCCGGATTCAATTCCGGCACTACCATCGGCACGTCCGGAGTCCAGCGATGCGCGCTGTTGTTGGACACAACCGGAGTCTCCGTCTTAGCGTATGCCTCTTCGATTGCCTTAATCTCGTCCTTAGACATTTCCACTGCGGAAAATACAAAGTCAACGCCTGCGGCAACTGCCTCAACCTCGCTTACGTCCTTTACAATCAGGTTCTTTACTCCCTCGGGCATAGGGGTAACCATCTTCCAACGATTGCCCACTGCCTCAGCGTACGTCTTGCCTGCACTTCTCGGGCTGGCTGCAACCGTAACTACTTCAAACCAAGGATGATTCTCAAGAAGGGAGATAAATCTCTGACCAACCATACCGGTTGCGCCGAGAATACCAACCTTCAACTTCTCATTCAATACAAACTTTTCTGCCATGATCTATACCTCCAAATAATTAGTAGCTCATTTATTTTGCTGTCGCGGAAAATGTTCGTGTTTTTCCCACGCGGACAAATGTCCGTCTCAGTGCTTTTGACATTGTACTCTATCTTTTCGGATTTTGCAACCCCTTTTTTTATTTTTTTTAGTGATAGCGCTTTCAGCGCGGTGATAGCTCGCTCCGCGAGCGGTGTTAGCCCACTCTGTGGGCGGTGTTAGCGTCGCACGCGCCGCGGTGAATTGATATGCTCTGCGAGCGGTGTTAGCAGCCGCAAGCGCTGCCGTTTTAGGCGCCGACCGGCGCCGGTTTTAGCGCCCCAAGGGGACGCGGTGATTTGCCACCGCCGCCATTGGCGGCTATCACCTCGCGCTCCGCGCGATATCACTTGCGAGCTTCGCTCTCATACCACCCGCGTTGCGCGTTACGCGCTGCGCTACCGGCTCCGCCGACTAACACCGCGCAGCTGTGCTGCGCTATCACCGGCTTTGCTTGCAACGCCTATCACCTGCGAGCTTCGCTCGCATATCACTGCAGCCTACGGCTGCCATAACTTCCTAACAGTTCTTCCAGCTCCGCATACGTGCTAATGCCATTTGACATTTGGCGTAGTCTTGCGGACGCGGGATAGCCTGCAAAATACCACGCTACGTGGCTTCGCATTTCGCGCATCGCCAGCTGCTCACCCTTTGCAGCTTCGCTCGGGGACAACTGTCCTCCCTTGCCGGCTGCGCCGGAGGACAGCTGTCCGCTTTTCCAATCGATCATCATTTTCGCGTGGCGAAGCACGGTCTCGATTACTTCCTCAACGGTCGGCTTCGGCAGGAGAAATCCCTGCTCCATGTATGCCTTACAGCTCGAGAAGATCCACGGGTTGCCCCTGGCCGCTCGCGCGATCATCACGCAATCACAGCCGGTTTCGGTCTTCATCGCCACCGCTTCCTGCGGGGTCGTCACGTCACCGCTTCCGATGACCGGTACCGATACTGCCTCCTTGACCTCGCGTATGCAATTCCAGTCGGCCTTTCCGCTGTAATATTCGCCGCGCAATCTGCCGTGCACTGCGATGGCTGACGCTCCGGCCTCTTCGGCCGCCTTTGCCACCTCTACGGCATTTGGCTGATCAAAGCCCTTTCGAATCTTGACGAGGACGGGCTTCGACTGCGCGCGCACCATGGCGGACACGATATCGTACACCTTGCGCGGGTCCTTCATCAGTGCAGAGCCCTCACCGTTGTTCACGACCTTCGGCACCGGGCAGCCCATGTTGACGTCGAAGAAGTCAAATGGCTGTTCCTCTAACACCTTCGCCTGCTCGCTCATAATACGAGCGTCCTCGCCGAACAGCTGCAGCGCAATCGGACGCTCGGCAGGCTCGGTTTCAATCAGCTCGGCTGTGTTTTTGTTGTGGTACATAACGCCCTTTGCGCTCACCATCTCACTGTACAGCAAGCCGACACCGTGCTCCTTGCATAGACGACGAAAAGGCAGGTTCGTTACACCTGCCATAGGCCCCAACGCCAATTCCGTATCAATTGTTACCTTTCCGATTTGAAAGCTCATGCCCCGCGGCGTCTCCTTTGCTTTTCGTATATCAGCTGCAAGCCCTTCAGCGTCAGCTCGGGGTCGTAGAAGTCGATGGAATCCGTCTCCTGCGAAATGATTCTACCGAGACCACCGGTTGCTACAACGAGCATCTCGTCGAGTCCGGCCTCCTCCTTCACCTTGCGAATGATATATTCCGTCTGACCGATGCAGCCGTACATCAAGCCCGCCTGCATACTTGTGGTCGTATCCTTTGCCATAATCGTCTCCGGCATCTCAATGCCGATCTCGGGAAGCTTTGCGGCCTCGTTCCACAGAGCATTTGCGCAAATGCGTATGCCCGGGCTCGTGATGCCACACTCCAGCGTTCCATCCGGCATAACCAAATCGTACGTTGTCGCCGTTCCGAAATCGATTACCATCAGCGGCTTGTTCTGCGGCTTTCCGTACAGCTCGTAGCCCGCCACAGCGTCAACCACTCGGTCCGCACCCATCTCCTGCGGATTCGCGATGTTGATGCGAATGCCGGTGCGCATGCCCGCACCTACCACGATCGGCGTCTTGTCCAGGTATTTGATAATGCCCGAATTCAGCGAGTGCATAATTCCCGGCACAACCGATGCCACGATGACGCCGGTAAGGTCGTGATAATCCACACCCTTCGCCTGAAGCAGGTCGCGAATCCAAACACCGAATTCATCCGATGTACGCGGCAGCTTCGTCGTCATACGAAACGTACCGATGATACGCTCTTCTTCGAAAATGCCGAACGTCAAATTCGTGTTTCCGACATCGACTGCCAACAATATATTCTTCGTACTCATAGTTCCTCCCTCAACATGCGGTCACTAACCGCACAGCTTATTGCAGGTAAAACACCCGATAATACGTCTCCAAGGCTTCCAAAAGCTCTTGCTTGTCGCGCTGTAATCTCTTAATCTCGAGCACGCTTCCGATCTCGTCGTAAAGCAAATCGCCCTCGTCGCTGCTCGCCTCGAATTCCAGATTGCCGTCCTCGTCAAATGCAAGCGTCAGCACTCCTCCGACACTCTCCGTAAACAGCACGCACATAATCTGCAGCTCCTGGCGAACCTGTATCGGCAACGATTCAAAGCTTTCGTTGAGATAGAATTTCTGCTCATAGGCACTGCTGCCACACAGCACCAGCTTATCCTGTTCCATAGCATACCCCTTGTTTCGCATTTCGTTCACAGCAAAATGTCGCCACGCTTCGGCCCGCGGTGAAATACCGCCGCTCATCCCATTAGTCGCGGTCGAACTCTCCGAGCGTTGCTACCATCACGGCCTTAATCGTATGCATACGATTCTCCGCCTCGTCAAATACGACGTCAGCGTGCTTCTCGAACACTTCCTCGGTTACCTCATAGCCCTTAACCGCCGGCAAGCAATGCAACAGAATCGTCGTGTCCTTACCGCTTCTTGCCATCAATTCATCATTTACCTGATACGGGCGCAGCAAAGCCACACGCTCTGCGGCCTTATCCTCCTCGCCCATAGAGCACCAAACGTCCGTGTAGATTGCGTCTGCATCCTTCACGCCGTCCAAATCCGCGGTAATCGTCACGCTACCGCCGCTCTCCTTCGCGTACTCACGGCAAAGCTCCACGAGCTCCTCCTCCGGCCACAGGCTTTCGGGTGCCAAAATCGTAAAATGAAGTCCCATCTTCGCAGAACCGATCATCAAAGAATTCGCCATGTTGTTGCGGCCGTCACCGACAAATACGAGATGCAATCCCGCAAGCTCACCGAACTGCTCCTGCAACGTCAGGAAATCCGCGAGAATCTGCGTCGGATGGTATGTATCGGTCAAGCCGTTCCATACCGGCACACCACTGTAAAGCGCAAGCTCCTCTACGGTCGACTGCTTGAAGCCACGTAACTCGATACCGTCGAACATTCTTCCGAGTACTCTTGCGGTATCCTTCACGCTCTCCTTGTGTCCGAGCTGAATGTCGTCATGTCCGAGGTACTCCGGATGTCCACCCTCGTCCACACAGCCGATGGTAAATGAGCAACGAGTTCTCGTAGACGGCTTCTCGAAAATGAGCGCAATGTTCTTGCCCTTCAACGTATTGCCCGTAATGCCCTGCTTCTTCTTCGCCTTCAGCTCCTTTGCCAGCGAAAGCATATATGCAATCTCATCTCTCGTAAAATCCTTGAGTGTTAAAAACGATCTTCCCTTCAGGTTCATAAGTATCCTCACAATCTGTCGCCCCTGCGACGCAAAATCTTAGCAACGTGCCGCGCATCCAATCCAAATGTGCAATGCGGCATCTTCCTTCCACGCGTGCCATATGGCTATCATATTCTAATAGAACAAAAAATGCAAGTCATCCTTTCGGATAACCTGCACTTTTTTCATAATCCTATATCACTCTTACTTCTGAGAGGATGCCTCTACGATGCCCGAAGCAAGTCCCGCCATAGCCTGAATCTCGGACGGAATGATAATCTTCGTAGCCTGGCCGTCTGCCGCCTTTGCAAATGCTTCAAGGCTCTTCAGACGAATAACTGCTTCCGTAGGCGCTGCCTCGTTGAGGTAGCGAAGACCGTCCGCATTTGCCATCTGTACTGCCTTGATAGCCTCGGCCTGACCTTCTGCCTCGCGAATGGTAGCTTCCTTCTGAGCCTCTGCACGAAGGATTGCAGCTGCCTTCTCAGCCTCAGCCTCGAGAATTGCGGATTCCTTCTTACCTTCCGCAACGAGAATCGTGGACTTCTTCTCACCCTCTGCGATCAAGATAGCCTCACGACGTTCACGCTCAGCCTTCATCTGCTTCTCCATCGCATCACGAATTGCTACCGGAGGGATGATGTTCTTAAGCTCTACACGGTTTACCTTGATACCCCAAGGGTCGGTTGCCACGTCAAGAGACACACGCATCTTCTGGTTGATCAGCTCACGAGAAGTAAGCGTCTCATCGAGCTCGAGCTCGCCGAGAATGTTACGAAGCGTCGTAGCCGTAAGGTTCTCAATTGCCATGATCGGACGCTCAACACCATATGCGTAAAGCTTCGGATCGGTAATCTGGAAGAACACAACGGTATCGATCTGCATCGTAACGTTATCCTTCGTAATTACGGGCTGCGGAGCGAAATCCACAACCTGCTCCTTAAGAGGCACTCTCATCGCAATACGATCGATGAAAGGCCATTTGAAATGAATACCTACATGCCACGTAGCCTCATAACCGCCAACACGCTCAAGAACGTAAGCGTAAGCCTGAGGAACTACCTTAACACAAGTACTCGCAACTAAGATTGCGATTGCTAAAATAATCAATACAAGAACTATCGGTTCCATAACTTCCTCCCTTTCCTTAATGCGCTTCGCGCTGCTAACACCGTCGGCTTAGCCGACTATCACCGCCGCTTTCAGCGGCTATCACTGCGGCCTCCGGCCGCTATCACTCCGCCTCCGGCGCCACAATCAGCTTCACGCCGCTAATCTCAAGAATTCTCACTCTGCTTCCGGCTGCGATCAGCTGCGAGTCGTCCTTACTTCTGGCAGTCCACTCCTTGCCATCCACAAACACCGCTCCGGTTCCGAGCTCATTGTTGATATCCTCGGTAACACGGCCGATCTTGTCCGTGATGCTGTCTAGATTCGTCTTTGTCCTACGTGCATTCAGCTTGTTGATAAACAACGGTCGAAGCACAATCAGTGCAACAGTGGAGCCAATCAAGAAGATAAACCATTCAAGCTTCGGCATATCCACAAACAAGGAAAGAATGCTTGTTACAAATGCACCGGCTGCGAACCAAATCGTCGTCAGCCCCAAAGTGGAGACTTCTACACCAAGCATAATACACATGACAATCAACCAAAATAATGTGTCCATGATGCCTCCTTATGATACTGAAACGTAAAGCACAATTGCTTGTAAGTCTAGTATAGCATACCCGAAATCAAAACGCAACAGAAAAGTAAAAATAATTTACCTTTTATGCTCCGCACGTCATTTTACGACGCGATAGCCCTCTGCCGGTCCGAGATAGCTCTGCGGTCTCTGCGCCTCCTCATGCACCACGGCAATTCTTTGGATGACCATTGCGCTGTCGATTGCCTTGATGCGAATCTCATTTAAGCCCTCATCCAGCGGTCCCTCTGTTACGCTGTGGTGAATGTTGTTCATTACACCCGCACACCAAAGTCGGTTGAAGCAGTCGCCTCCGACAAAGCCCTCGGGAATCGATTCGATAATATCCAGCATACCGTCGCCGATCTGCACACCATAGCGTACGTTACCGCCGATAGTCGACGGGTTACCCGGTGCAAGGAACAGTACAATCTTATAATTCGCACTCTTCGGCACACATACGTAATACGTCAAAGACGGTCCGTCCTCCTCGGGGCTGTACGTCTTCGTCACCGGAAATGCCTTAACCGAGCTCAACGCACGGCCGTAGTTGTCGAGTACCTTGTAGGATGCCTCGCCCACTACCGCATTTTCCGCAAAATGCTCTGCCTCAATCAGCAAACAATCTCCGTCCATGACAAAGGTACCGTTCGGAAGCGTCGCCTCCAACTCCTCCGTCAGCCACTCGGGACGCTTTGCGGCAGGTGCCTCCTCGGCTACCTCCAGCATGCTTTCCTCGAAGCGCGGCTCCAAATATGCTCTTGCCTCCGGCTCGTAGCTTCCGTCGAGCACCTCCTGAAGCAGGTGCGTCGTCGGCGGTGCCGAGCCCTCGTCATTCCAATTCACAAAACCAATGTGCTTTGATGACATCATATGATCCCACGCACCATTTGCCACCGAATGATACTCGCGAATCAACTCCGCATCTCTTGCAATACAGTCTGCCACGAAAGAAGCGTACTTATCCGCTGCCGGGTCACGCTGCGCCAACAGCACCTCATTTGCCGCCGCATATATCTGCATCTGAATCAAATTCATTGAAGCCACCGTCGGATAGTACACAAGCTCGATGAAGCTGTCAAAGCCTTCGGGCGCAATCTTCGCACGAAGCTCCTCTGCCAAAGCAATGGCACGGTTCGCCTTCGCAAGCACTCTGCCGGCCTCGCGGTCTGCCACAAGGTGATATACCCAGCGATGCAGCATCTCGGGGCGTCTCGTGTTGTTCAATTTCGTATAGATATCGAGAAGCGCTGCCGTCTTCTCGAGACATTCCTCCAAAGCAGCCTCCGGAAAATGCGGCTCAAACTGCTGTCTTGCCCAAGAGAGACGATACTCTGCAAGGCGATTCGGCTGCGTAATTCCGTAGGTGTCATAATCGTAGGCCAAATCCATAAAGTACGTGAGCGGAAGCTCCTGCGGCTTCAAGTCGCCGACGTTGACAATCCACAGCTCGCGCACACCGGATTCGTATGCCTGCGTCATCTGCTCCCACACCTTCTCGAGCTGAGTGCTGTTCACCCACTCGTAGGAAATCGGGCCACCATGATAATCAAAATGATAGTACATTCCGTAGCCACCGCGATGGGAACGCATCTCCTCCGTCGGAAGGGTACGCATGTTACCGTAGTTGTCCTCGCACAAAAGAAGGATGACGTCCTCGAGTTCTTCCCAGCCCTTCAGTCCGGGAACCGTCTCGTCGCCGTAGAAATACGCTTCTACCTCCTTGTACAAGGCAAGCAACTGCGGAACCTTCTCCAAATCGGGATTCACGTGCTCCGCAATGAGCAATCTCTGCTCGTGAATGATATCGCGAAGCAGCTCGATGTTGTCACGCAACGTTGCATCCGGTCCGAGCATCGAGGTGTCGCGCTCTCCGCGCATACCGATTGTAATGATCGACTCGAGATGACCGCCGCGCTTCAAGCCGTCGCGCCAAAAATTCAGCAGTCCCTCGCGATTGATGTAGTAATTCCAGTCGTTGCCGTAGATCGAGTCCACGCCTCTCTTATGATCGAATTCCTCTCCCGCACGCAGACAAGGCTCGTGGTGGGAATTTCCCATGACAACGCCCATCTCATCGGCAAGCTCCGCATTAGCCAGTCCCGGTCCGTCCTCGGCAAATGTCGAGGACCACATTGCGGGCCACATGTAATTGCCTCTCAAACGAAGCAGCAGGGTGAATACTCGCTCGTACATTTGCGCAGTAAAGCCACCATGCTTTGCAAAGGTCCAACCGCCGAACGACGGCCATTCGTCATTGATAAAGAAACCGCGGTAGCGCACAGAGGGCTCCTTCGAAACCATGCAAATGCTGTCCGTAAACACAACGGTCTCCTGCTTTCTCGGTGCCACATCGGCGAAATCCACCCACGGAGACACGCCGAGCAGTCTGCTGACCTCGAACATGCCGTAAATCGTTCCACGCTTATCGCTTCCGCAGATTACAAGTGCCTTTTCTACTCCGGGAAGTGCGTCCTCGCGCATCGAGATGCTAAAAACCTCTCTCTTACCGTGTAAAGCCGAGCCCGCAAAACGCTTTGCAAGCACACCCTCTCCGAGCGTTGCTACGATAATCGCCTCGCCACCGAGCTCTCCCGCATCGCGCACGACACGCGGCAGCTTGCCGGTCACCAGCTCAATATCCTTTGCAAAGGTATGTGCCAGGCGTACTACACCCGGCAATGCCTGTGGCTCCACATAAATGTCCGCTACTCGTTCCTTTGTGGCCAATTCGAAAAACATAATTGCCTCCCTATACTACACGCGCTTTAATATACAACCTCCCACAGCGTCAGTCCGTGCGCCGGTGCCGTCGCACCTGCCGCCTCACGATTCTTCGCCGCGAGAATACTCGTTATCTCCTCGGGTCGTCTGCTTCCTTCTCCGATCTCCAGAAGCGTTCCTACCATAATACGTACCATGTTCTGCAAGAAGCCCTCTCCGGTAAAGGACAGCACCAGCTCCGGATACTCGTAGGGGCCGTGGTACGTAAGCTGCTCCTCGATTTCGATTCGGGTTACCTCTCGCACCGTCGACTTCTTCATATGGCGATTGCCGCAAAAGCTTCGGAAATCATGCTCGCCGACCAACAGCTGTGCCGCCTTACGCATCGCCTCGACATCCAGCTCCTGCGGATGCCACAGCACGTATTGTCTGCCGAACACCGGTCGATTGAAGCCGGTACAAATGCGGTAGCGGTACGTCTTCGACTTCGCATTTAACCGCGCATGAAATCTCGCATCCACAAGCTTCGCATCCGTCACGACAATGTCCTTCGGCAGATAGCGATTCATCTGCTCCACGAGCTTGCCGGGGCCGTAGGGCGTACGCACCTGAAAATTGGCCACCTGCATCATCGCGTGCACTCCGGCATCTGTTCTTCCGGAGCCGTGCACCTCAATCGGCTGCTCGAACAGCTTCGTAAGCATCTGTTCAAGACGCCCTTGTATCGTATTTTCCGTATTGCCCTGCCTCTGCCAGCCGTCATAGCGGCTTCCGTCGTACTGCAGGTAAATGCATATATTCTTTAACATTCGAATTCCTCTATCTACACCTCAGCCGGATTCGCGGGTCCCTCTACCGGCGTGTCGGGATTTACTACCGGA
>JAZODS010000174.1:0-1818 GCA_045597165.1 Lachnospiraceae bacterium | reverse complement strand
GACATCTGTGTCATCTCCAATGTCATGCTCGTAAAAGCGTACTACCCCGAGCTGCCGCTCATCGTAGACGCTAAGGGCTGCGCCGGCGTAACACCGGAAAGCCACAACAATGCACTGGCGGCGATGAAAGCCATCCAGGTAGAGATCATCAACGAGTAGAGCTTCTCGCCACATAGAGAGTAGCCCTTCTCAACGAATAGACAATCCCATCAAGCAAACAAAAAAGAGTGACATGCAACGCGCATGTCACTCTTCTACATTCTGCAATTATCTATGTCTGTACTGGATTACCCAATCTTCGCTTTCCGTGAGCTCGCCCCAGTAATCCGAGGTCGTGATTACATCGACAGCATCCAGCAAACAGATTTCAATTTCAGGACTTTCATATTCTAACTTCATCTCGTCTCTCCTATTCCTCAACTGTTACTTATTTGCTATCTTGTCTGCCATCACAAACTCGTACTCGCCCCAGAACATCTCGGGCTCGTTGTAATCGTAGTACGCGGTAAGGTACAGCGTATCGATCGAATCAACGGGGATTACGAACTTGTGCATCACCATTCCCTGATACGAATCAAGGTACTCATCACCGGCCAAAAGATCGAGGTAATGATATTCCTTCGCATTCTTGTAAGGTCTGAATGTCGTAACCGAATCCGCACCGGTGAAATCGAATACATACTCCGGTGTCTCCTCGAAGCCGGTAAGACCGACATTTAACTTAATTCCCGCAATGTTCTTCGGGCATCCGGTCAGAATCGTCAAGTAGTAATACTTGCCGGTCGAATCTGCCGCTACGGAATCCGCATCGCAGTTGATGTACGTAATCAGCTTCGACAAATCCTCTCCGTTCGTGTAGTCCATAGCCAGACGCTGCGCAAGCATCGTACCGGGAAGCTCGTAGGAGCCCATATAGCACACAAAGTTGTATGCGAATTTCGGACGAAGCTCGTTGTCCGTATTCAGTACAACCATCGCGGTGAGCGATACGTCGCGAGCGGGAATCGTGTATGCATCCAGCTGCTCGTAAATCTCTCCGGTCTTGTTGTCCTTCCATACGATCTTGTACTTTGCATCCGGATTACCGAGTGCCGCAAGATTCTGCGCGGTCAGCTTCGGCAAGCCCGTCTTTGTCTCAGCAAGCTCGGAAGCACCGGGCACATCGTCACCGTATGTCACCTTGCTGCCGGCCACATAGTACGTCGTGTTGTACGTTCTCTTCAGAACGATATGATACGTCACTACGCCGTCCTTTACGGTAGTCGTCACGTCCTTATACAGCGAGTAGCCGCTCGGAACCGTGTACGTAATACCGAGCTTGGAGTAGTCAAGCACTGCTCCGTTGTCGCCCAATGCAGGATAGATTCCGTTCAAAAGCGTACTCGTCGAAGACTGTGCCGCCGAATATCCGTCCACCTTCGTGCTCGTCAGAGCATCCGTCGTCGTGTTCAGGCTTGTCTCACCGTCCGTGCCGTTGAGCGTTACGCCAAGGCTGTTCGGACGCTTAGTCGTGTTGCCGCCGTCGACAAATGTAACATCCACTTCCACCTTCACCTCGGTATCCAGCTGTGCAACAAAATACACATTGGAGGAACCGATTGTGTACGTAGATCCGGGAGCCGCTGCCGGCTTAGACGTCATCGCATCGTATGTGCTCATATTCAGCAACGCGTTGCCTGTCGCCGCCTTCGTAATATCCTTTCCGTCCTCAAATACGTGCCACGTGAGCTTGTACTTCGGCTCGGTGTAAGGCTTCTGTGCCGCATTTGCCTTGTCAAATGCACTGCTATCCAGAACGGTAATCGAAGTTCCCGTCGT
>JAZODS010000173.1:0-19663 GCA_045597165.1 Lachnospiraceae bacterium | reverse complement strand
GTATATCCGGGCATTTACCGCGAGTACGTAAATCCGATCAATGCGGGAACCGAGGACGCGAGAATTACCTATCGCAGTGTGGAGCCGCTTGGTGCGGTGATTACCGGTGCAGAGCAGGTGAAGGGCTGGGAGCAGTACGAGGGTGACGTGTGGGTAAGTCGCGTGAAGAACAGCATTTTCGGCGATTACAATCCGTATACGACGTATGTGTATGGGGACTGGTATTTTGCTAAGGCGAACAAGCACACCGGCTGCGTATATCTCAACGACAAGGCGCTGTATGAGGCGGCAAGCTTGGAAGAGTGTATTCGCGCAGAGGTGTACGAATACAGCTGGGTTCCGGAGGACTCCGTGTTCAAATGGTACACCGAGCAGGACACCGAGAACGACGAGACCGTGCTCTATGCGAATTTCCGCGGTGCGAACCCGAACGAGGAAAATGTCGAGATTAACGTGAGACGTATGTGCTTCTTCCCGGAGAAGACGGGCGTGAGCTACATTACGGTAAGCGGCTTCAACATCAACAAGGCGGCTACTACGTGGGCACCTCCGGCGGCATTTCAGGATGGTATGATCGGACCGCACTGGAGTAAGGGCTGGATCATCGAGGATTGTGACATCTCGAACAGCAAATGCTCCGGCATTTCCTTGGGCAAGTACTTAGATCCCGACAACAATCATTATTTCACGTATAAGTACGTAAAGAGTCCTACGCAGATGGAGCGTGACGCCGTATGCCGTGGTCAGTATCACGGTTGGTTGAAGGAGAAGGTCGGCAGCCACATCATTCGCAGAAACAACATCCATCACTGTGAGCAGGGTGGTATCATCGGCCGTATGGGCGGTGTGTTCAGCATCATCGAGGACAATCACATTCACCATATCAACAACATGATGGAGCTCGGCGGCGCGGAGA
This sequence comes from Lachnospiraceae bacterium, assembly GCA_045597165.1. Classification (GTDB taxonomy): domain Bacteria; phylum Bacillota; class Clostridia; order Lachnospirales; family Lachnospiraceae; genus ISDg. The sequence goes on along the minus strand of JAZODS010000173.1, from coordinate 18,747 downwards.
TTTCGGGTATTAAGATGCACGCTGCAATCGACGTTGTTATGCGTCGTAATCATATCCATCATTGTACGATGGGCATTTGGTGTGACTGGGAGGCTCAGGGTACCAGATTGACGCAGAACCTGTTGCACGACAATCAGAGACCGGAGTTCGCAAAGGCATTGCCGGGCGGTATGATGTCTCAGGACATTTTCATCGAGGTAAGCCACGGACCGACGCTCATCGATCACAACATTATGCTTTCCGAAGCAGCAGTGCGTTTTGCTACGCAGGGTGTGGCGATGGTACATAACTTGATTTGTGGCGCGCTTACGGACGTGGGCGGCGGTACGACGTGGAGATATACTCCGTACCACATTCCGCACCGCACGGAGGTTATGGGCTTCATGACCTTCCTTCATGGTGACGACCGCTTCTATAACAACATTTTCGTTCAGAAATGGCAGGACAAGAACGTGATGGTTCGCCACGATTCCAACGACGGCTATTCTTCGGAAAATCGCCTCGTAGGTACGTGGACCTTCGACGAATATCCTACCTTCGCAGAGTGGAGCGCGCAGTTTGATTTCAGCAAGCCTGCGAATATGAGCGCTTTGGAGTCGGCTCATTTCGGACATCTTCCCGTATGGTCTGAGGGCAATCTGTACCTCGGCGGCGCACAGGCGTGGAAGAAGGAAGTGAACGGATTGACCGTGGAGACGAAGCCTGAAGATATCAAGGTTGAGCTGGTAGAAGAGGACGGCAAGTATTATCTCAATACGAACGTTTACGACTTCTTGGGCGATTTCACGAGCAGAATGATTCATACTGAGATTCTCGGCAAGGCATTTGAGCCGGAACAGTATTTTGAAAATGCGGACGGAACGTTCATTCAGTTCGATTCCGACTATTTCGGAGAGCATCGCGGCGTGGATGTCATTCCGGGACCGTTTGCGGGCATTGACGTATGGAAGAAGCGTGAGCTTTGATTCGCGTGCCGATGAAGAGGATGCATTTGCCGAAGCTTAAGGAAAATGCGCAGTAATAAACACCTTGTCATAGAGCTGTCTTCGGGACGGTCTGTGGCAGGGTGTTTTTTGTGCGGAGGTTTTTCGTGACTGTACTACAAGAATCTGCTATAATAGAAGCATCGTAGAACGGAAGGAGAAATACTATGATTGCAATATGTCCGAACTGTGCGAACCACGAGTGGGATAAGGAGGTCCGTGGGGATGAAATCGTTTGTCCGAAGTGTGGGGCGCATTGGGGTTATAACAAGATGTCGGTATACATATTAACCGGTTGTAGCGGTGTCGGAAAGACAACGACCGGCATGGCATTGCAGAAGCTGACTACCGATTATGTAGTACTAGATGCCGATATGTTTTATAATATCATGCCTCATAGCACCGAGGAGGATGATTATGAACGGATTGAGCAGATGTTTAGTCTGTCAAAGAACATAATGCAGTCCGGGAAACCGGTTGTTTGGATGATGGCGGGCAATATCGATAAGCTTCCGCACACTTATAACAAACGATTCTTCTCTTCGATTCGAGTGCTGGCGCTCACCTGCAGCGAGGCGGAGCTTCGCCGCCGTATGACGGAAGGAAGGGGAATCGATAACGAAGATTGGATTGATGGGTCGGTGGGCTACAATGAGTATTTCCGTACGCACAATGCAATCGGTGAAACCGCGTTCGACACACTAGATACAGATGGAAGGTCTGTGGTAGAAGTGGCGACGGAGGTGCTTCGGTGGTTGAAAGAACAAGGAGAGAATGAGTAACCGGGAATGATTACGGTTGCTATGTGGGAGGAAACGATGAGAACATTTGAGCAAATAGTACTTGTGAACTACTGCCATCCGGATTGTGAGCCGATGAAAAACATCATGCGCTTGCCGAAGTCTGAGGCATTTGCATTGGCACGTCAGATGGCAGAGGCACATCCGGAGACAATGGCCTTTTATCGTTTCGCGGATTTTGAGAACTATTATGCGCTTCGTTTGGCGCAGGATGAGTACTTGCATGCGCGATTTGTCGAGTTGGGAGGAGAGCCGGAGGAGACACACCCGCTTTCGTTTGTAGTGGAGAGTAGCGACTACCTTCGGGAATGGTTTGGTATCGGCTTTGAGACGAGACTGCCGCTTGGCGAGGTGTCCCCGAGCCATATCAGCTTTACGATTGGCGACAGCGGCTCCGGATATCAGCGGGACCCCAACCTGGAAGTGCTTACGCTGAGTGAACTGAAGCGTCGTATTGATGAATGCGGAGGAGACGTGGAAGCATTTCTTCGCGCGACCGGGCGTGGCTACGTGGAGGCGCAGCTGTGGTCCGATCGGTATCTGGATGCGGCTTCCCGCGACGACACATCACCCTCTGCACAAAAAGCAGAATGATATAGGGATAAAAAAATGACGGCATAGCCGGGAAGAACCCGGTTATGCCGTCTATTAGGAGAAGGTTTTTTACTTAAATACAACCTGAGCGAAGTTGAAGAAACCGAGGTTCCATACACGGAAATCGTGTACGCCCTTTACGGTCTGCCAAGTGAAGCTCTCGCCGTCTACGACACGATCGGTTGCGCCCGCGAGGTTCTCCAAAGCTGCGGATGCACTTGCCAAAGCCATGTAATCTTCCGTACCGCAAAGGCTGTATACATAGTGGATCTCTTCATCCGGGAACTTCGTGTTGAGGATGTCTACGATCTTGCTCGTCTCATAGGACGTGGGAGCTGCGGAAAATGCACCGAAGTAGCTCATGATATCAAGACACTCGCAAAGACCGATGTTGATCGTCTGCATACCACCCATAGAAAGACCAGCCATAGCGCGGTGATCGCGTGCTGCAGTCAAATCATAACCATCCTCAGAGTACTCTGCGTAGGTTGCAAAGTTCGCATCGATGTAAGGAATCAAATCGTTACGAAGCTCCTGTCCAAAGGAATAGAAGGAGTTCATATCGCCGCCGGTGTTCGCAAAATCCTTGTAGGAGCGTCCGTTCGGAGTTACAACGATGAATGGCTCGATGATGCCAAATGCAGCAAGGTTATCCATGATGCACTTGATCTTAGCAGCATCATTTGTCATACCCCATTCACGCTCGTTACCGCCGATACCATGCATCAGGTAAAGAACGTTGTACTGCTTGGACTCGTCATAGCCGTAAGGCAGATATACGTAAGCGGGCTTCGTAATCGGCTCCATCGTCTGATAGTAGTCGTAGGTCGGATACTCGATGGAAACAATCGTACCGGTCTGGTCTCTACGAACACCACCGAACATGCCGGGGAACGTCTCACTGAAGGACATATCCGGGAAAGGAGTCGGGGTAGGGCTCGGAAGAGTTTCCGTAGGAGTCGGAGTTGCTTCCTCGGTAGGGGTGACCTCAGTGGTCGGTGTAGGCTCAGTCATAGGTTCTTTCTCCTGTTCTTTAGAGTTACAGCCTGCAAGCAAAAATACGCTAAGCAGGGCAAGGAGTAAAAGCTTAGTCTTCATGTGTTCACCTCTTGATGTAATGTTGTGATCAGGTTGTCTCTTACCTGTTGGAGTTCTAAGAGCAGCTTTGACTGCTCGTCTGCTGAGAAGGTGGAAAAGCAAGCGCGTTCGGCGTCCTCGGTAATCTGCTGTACCTCGTCGGCTAAGACACGTCCCTTGTCCGAAGGATATACGGCAAATGCCCATCTGCCACCGTCCAGCACGACTCGTTCCTTGACAATCAATCCGGCCGCTTCCATGTTGCGAAGCAGTACCGTCATCGTCGCCGGTTCTACATGGCATTGCAGGGCAAGCTCCTTCTGCGTGAGCCCTTCATGCTTGGAAAGTATGGAGAGCACCTTCGGTTGTCCGGATGTCAGTCCGAGTGCGGAGAACCGCCTCGTACAGTACTCCTTGTGCACACCGGATAGGCCGAGCAGGAGCTGGTAAAAATGCTGTTCCTTCATAGAACAAATCTCCCTCATAGCAGTGAATTAGAATTCTAATTCGGATTATAACAGATAGCCCACGCAAATGCAAGCAAAATGCCACGAAATCGGCGATTTTCGTGCAAAGAAATCGTCCGTGCGAACGTGCTCGTACAGTGGGCCTTGGCAGGGGCATTTTCACACGAAAAAATGTGCCGAATTAGTGCTTGTGTATTGACTTTGTGAAAAAAGTGTGATAATTTTGAGTTGCAGTCAGGAGAATGTGAAGCAAACCGTACGGTGTTGTGGGTTTATAACAGCTATATAGTTTGCTTTTGTTTTAGGGAATACTTTTCCGGAACAAAGAGAACATGCCGGATGATGCGTATAAAATTTTAAAGGAGGTACTGGTTCATGACTGGTACAGTGAAGTGGTTCAACGCACAAAAGGGATATGGATTCATCAGCAATGATGAGGGTGGAGAGGATGTATTCGTACATTTTTCCGCTATCCAGGTAGATGGTTTCAAGACTCTTGAAGAGGGACAGAAGGTATCCTTCGAGACCGAGCAGGATCCTAAGGATTCCAAGAAGCTTAGAGCAATCAATGTAGTTACTCTGTAATGAATAGTTGAACAAAGAATACCCGACCGGGAGATACCGGTCGGGTTTTTTGTGTCTTGTGACATGTTCGGGAATTACTTAAGAAGCTTTCCGAGAAGGCCACCGAGAAGACCGCTGATGCCGGACTTTTCTTTCTCCTCTTTTTCTTCCTTTTCCTCCTTCTCCTCGTCCTTAGCGGAAGAGCTGGTAAGAAGGGATACGAGGTCTACGTTGTCAAGCAAGGAACCAACCAAGGCGCCGATGCCGTCAGCCTTGTTCTCATCCTCGTCAGCCTGCTGTCCGAGAAGGCTCATCATCAAAGGAGCAGCCGCAGAGAGAATCTGTCCGGTCTGCTTAGAAGATACGCCGGTCTCCTTTGCTACGGAATCCGTAACATCCGACTTGCCGGAGCCGAGCAGGTGCGTAACAATCTTTGCACCGTCTGCGATGTCTACCTTTCCGAGAAAGCCGGTCAAATTGCTTGTGTCTGCCTTAGCGTGATCCGCAAGTGCATTGGCAAAGCTCTCGGCTGTGTCATCACCCTTTGCCTGGTTGTTCGCACCGCTCAAAAGGGAAGGGAGTGCAGACGTAAGAACGCTTGTAACATCCTTCTTGGAAGAGCCGGTAAGACTGCTGAGACCGCTGATGCTGTCCGAACTGAGTAGCGTGCTTGTGATTTTCTTAAGATCCATATTATCCTCCGTAAATGGTTCGATATTGCGTGCAAATTCAGCCGCAAAGAGCGACATACCAATCGCACGCAGGTTGTAGTCTGTTAGGGGCAAATGCCTCATTAAGAACATTATGAAGCAAGAACGAAAGGAAGTCAAGAAATATAATAAATGTTGCGGAAATGCTTGCACATTTGCATGCGAATATAGTATAATTCATTTGAGGTACATATTACTATTATGCAAAGGAGAAAGTTATTATGGCAACCCCTAAGAAAAAGAAAATCGTTGCTGCAACGTCCGGCAAGGAAACAGCAGCTAAGAAGAAGGTAGAAGCAGCAGCTCCCGTTGGTAATTCCGCAGGCTTCCGTGCCGGCGCAATTGCTCTTTGGGTAGTGGCACTTGCATTTGAGGTATTGGCACTTTTGCTTTTCCTCGGCAAGATTGTATGGACGTTCATGCCGACGCTTACGTTGATCATTATTTTGCTCGTACTTGATTTGGCATGCGTTATCATCGGTTCTCAGCTTTGGAAGAAGGCGAACCACATCAACCCCGCTAGCGAGAAGAACAAGGTTCTGTTCTGGCTGTGGAACAACATGGGCTTGATTGTATGTGCAGTGGCATTCATTCCGTTCATCATCATCGTTCTTTCCAACAAGGAAGCGGACAAGAAGACGAAGGCTATCGCTACGGTTGTTGCAATCATCGCATTGTTGATCGGTGGTGTTGCAAGCTACGACTTCAACCCGGTTTCCGAGGAGCAGAAGGAAGCAGCTGAGCAGGCAATTACTTCGGATGTATACTGGTCTCCGTTCGGTAGAGTATACCACACTCACGAAGACTGCCAGTCTTTGAATCAGAGTGATACCCTCACTGTTGGTACGGTTGAGCAGGCAATTGCAGACGGACGTACTCGTCTCTGTGCATTTTGCGCTAGAAAGGATGACATTACCGGCGTAGTTACCGATAAGAATCCGGACGACGTGGAGCTTGAAGAAGAATCCGAAGAATAGTCGTTACACACAGATTTTCCGACAGGGCGGACCGAGATGGTTCGTCCTGTTTTTTTGATGGGAATTCGATTATTGCTAGACATCTTGCCGGAATGCGTATATAATATAATTTAGCATTGAGAAGGTGCGTGTGATACTGACTTTGAATTCTTGTTTTGAAAGGATAAGGTATGTTTAATTTTAGTTCAGACATCGGTATAGATCTCGGAACGGCGAACGTTCTTGTATATATTAAGGGGAAGGGTGTTGTACTTGAGGAGCCTTCCGTAGTTGCTTATGATCGTGATACGAGCCGCATTAAGGCAATCGGCGAGGAAGCCAGACAGATGCTCGGTAGAACGCCCGGTAACATCGTGGCTGTGCGTCCGCTTAAGCAGGGCGTAATTTCGGATTATTCCGTGACGGAGCGTATGATTAAGTACTTTATCCAGAAGTCTATCGGTAAGCGTAGATTCCGTAAGCCGATGGTTAGCATCTGTGTGCCCAGTAGTGCAACGGAGGTAGAGAAGAAGGCGGTTGAGGACGCAACCTACGAAGCCGGTGCACGTTTTGTAAAGATTATTGAGGAGCCGATTGCAGCGGCGATCGGTGCGAATATTGATATTAGTAAGCCGTGTGGCAATATGATCGTCGATATCGGTGGCGGTACGACGGACATCGCCGTAACGTCGCTTGGCGGTGCGGTTGTCAGCAATTCGGTAAAGGTGGCCGGAGACGATTTCGACGAGGCTATCGTTCGTTACATGCGTAAGAAGCACAATCTTTTGATCGGTGAGAGAACCGCAGAGGAGATTAAGATTAAGGTGGGCGCCTGCTACGCAAGACCGGAGACGCTTTCGATGGAGGTACGTGGACGTAACCTCGTAACCGGACTTCCGAAGACCATTTCCCTGACGTCTGAGGAGACGGAGGAGGCATTGAAGGAAGCTACGGCGCAGATTATCGAGGCAATTCACAATGCACTCGAGATGACTCCGCCCGAGTTGGCAGCTGATATCGCGGATCGCGGTATTGTGCTTACCGGTGGCGGTGCGTTGCTGTACGGTCTTGAGGATTTGATTGAGGAGAAGACCGGCATCAATACGATGACGGCAGAGAATCCGATGCGTTGCGTTGCAATCGGAACAGGTAAGTATGTAGAGATGATGGGTGGCCGTGGCCGTAGGCGTACGCTGTAGTGTCGAGGGCTGACCTGAGTCGGAGAGGATGGTAGCCATGGAGCAGCGTGAGGGATATGTAGAGAGAATAGTATATCGTAACGCGGACAACGGCTACACCGTATTTATGTTGTCGAATCCGGAGAGTGAGGAAGAGCTGACCTGTGTGGGCAGCTTTCCTTTTATCAGTGAGGGAGATTTTCTTCACGTGGAGGGCAATATGACGACTCACCAGATCTACGGCGAGCAGCTGCAGATTACGGGCTGGGAGGTCAGTACACCGCAGGATAAGCTGGCGATGGAGCGGTATTTGGCTTCCGGTGCCATTAAGGGCATCGGCGCTACGATGGCTTCGAGAATCGTGCGCAGATTCGGAGATGACACCTTTCGCATTATGGAGCGCGAGCCCGAGCGCTTGGCGGAGATTAAGGGCATCAGCGAGCGTATGGCGCGCGAGATTTATGCACAGTTCCATGAGAAGCAGGGAATGCGCGACGCGATGATTTACCTGCAGAAGTACGGAATCGGTATGAACCTCGCTGTGAAGATATATAGGCAGTACGGAGACCGTCTGAGGACGGTGCTTGAGAACAATCCGTATAAGATTTCGGAGGACATTCCGGGAGTCGGTTTTCGGACGGCGGACGAGTTGGCGGAGAAGCTGGGCGTTCCGAGAAATTCGGAGTACCGACTTCGCGCGGGCATTTTGCACACGTTGTATCTGGCCAGCCAATCCGGACATGCGTATCTTCCCATGAGCGAGCTGAGTCGTTATGCGGTGGACATGCTCGGTGTGGAGCCGGAGATGCTGGAGCACCAGATTATAGAGCTTACGTTAGAGCGCAAGCTGATGGTGCGAGAGAGCGAAGAGGAGCTGAATCCGAACGAACGACTTGTGTATTTGTCGTCATATTATTTTACCGAGTATGCGATTGCGAGAATGCTGCATGACTTGAATGTGTTTTACGATGTGCCGTCGGTGCGTGTGCAAAGCAACGTCAGCCGTGTGGCACGTGAGCTGGAGCTTTCGCTCGATGAGATTCAGGAGCACGCCTTGTACGAAGCGATTCAAAGAGGCCTGTTCATCCTGACGGGTGGACCCGGTACCGGTAAGACGACAACCATCAATGCATTGATACGACTGTTTGAGCTGGAGGGTATGGACATCATGCTGGCTGCCCCGACCGGTCGCGCGGCGAAGCGTATGACTGAGGCGACGGGCATGGAGGCGAGGACGATACATCGTCTTTTGGAGGTGTCGCATGTGCCGGACGGCGAAGAGGGTGCGCATAGCATGTTCGCGCGAAATGAGGAGCACCCGCTTGAAGCAGACGTAATCATTATCGATGAGATGTCGATGGTCGATATGCACCTGATGCATGCACTGTTGAAGGCGACGCCCATCGGTTGTCGATTGATTCTCGTAGGTGATAGCAACCAGCTGCCGAGTGTCGGACCCGGCAATGTGTTGAAGGATATTATGGACAGCGGTGCATTTTCCGTTGTCAAACTGACAAAGATCTTCCGTCAGGCGGAAGAGAGCGATATCGTTGTCAACGCGCATCGTATCAACGCCGGCGAGGCGATTCGACTCGACAATAAGAGCAAGGATTTCTTCCTGCTGAAGCGCTATGATGCGGGCGTAATTCAAAATGTAATGCTGCAGCTCGTACGCGACAAGCTGCCGAAATACGTTGCAGCCCAGCCCTATGACGTGCAGGTGTTGACGCCGATGCGAAAGGGCGAGCTCGGTGTGGAGAACCTGAATCGCATTTTGCAGCGTTACCTCAATCCGCAGGATGAGGCTAAGGTGGAATACGAGGCGCATGGCATAGTATTTCGCGAGGGTGACAAGGTCATGCAGGTGCGCAACAACTATCAGCTGGAGTGGGAGGTGCGCAGTCGCTACGGAATTCCTACGGACAGCGGCATGGGCATTTACAATGGCGACATGGGCGTGATTCGCTCGATCAACCGATATGCCGAGGAGATGGAGGTCGTATTCGACGAGAATCACGTTGTGACGTATCCGTTCTCCGAGCTGGAGGATTTGGAGCACGCTTACGCCGTTACGATTCACAAATCACAGGGTAGCGAGTACCCGGCGGTCGTGATTCCGCTTTTGACGGGACCTCGCATGCTGATGAACCGAAATCTTCTCTACACGGCGGTGACGCGTGCGAACAAATGCGTCGCAATCGTAGGAAGCGAGGATACGGTGCTTCGCATGATAGCGAATGAAAATGAGCAAAAAAGGTACACGGGACTTAGGCACCGTATACACGAGATGAGAGTACAATTATACTAGGAGGTGCTTGAAGATGAGCGCTACGTTGGTAGTTATGGCAGCCGGAATGGGAAGTCGTTTCGGTGGTGGTATTAAGCAGCTGGAGAAGATGGGCCCGGGCGGCGAGATTATTATGGATTATTCCATCTTTGACGCGATGGAGGCCGGCTTTAATAAGGTCGTATTCATCATCCGCAAGGACTTGGAGGAGGATTTCCGCGAGATCATCGGCAACAGAATTCAGAAGTATGTTGACGTAGAGTACGTATTTCAGGAGCTCGATGCGCTTCCGGAAGGCTATAGCGTTCCGGAGGGCAGAAAGAAGCCTTGGGGAACCGGTCAGGCGGTGCTTACCTGCCTCGGACACATTCACGAGCCGTTTGTCGTAATCAACGCAGACGACTATTACGGAAAAGAAGCATTTGTAGCGACCTATCAGTACTTGACGAATCTTCCGGAAGGCAGCGAGAATCAGTATTGTATGGCCGGCTTTGTGCTCGGTAACACGTTGAGCGATCACGGCAAGGTAACGAGAGGAATTTGCGTTGTTGAGGATGGCTACCTTCGTTCCGTAGAGGAGGGCTTTGAGCTTCGCCAGGTAGGTGACGTAGTGCATGGCCAGACTCAGGACGGTACGGAGTTTACCTGCCCGTTGGATACGTCGGTGTCTATGAATATGTGGGGCTTCACCCCCGATTTCCTTGAGGCGCTGAGAGACAATTTCGCAGCATTTCTCGATACGGACGCAAAGGCATCGCCCGAGAAGGCAGAGTACTTGCTTCCGAAGCTCGTTGGTGAGCTTGTAGCTGCGGGACGTGCAACGGTGCGTGTGCTTCCCACGAATGACAAATGGTTTGGCGTAACCTACAAGGAGGATAAGCCGAAGTTCGTAGAGTCCATCAATGCCTTGATCGAGGCAGGTGCGTATCCGAACCGTCTGTTCCAGTAAGAATCCATCGTTCTTTGCAATAGTGCTTAGAATTACGCGGCAAGGCCGAGGCGGGAAAACCGTCTCCGCCAAGCCGCTTTATCATCAGTATCTGACTGTTCTGTATTTCTAAACTCGACGTAAGTCAAAATTATAATCAATCCGAGAATGTAACAATTGAAAACACTGCGTTGCTTGCTGCGCTATCACTGCGCCCTTGCTGCGCTAACACTTTCGGCGCGACGCGCCGAATAACACCGCAGTGCTCTGCACTGCTATCACCGGCGAGCCTCGCTCGCCTATCACCGCCGCCTCCGGCGGCCATCACTGCGGGCTTCGCCCGCCACGGAGAATTTCATATGAGAACCTTTTTAGACTATTTATACCCGCCGCGCTGTCCGATTTGCGACGACGTGCGTCCGGTAGGTGCCCCGGTGTGTCATCCGGACTGCCGGGAGAAGCTTTTGTATGTGGGTAACGTGACCTGCCTTCGGTGCGGGAAGCCTGTGTCCGATTCCGGAAGGGAGTATTGCTACGATTGCGCCGAGAAGCCAAGGGCATTTTCCGGCGGCGTAAGCACATTTATATACGAGGACGCGATTCGCGACTCGATGATTCGATTTAAGTATCATAGTCGAGCGGAATACGCCGAGTGGTACGCCGGCGAGCTGTTCCGGCAAAATGCGAACAAGCTCCGGGCATTTGACGCACAGCTTATCGTCCCCGTGCCGCTTCACCGTGGGCGCTATCGACAGAGAGGGTATAACCAGGCGGCTTTGATTGCAAATGAGCTTGGGCGGCTGCTTGGGCTCCCTGCCGAGGCGAACTACCTTGAGAGGCAAAAGCATACGACAGCCCAGAAGAAGCTGGACGATATCGAGCGCGCGAGGAACCTCTTAAAAGCATTTGACTTGACAAAGCGGGCAAAAAAAAGGATGACACCAAAGCGTGTCATCCTAGTGGACGATATCTATACGACCGGTAGCACCTTGGATGCGTGCACTCGCGTGTTGCTTCGCGCGGGAGTGGAGCAGGTCATGGTGGCTACCATCTGTATCGGTAGCGGTTATTCTTAATTGCTCGGCCTAATCTTGCTTTGTGAGGCGGATGCCGTCGTTCGCGATGACGATGAGGCGTGCCTGATACAAATGACCGATTGCGCGCTTAAATGCGTTCTTGCCCATACCGAAGCGAGCGCGAATCTCCTCCGGATCGCTCTTGTCGTGGTACGGCAGGAAGCCGCCGGCGGAGCGAAGTGCGGAAAGGATGAGGCGGGAATCGCCGTCCATCTGCACATGAGCCTTCTCACGGATGCTCAATGTGAGCTTGCCGTCCTCGAGTACCTTAGCAACGCGGGCTTCAATCTGCTGACCCGGTGCGAGCGGGAAGAAGAGGTCCTTTGCGGGGATCAAGGCGGAATAGCAATTGTCTACGGCAACAAATGCACCGAAATTCTTGCTTGTCTCGTACACCTGGCCGGTTACGCGATCATCCTTCTTATAAGGAGAGTCGGTGCGAAGATAAGGATACACCTTCATCGTTGCGCAGAGGCGGCTGCTCTTGTCCACATAAGGGGCAACGAGCACGGTATCGCCTTCGCCAACCGGTCTCGTCTGCTCACGATACGGCAGCAGTAGGTCCTTTGCAAGTCCCCAATCCAAAAATGCGCCGACGCGATTCACCTGCGTAACGGTAAGCTCGGCAACGCCACCGAGCGAAACCTTAGGCAGCTGCTTTGTGGCGATGGGACGATCCTGAGAGTCCTTATAAAGAAATACCGTAACAACGTCTCCGGGCTTTTCGCCGGAAAGCTGATTCGAAGGCAGCAGGATGTGCGCCGCATCGATTACGGTATCGGCATTTTGAAAAATGTCGGGCAGAGGCGGCAAGGCCTCCTCCGTAGGAATAAGATACGCACCGTGCGGTACGAGTTTTTCAATCTTGAGTGTCTGAATTCTTCCGAGTTCCATATGGTTTCTCCGTTCTATAGTATAGACAGCCATTGTATGGCCTGATACTTAGAGTATAACACTGCTTGGGAAAATGCAATAGCAAAGTTTAATTTTGCCGCTGTAACCGAAGGAATCGTTGACATTCAAAAACGCAAATCGTATAATAGGATGAGTAACTTATGAAGATACTAAGGAATGCACCGGTGTGGATAGGAGGCGGCACGATGGACAACAAACCTCGAATTCGAATTGTGAACTTGCTGTATCTTCTTACCTTGCTGGCGTATGTGTATCTTGGTGGCACACTGGTCGAGTTGGTTAAGAATGATTTGCTTCAGATTGTTATCGTGCAGGTTGTTCTCATCTTACCGAGCATATGCTATCTGTTATGGCTGAAGCAGCCGATTGGAGAAGTGCTTTCCGTGAACGGAATGTCGTTTGGCACCGGAGTGCTGGTGCTTTTGTTTACGGCGCTGCTTTCCCCGCTGATGACGTTTCTCAACGCATTGTCACTTCTGTTTACGGATTATACAGTAACGGATTCCATGCTGTCGATATCGGAAGAGACGCCGTTTCTGGTGATGTTGATCTGCGTGGCAGTCATTCCGGCCATTCACGAGGAGGTTATCTACCGCGGTGTATTCTTTCAGGAATATCGCAAGACCTCGCCGCTGATGGGTGCGTTGCTGTCTGCGTTTTTGTTTGGCCTGATGCACGGCAATCTGAATCAGTTTGTATATACCTTCGTGCTTGGCTTTGCATTTGCGATGATGGTAGAGGCGACGGGCACATTGCTTTCGAGTATGCTGATGCATTTTGCGATCAACGGCACCTCGGTTGTGTTAATGTACATTCTGCCGAAGCTGCAGGCCCTTTTGGAAAATGCGACGCCTGAGGGCATGGGGATGGAGCTTGAGCAGGTGGAAGAGATTATAACGCTTCCGATGGTGATGACGTATCTCGTACCGGCGCTCATATTCACGCCACTTGCGGTAGTCGTGTATCGCGAGATTGCGAAGCGCTGCGGTCGTTACGAGCATTTGGTTGAAGGACTGAAGGAAAAGGGTCGATTCAAGAAGCTTGTGAAGCTGATTACGATTCCTTTGTTGGCAGCGGTGATTTGGTTGGTTGCGAATATAGTTGCGAGTGAGCTGATGGCTTGACGTGACTAGTGATAGAGATTTTGAGAGGTGACGTAGATGCTTGATGTGGTGATTATCGGCTCCGGCCCCGCAGGTATGGCTGCGGCGATTTATGCGGCAAGAGCTGAGCTGGATTTTGTAGTGATTGAGAAGGCGATGAGCGGCGGACAGATTTTGAATACGTCTGAGGTAGACAATTATCCCGGCATTCCGAATGCGGGCGGCTTTGAGCTTGCAGAGCGCTTCCGTCAGCATAGCGAGGCATGCGGTGCGAAGATTGTAATGGATACGGTGCATGATTTTGTTGCAATTCCGGGGGGCTTTGAGCTGAAGCTCGATAAGGACAAGACGTTGCAGACTCGCACGATTGTGATTGCTACCGGTGCGAATCCGAGACAGCTCGGTTGCAAGGGAGAAGAGGAATTCGTAGGTGCGGGCGTATCGTATTGTGCGACCTGCGACGGAGCATTTTTCAGAAACCGTGAGGTGTTTGTAATCGGTGGCGGCAACACAGCTGTAGAAGACGCTATTTTTCTTGCGAGAGGCTGTAAGAAGGTAACGCTTGTTCACCGTAGAGATACGCTTCGTGCATCGAAGAATCTGTGCACGACGCTGGAGTCGCTTCCGAACGTGGAAATTGCTTATGATACAGTTGTAGAAGAGATTCGCGGAGACGGTATGGTGCAGGAAATCGTGCTGAAGAGCACCAAAACCGGCGAGTGCAGCACGCAGCGTGCGGATGGTGTCTTTATCGCAGTCGGAACGCTTCCGAACAATCTGGGTTGGCAGGACAAGATTCCGTGCGATCCGTCGGGATACTTCATTGCAGGCGAGAATTGTGCAACGCAGGTGCCCGGTATCTTCGCAGCCGGCGACGTGCGTACGAAGCCGTTGAGACAGGTAGTAACCGCGGCAGCGGATGGTGCAAATGCGATTTATTGCGCAGAACAGTATTTGGTGGAGTGATAGCGCAGCGCAGCTGCGCGGTGATAGGCGCCTAAGGCGCCGGTGATAGCAGCGCAGAGCGCTGCAGTGTTAGACGAGCAGAGCTCGTCGGTGGTAGCGCAGCGCAGCAAGCAACGCGGTGATAAGGATTTTTGGGACGAGAGGTTTCTCGTCCCTTTTTTGATGAACTTTTTTCGACGGCATATGCCATGTGCAAATACGTCGCGAGGGGACCGGCGTAACGAGGGAAGGACAGGTTGTTACACGTTTGCCAACAACACCACACCAAGTTTTCAACAAGAATTCCACAAAATGTTGATTAACCGCGTTGTGGATAACCGGTGCGACATGGATGCTCTGATCGCGACGCAGAAGGGACGCAAGTCTCAATTATCATCGGGGAAATCGGAAAGGTGACGGGGTGTGCAACGAAAAATATAAAACAGACAAAAAATGAAAGATAGGTCGCAAAAATGACTGGGGAGATGTCATTAATTGCATATGTAAAAAACTAAAAGAGTTCGAAAGTTTCGCGAATATAGAAACTTTACGTTTTTGAAATTTGTTGTTGACAAATGCGCCGTTTGTTATCTTGCACAAACGAAATCCGAAAAAATCCACAAGGAATCTCACTGGTTTTTGTGGATAAAATCGACCCGAGACGAGTTATCAACAAAAATAAACCGTTGATTTTGCTTAAAATACAAGGTTATGCACAGAGTTATTCACGTTATCAACAATTCGCTTCCATTTGTGTAGTACAATTTTTTTGTCGAAAAAACGAAAGTTTGTTTTGTTAGAACTGATAGTTTTGTCGAAAAAACGGAAACGCATTTTCGATATGGTGAAAAAAGCATTGATTGAAAACGAGAAAAAAAGGACACACAATTCATGTCTGTAGTGGCAATTGTGCGAAAATAATATGCCGACGTTTTTTACAACACGGTGGCGTATGGAAGCGTTTGAAGAGGCCCCTCTATTACGTAGAAAAACTTGCTTTCGTTCCAAAAATGTGGTACAATAAAATGAAGTATCGCTTGCATTTTGCGAGATTGGATACGAGAGGACCGCTACGCGTGCGGAACAGAGAAGAAAGGGTTGAGATATATGGGATTAGTTGAGAAGATTTTCGGTTCTCACAGTGAGAGAGAGGTAAAGCGAATCACACCGTTGGTGGATCAGATTGAGGCACTTGAGCCGCAGTATGAAGCGCTCTCCGATAGTGAGCTGAGATATAAGACGACGGAGTTCAAGGAGCGCTTGGCGGCAGGCGAGACTTTGGACGATTTGCTTGTGGAGGCATATGCGGTAGTGCGTGAGGCTGCAAAGCGTACTTTGGGTCAGCGTGCATATCGCGTGCAGTTGATGGGTGGTATCGTATTGCATCAGGGACGTATCGCGGAGATGCGTACCGGTGAAGGTAAGACGCTCGTGTCTACGTTCCCGGTTTATTTGAATGCGCTTCTCGGAAAGGGCGTACACGTAGTTACCGTCAACGATTACCTTGCAAAGCGAGACTCCGAGTGGATGGGTCAGGTACATGAGTTCCTCGGCTTGACCGTCGGCTGTATCTTGAACAGCATGTCTAATGACGAACGTCGCGTTGCATACGCGTGTGATATTACGTACGGAACGAACAACGAATTCGGCTTTGATTACCTGCGTGACAACATGGTAATCTACAAGGAACGCCTTGTAATGAGAGGTCTTCCGTTTGCCGTAATCGATGAGGTCGACTCCGTATTGATTGACGAGGCCAGAACTCCGCTCATCATTTCCGGACAGAGCGGTAAGTCGACGAAGCTCTACGAGGTGTGCGACATTTTGGCTCGCCAGTTGAGAAAGGGTAGCGAGAAGGAGCTTTCCAAGATGGATATGCTGATGCGCGAAGAAGCGCAGGAGGAAGGCGACTTTGTAGTTAACGAGAAGGATAAGAACGTTAACCTTACAGAGGAAGGTGTGCGTAGAGTTGAGCAGTTCTTCAAGATTGAGAACCTGGCAGACCCGGAGAATCTTGAGATCCAGCACAACATCATTCTTGCACTTCGTGCACATTATCTGTTCCAGAAGGATCACGATTATGTTGTTAAGGATGATCAGGTATTGATTGTAGACGATTTTACCGGACGTATTCTTCCGGGACGTCGTTATTCCGATGGTTTGCACCAGGCTATCGAGGCAAAGGAGCACGTAAAGGTTAAGCGTGAGAGCAAGACTCTTGCGACGATCACATTCCAGAACTTCTTCAACAAGTACGAGAAGAAGTGTGGTATGACCGGTACCGCTCTTACCGAGGAGAAGGAGTTCCGTGAGATTTACGGAATGGACGTTGTGGCTATTCCGACGAATCGCCCGGTACAGCGTATCGATTACGACGATGCGGTATATCGTACAAAGCGCGAGAAGATGGCGGCTATCGTAGATGCTGTTGCGGAGGCGCATGCAAAGGGACAGCCGGTTCTGGTCGGTACGATTACCATCGAGGCATCGGAGGATTTGAGTACTGCGTTGCGTAAGCGTGGCATTCCTCATAAGGTGCTCAATGCGAAGTACCATGAGATCGAGGCGGAGATCATCGCAGATGCAGGTCAGAAGGGTGCCGTTACGATCGCTACGAACATGGCCGGTCGTGGTACCGATATTAAGCTCGGCGAGGGCGTGCTGGAGGTTGGTGGTCTGAAGATCATCGGTACCGAGCGTCACGAGTCCCGCCGTATCGACAACCAGCTGCGAGGCCGTGCCGGTCGTCAGGGTGACAAGGGTGAATCTCGCTTCTACATTTCCCTTGAGGACGATTTGATGCGTCTGTTCGGTTCGGAGCGTATGATGGGTCTGTTCAAGACACTCGGTTTGGACGACGGACAGGAGATTCATCATAAGATGCTCAGCAGCGTTATCGAAAGAGCGCAGAAGAAGATTGAGGATAACAACTTCGGCATTCGTAAGAACTTGCTGGAGTACGATCAGGTCAACAACGAGCAGCGTGAGCTGATTTACGAAGAGCGTCGCCGTGTATTGGATGGCGAGAACATGCGCGACTACATCATCAATATGGTGAAGCGTACGGTAGGCAATACGATAAATGGTCTGGTTTCCGACGAGCTCCTGCCCGAAGAGTGGGATATGGAAGCTGTGAATCGTGAGCTTCTGTCTATCGTTCCGATGGAGCCGATTGTATTGCGCTATCGCGAACTGAAGTCGATGAAGCGCAAGAACCTTGTTGCAAAGGCAGAGGCTGCTGCGGTAGCTGCATACGAGGCGAAGGAGAAGGAATTCCCGGATATCGAACAGTTCCGTGAAGTGGAGCGCGTCATTTTGCTGAAGGTCATCGACCGCAAATGGATGGACCACATCGACGACATGGATCAGCTCCGCCAGGGTATCGGTTTGCAGGCTTACGGACAGAATAGTCCGGTACAGGAATACAAGTTCCAAGGCTTTGATATGTTCGATGCTATGATCAATGCCATTGCCGAGGATACGACACGCATGCTGCTTCATGTACGCATTGAGCAGAAGGTAGAGCGTGAGGAGGTTGCTAAGGTAACAGGAACAAACAGAGATGCTTCTCTTAAGCAGGGACCTGTAAAAAGAGATGCGGCAAAGATAGGACGTAACGACCCATGCCCATGCGGTTCAGGAAAGAAGTATAAGGTTTGCTGCGGAAAGTAAACCATTTTAAAGAAGGTGAGTAAGTGATAGAGTTAGACCAGTACAAATATATACTAGGTGAGTATAAGACTCCACTTAATGAAGTGAGGGATTCACTTTGACATAGCTGGTAAGTCCATGCAGATAGAGCTTTTAGAGGGAAAACTTGAACAGCCCGGCTTCTGGGATAATGTAGAGGAAAGCCAGCGGGTTATGAAGGAGCTTAAGGCCTTAAAGGGAACTATAGAAGAGTTTCAGAACATAATGACCCGATATGAGGATGCAGAAACTATGATTATCCTGGCCGAGGAGGAGCAGGATGATAGCTTGGTTGAAGAGGTTTTGGAGCTTGTGGAAGATTTTAAGACAAGCTTTGATGCCTTTAAGATAAAGACCCTGTTGTCCGGTGAATTTGATTCAAACAATGTGGTGCTTACCCTACATGCGGGACAGGGAGGTACTGAGGCCTGTGACTGGGTTAGTATGCTGTATCGTATGTACCTAAGATGGGCT
>JAZODS010000172.1:0-1944 GCA_045597165.1 Lachnospiraceae bacterium | reverse complement strand
CGATGGTGCCGCCGACCGTAACGCACCAAGAGAAGAAGACACGAGTCGTTCGTGGCAAACCGGTGATATATGAACCGCCGGAGCTGAAGGACGCACGGGACAAGTTTATGGCGCATCTCGCAAAGCACCGTCCGCCGGAGCCGATGAGCGGTCCGATCAGACTCATGGTCAAGTGGTTGTTCCCGTCCAACGGGAAGCACCAAGACGGTGAATGGAAGACAACGAAGCCCGATACCGACAACCTGCAGAAGCTTCTGAAGGACTGCATGACGGATTCGGGTTTCTGGCCAGACGATGCTCTGGTGTGCTCCGAAATCATCGAGAAGTTTTGGGTCGTCTCGACCCCGCCCGGCATTTGGATCCACGTGGAGGAGTTGTCATGTTAATCAGCCAGGCACAAGTCGAATGGATCATATCGCATATTCAGTCGCTGATCGTGCGGTACAATGGCAAGACTCCGCTTACGGATGCGGAGTGGGAGTCGCTGATGAGCGAAGCGAGAGAGATAGAGCGGAAGTCGAGGCGGCATCCGCTGGCAGTGCAGCTTGTAGTTGCAGTGCTCAAATATTTTGAAGAGGTGAATCAAGATGAATGAAACACAGATAGAATTAACAGCAATAAAGTTGCCGGAACCGGACTTGGTAAAAGTGGTGCGGTGCAAGGATTGCAAGTGGTATCGCGAAGGAGAGTATCTTGCACCGACCAAGTTTTGCTTCAGGTTGAAACACCCTCACGAAGATAGACATGTGGGGTACAACTTCAGTTCGAACGATTATTGTTCACGCGGAGTGAGAAAGTCTTTTGAAGGGGTGAACAATATGAGTGAGAAAAAAGTATACGTACACTATGGTGCAAAAGAGTATGACAGAGAGAAGTTCAGGCCGATTAAGAACGTAAGCCGGAACGTAACCTTTACGAAGCCTAGAGAAGGTGGCCTGTGGGCGAGTCCGGTGGATGCAGAACACGGATGGAAGGACTGGTGCAAGGATAATGAATTTCGTGTATGCAGTACGGAGAATAGTTTCCGCTTTCAGCTGAAGGATGGGACCAAGATACTACGACTGTTTACGTGTGACGACCTCGAAGGGTTGCCGCATAATACAGACACTGCTTTCGAGTTGGAGTATATGTCGCCAAGCCGGGTGTGCCTTGACTTCGAGGAACTGGTGCGCATGGGTTATGATGCAGTAGAAGTGGAGTGTATCGAGAACTTGTATCACGCATTATACGGCTGGGACTGCGACAGCATCCTAGTCATGAATCCAGATGTGATTGAGGAGGTAGAGTAATGCTTAGAGTTTTCGGGGCCAGCGATGACCTTGTAGTCATCGAGAGCACCAATGGCAAAGATGATGAAATAGGGTGCTATGACGCGGATGTAAGAATCTTTTTCTCGGATGGCACGGTTGCACTTGTTAGCTATCCGGTTAACGGACCGGGCATCTGGAAGATAACAGTCGAGAAGGCGGGAACAGCGCTTCAGGAACTGAAGGTGTGTACCGATGAAGACGCAGAAGTGTATAGCGACGAGTTCTACATTGAGTCTGATGTGATGAAGTACAGTGTGATAGACAAATAGAAAGGAGCAATTATGACGGCACAGAAAGCAATACAACGGTTGAAAGCCAAGATGGGTATGAGCTTGTTTGATCCGGACACCGGGGAGGCCCTAACGCCGGAACAGCTCAAAGAAAAGAATGAGGAGATCTACGAAGTGTACCTGACATGCCAGGCTGCGGCCGAGGCTCTTGAGAAGCAGATTCCGATACAGCCAATCATGAAGGCATACGACGGCTTCGAGTTTTCTCATGCGTCCCGCCTTTGCTGCCCTAACTGCAAACAATCGGTTATCAACTACTTCAATCGAGCAGTTAAACCACCGTATTGTATGCTGTGCGGCCAAAAACTTGATTTGGAAGGAACAAACAAATGAGCAAGATATCG
>JAZODS010000171.1:0-2338 GCA_045597165.1 Lachnospiraceae bacterium | reverse complement strand
TTAGTATAGAATAGGAGGCTAACTCATGGGGCGATTTATTAAGGAATTGAGATATTCGATGAAGCTGCGAAGACATCTGTTTTTTTTAATGCTTGTCTGGTTTGTGGCGATGGCGGCACTTTGGCTGTTCCAAGGAACCGTACTGCAGGAGCTGAAGAGCTCGTTCCCGAGTGATTACGGCGCTCCTTCCACCACGAAGAAGGAGTTCAAGGTGGCGGGCTATTACGACGACATGGCGGCGGTAAATGATGCGGACCTCAAGGCAGAGATTTTGATGAATCAGGCGTTGCACAGCGCTGACTGGATGACCTACCGAGAGATTGCCGTGCAGAATCTCCACGTACGCTCTTACATGGGAACGGAGCAGGCGATTGTCGGCTTCGGCACGGATGCATTTGCCTCCAACAAAGAAGTGGATATCGAGGGCAGCACGTACAGTAAGTTAAATGCGATTTGGATGGACGAGATTGCTGTGAAGGAAGCTTCGCTCGGAATGATTGCAGAGCGTCTGTTTGCTTACCCGAATGATTATACGAACAAGATGTTTGTCGTGCTCGGCGCAGGCTTTGAGGCAGATTACAAGGCGGGCGACGTGATGAAGGTTCACACGGGCTACGGCGAGCTCGACGCTTACGTGAAGGGCTTTCTGAGCAAGGGCGCGAGTGCGGAGCTCGAGGGCAAGAACGTTACGCTCGATTATTATATCGTGTGTCCGCTTGACAATATGGACACGCTCTATGGCGGAAAAGAAAAACCGCTCGACACGGCGGAGTCGGCGGTATACATAAGCAATGCACTTTTGACGGCGGAATCGACATTTTGCGATACAACCTTGGACGTTCCGGTTTTGGTAGAAGACGAAAAGGAGTTCCGCGGCGTTAAGAGCATTTGGCTTTCGAGAGAGCTGATGGACGAGGCGGAGACTGCGCCTGAATGGCTACAGAAGATGATACAGAACGAGAAGAATCCGAATTTCTCTTGCGTTGTGCTCGGAAGCAACTACCTTGCGAAGAACATGTATCGACCGGGCAGCGCGGTTGAGGCAATCAGCGGCGATGGCAAGCTGAGCTATACTTGCACGGGTGCGTTGGAGGCCGGAACGACCTATATGGTGAACGGCAAGGAAATCGTGCTTGACGATTATCTTGTGTTCTTCCAGCCCGATTACGAAGAGATGTACGCAGAGGTAGTACCCGGTGCGCCGAACGGAACGGTGACTCCCGATTCCGGAGAGACGGACGGCGAGGATGCGAATCTGCCTGATGCACCGGCACCCGAACCGGAGCCGGAGGAGCCTCAGAAGAATTACAGCGTGACGGAGCGCACGAAGCTGTTCTCGATTCTCTTCCTTAAAAACCGCGGTTATTTTGAGACGACCTTGACGGCAAATGAGTCTCAGCGCGAGCTCGCGAAGCACGTGGAAGCGTCTTGGAAGAACTTCTATCTTGAGAATAAGAACATCGACGCCATTACGACCTATACGGTTCGCGAGGCGGATGCGACGGACAGCATCCTGTACCGTGAAAATGTGCAGGCGAAGCAGTCGCAGATGAAGAAGATTTCCGAAATCGGCTATATCGTTGGTATGGTATTGCTCGCATTGTACTTCTTCTTTAAGCTGAGAAAAGGCGTGGAATATTATACGGCTATTGTTCTTACGGGAACGTCCACTGTCGAAGTGATGCTGTTGTTCTTGATGGAGGGCATTATCCTCTTCGCGATGGCAACCGCACTTGGCTTTGCGGTAAGCTTTGTCATCTGCAAGCTGTTGCAGCTGAACATGATCGGCATGGCCGGAATTATCAAATGGAACATCGTTGCGATCGCTCTTCCGACGATTGCAAATGCAGTGAGAATCCTGCTGCGCGACTTCGGCAAGATGTTTCGCAGAGTATAGGGGGTGAGAGAATGGCATTAGAAGTACGTGCACTCAACAAGGCATTTGGCATTGGCAATGGCCGCACGCAGATTCTGAATCGATTCTCTATGCGAGTAGAGGATGGCGAGATGGTTGCCATTGTCGGAAAGAAGAGAAGCGGTAAGACAACGCTTATGAATATCCTCAGCGGAATGTCGCTTCCGGATTCGGGAACGTATTCGATTGACGGGAAGCCGCTGCAGCTGAAGAATCCATTTGCAATGGCAAAGCACCGCAGACGCAGAGTCGGCGTGATCACTCGCGAGCCGTTGCTCGTAGAGGACATGACCGTATATGAGAATATTATGCTGCCCCTTTTCCATCGCTTTATGTCGGCGAAGGAAAAGCAGCGTCGTGCGAAGGAGCTGCTTCGCAGTCTCGGCATGAAGGGCATGGGCAAATACTACCCGCGAGAGCTGA
>JAZODS010000170.1:0-36275 GCA_045597165.1 Lachnospiraceae bacterium | reverse complement strand
CGGATTCACTCCGCCCATTACCTCGGCGATAATCTCCACCTCGGGATCCTCGATAATCGGGCTGTAATCGTGCACGAGATACGGTTCCACCGGATCCCCCGGGAAATCACGCAGATCGAGTACATACTTCACCTCAATCGGTCTTCCCACTCTTTTCTCGATGATCTCACTGTTCTCCCTTATTACTTCAAAGACACCGGAACCTACCGTACCGTATCCCAAAATAGCCACCTTCATTGTTGTTACCTCATTTCTATCATATTTCTTCGCGTCGTCGAATTATTCGATTCCGAGAATCTTCAAATAATGCACACCGCGGATATTCTTAATGCCGTCCAAAAGCTCGCTGATCTCCGCCGTGTCCGGTAATATTTCAAAACCAAGCGCCACAGAGGCGATTCCACCGGTCGGAATGCTCTGCTGAATCGTAAGCACGTTGGCGCGACATCTTGCAATCTCCATCAAAATGGACGAAAGAAGTCCCGGCTCATCTTCCACCTGAAGCATGACATTCAACGTCTTTCCACGCGAGTTCTCGTGGAACGGCGTAATGTCGTCTTTGTACTTGTAAAAGGAACTTCTGCTGAGCTGTACCTCATCCGTTACCTCTTGCACCGTCAGATTCTTGTCACACGCCAATCTGCGCTTCGCTTCCACTACCTTGAGCAGAACCTCAGGGAGTGCTTTTCTATGTACGATAAACAATTCTTCTGAATGCAACACGCCACCACCTTTCCTTGCGTTCTCACGTGTTTTTGTTTGTCTCAGGAAAACATATGTCCGTTCACAAGGGAATTCTACCACAGCGTTGCGAAAAATGCAAGAGCATTTTGCTATGCATTTTCACTGCATTTTCACTGCATTTTCACTATGTTTTGGCGTATAACAATAGGCGGACACCTCGCAAGATGCCCGCCCGTATCGTCATTTCAGCTGATCCTTCAATGCGTCCACTGCCGCCTGAATCTGATTATCATCCTCAACCGGAATGCTCGCCTGTCCGCGAAGCTCATCATCCAGCTCAACAATGATGTCCGGCGTGAGTCCGGTACCGTGAATATTCACACCGTCCGGCGTAAAGTACTTCGATACCGTCACCTTGATGGCCGAGCCGTCGCGAATCGGAACGAGTGACTGCACAATGCCCTTTCCGAAGCTCTGCGTTCCTACCAATATCGCCTTGTCGTGATCCTGAAGCGCACCCGCAAACACTTCGGAAGCGCTGGCGCTCGCACCATTCATGACAACTGCAATCGGAAGCTCAACGGTTTCGCTCTTGTCCGAATAGTACTTCTCGCTCTGTCCGTATTTGTCCTCCGTGTAGAGCAACAGCTCGCCCTTCGGAAGAATGCGGCTCAGCATCGCACATACCGTCGTCAGCATACCACCGGGATTGTCTCTGACGTCCACAACAAGCGCTTTCATGCCCTGCTCCTCCAGCGCATCCACCGCCAAGAAGAACTGCTCCTCTGTCACCTCGTCGAACTCCATCACGTAGATATAACCGATTCCGTCCTCGAGCATCTGATATTCCACCGTCGGAACCTCGATGTTCGCACGTACCAGCTCAAACTCCAGATAGTCCAGCTCGCCCGCACGGTAAATCTTGAGTTTTACGGTCGAACCGGGTTCGCCCTTAATCTTATTGACCGCACCGGTAAGGTCTAGTCCTGATACGCTTTCGTCGTTAATCTCCACAATAATATCACCGGGCAAAAGTCCACCCTCATAGGCCGGACCGCCCTTAAACGGCTTTACGAGCGTGATGTTGCCCTCCGCATCCTGTGTCACACTAGAGCCGATTCCGGCGTAAATGCCCGTCGAGGACTCCATAAACTCCTTGTACTGCTCAGGAGTATAATACGTTGTGTAAATGTCGCCGAGACTCGAGACAAGTCCTGCATAGATACCATCTGCGAGCTGCTCTGCGTCAAAATCCTCGTAGTAATAGTAATCCAGCATTGCAGCCAACGAGTTCACTTTGTCTTGATATCCGAGCCGATTGAGGGCATCCACCATCTCGTTGCCGGTGATCACAATCTCGCTCTTTTGATACTCATCGTCTCCCTTGTTCACAAATGCGCATGCCGCCAGACCAAACATCAACGTACAAAACAGCACTCCCGTAAGCAGTCCCAACCAAAACGTCTTTTTCAATTCACTACCTCTTTCCTATATAGAACCGGTCGCAGAAATCTGCGACCGGCCATGAATTCTAATACTTAATATACTTCATAGGATCAACAGGCACGCCGTTCTTGTACACACTGAAATGCAAATGCGCTCCTGTCGACACTCCCGTCGAACCGCAAAGTGCGATGACCTCGCCCTGCTGTACGTAATCGCCCGTAGACACTAACAACTTAGAACAGTGCAGATATCTAGTAATATACCCATTACCATGGTCAATATATACGTGATAACCACCCGTACTATTCCAAGATGCTTGGTATACGGTTCCGGCAAGCGAAGCAACAATCTGTGCTCCCATCTTACCACCGATATCGACACCCTTATGGTACGTGCTCGCACCCGGACACGGCGGTACACGGTAACCGAATCCATCTCCTACATAGGAGTCGCCCGGAAGCGGCCAGATCATCTTGGAAGGATCCTTTTCATCGGTCTTCGGAATATTCTCCGCATTGTTGTAGCCCGTATTCGGAACGTCGGAATAATCGTTCTTGTTGCCACCGCTCTGCTGCTGTTGCTGCTGTAGCCTCTCTTCCTCTTCGCGTTTCTTGATTTCTTCCGCAATCTGCTGCTCGATCTCCTCGATCGTCAACTTCTGCTCGGCAATCTCGTCAAGGTATTCCTCGAGAATCTCATGATGTGCGCCCATCTTCTCTTCGTACTCGGCAACGGCTGCACCCTTGATTTCCTTCACTTCCTCGACATAAGCAAGATCGGTTTCGTACATCTCCTGCGTCAGCTCTACCGT
Organism: Lachnospiraceae bacterium; assembly: GCA_045597165.1. Taxonomy (GTDB): domain Bacteria; phylum Bacillota; class Clostridia; order Lachnospirales; family Lachnospiraceae; genus ISDg. Next base: position 33,334 of record JAZODS010000170.1, on the reverse strand, counting down.
ATCAATCTGAGCCTCCAAGAACGCGCGGTGGTCATCCGCCTTCTGCTTTGCTTCAATATACTGCGTCAAAAGCTTGTTGTCATACTCCGTAATCTTCTCGACATACTCCATCTGATTCAGCAAATCAGAAAGACTTTTAGAGCTCAAAAGAATCTCGATGTAAGTTACATCTCCATTCTCGTAAATGTATTGTAGACGATTCTTCATGCTCTCATACTGCTTAGCCTGCACCTGCTCGGCAACCTCAAGGTTCGCCTTGGCTTCGGTAAGCTCGGCATTTAACTCCACGAGCTCGGCTTCGATTTCAAGCATGTCGGTCATAATCTCATTCTGCTTGGTATCCATCTCCTGAATATAGTCACGCAAATCGTCGTACTCGGTCTGCATTGCATCCAACTCGGCCTGGTACTTATTCTTCTGCGCTTCCAGCTCTTTTTTCTTCTCTTCCGCTTCCTTCAGTTTCTCCGCCGTCGTCTTCTTCAGCACCTGACCACCGAACAAATTGTCCAAGCGATATGCCAACGAAGCGTGAGCCACGAGCTTATTCTGCTTCTGAGGGCTCAATGCCAATTGTATTGTAGGAATCGCTACCGCACCGACAATCGCCAGCACCAATGCAACCACTACGTTTCGTACTACATGTTTCTTCATTCCATACCTCCTTGCGAATGAATCACTACATCTGTCTGAACTCTCTCAACTGCTTGTTCAAAGTAAAATAGCTTCCCAAAAATCCGATACCTACACCGATACACAACGATACCGGTGCCAATACAAAGAACACTTCCTTGACCGGAACAAAGTTCATAACCGCCATGACGCTTGAGAACTTAGAGGCAATCAAATCTACCAGCTTATAATACAAAGCATACAAAACGGATACCGGAATGCACGCTCCGAGCAGACCGATTGTAACACCCTCTACCAAGAACGGTGCACGAATAAAGATGTCGGTCGCTCCGATCAAATGCATAATAGATATCTCTCTTCTTCGAACGGAAATGCCCATCGTAACGGTCGTACTGATCAAAAACGCCGCAATCGACAGCAAGAGTACTACCAACACAACGGAACCGATACTAAGACCACGATTGATCTTAGAAAGAGTATTTACAAGGTCCTCGGTGTCGTTCACCTTACGAACACCCTCAAGCTGAAGAATCTCTTCTACCGCTTCCTTTTGAACCTCTACGTTATCAAAATATACAATAAACGATGCCGAATCCGCCAACGGATTATCCTGTCCGAAGGAATCTACAACGTCCTCGTTCAAATGCGTCTGCTTATATTCCTCCCAAGTAGACTCGGCACTCTTGTAAGCAACGCCGCCCTTCTTTACACCGTCAATAGCCTGAACCTGCGGAAGAAGTACGTTCTTATGAAACTCCTCGTCCGTTCCCTCGTCAAAGAATACCGTCACACCGACGTTCTTCTCAGCCTCGAGAATCATATACTGTACATTTACCAATACAAAGTACATGATACCGAACAAGAACAGACATGCCGTCATCGTAGCAATCGAGGCAATCGAGAAGAGCTTATTTCTTCGAATGTTCTTCAAGCCCTGTCCGACACAGTAAAAGAAACTATCCACGACCATAGCCTCCCTTCTTATCCTCGATGATGACGCCGTTCTGCATCGAGATAACTCTCTTCTGCATCTGGTCTACGATCTCGCGGTTATGCGTAACTACAACTACCGTAGTACCTCTGCGATTGATCTCATCCAAAAGGCTCATAATCTCCCACGAATTCTGCGGGTCCAAATTACCGGTAGGCTCATCCGCCAACAAAATCATCGGGTTGTTCACAAGTGCACGCGCCAATGCAACACGCTGCTGCTCACCACCGGAAAGCTCCTGCGGCATATTCTTGTACTTCTTCGAAAGACCCACAAGATTCAACATCTTCGAAACCTCTCTCGGAATCTTACGCTTCGGCGCACCGACTACCTGCTGTGCAAATGCTATATTCTCATATACATTACGCTCGGGAAGAAGGCGGAAATCCTGGAACACGATACCGATGCTACGACGGTATTTGCATACCTGACGCTTCTTCAGCGTAGCCAGTTCCTTTCCCGCAATATAAATCTTTCCGGCAGAAGGACTAATCTCCTTCATCAAGAGACGAATCATCGTCGACTTACCCGAACCACTCGGACCTACGATGAATACGAACTCACCCTTACGAATGCAGAAGGACACATCGTCCAGCGCTTGAGTCTGTCTGGCACCATCGTACTCCTTCGACACATGCTCCAGCACGATAACCGGCGGATCCAGTTCTCTGGCATTCGTGGTCAGTACGTCCTCATCCGAACGTGCAGTCATCTCCGAATTCAAATCTATGTTATCTAAAATATCACCCATGCTATCCCTTTCCGGTCAAGTCGGTTCGACATTCGACATATTTGCTATGTCACCTTCCAACCGTCTCAACACATTTTCCGTCACACTCACAACGCATCATCTCAATCGCAACGTACCGTCTTATTCGCAACGCACCGTCACAATCGCTTAGTACTCGATATTCTCCATGTACTTCATGTACTTCACAACCATCATGGCAATCTTGAAGGTGATTGCATCCTCAAACACTCTCAAGTCCAGATTGGAAGTCTTCTGCAGCTTATCCAGACGATAAACCAACGTATTACGATGGATGTACAGCTGTCTGGAGGTCTCCGACACATTCAAGCTGTTCTCAAAGAACTTATTGATGGTCGACAACGTCTCCTCGTCAAAGTCATCCGGCGACTTGCCGTCGAAGATCTCGCGAATGAACATCTTGCAAAGCGGCATAGGCAGCTGGTAAATCAAACGACCGATGCCCAAGTTGTTGTAGCCCACTACCTTCTTATCGCTATAGAATATCTTGCCTACATCCAAAGCCATCTTTGCTTCCTTGTAGGAGCGAGAGATATCCTTAATCTCCTCAACAATCGTACCGTAGGATACGTGAACCTTGCTCATCGCCTCGGTATTCAACATATCAACGATGACACGAGCCGTATTCATCAACGAGTCATAGCCTTCGTTCTTCTTCAGCTCCTTCACGATGATGATGTTCTTCTCGTCAACCGCCGTAATGAAATCCTTCGGTCTTCCCGCGAACAGAGAACGCACCGTCTCGAGAGCATTCGTATCCTTTTCCATCTTAGTCTCAATCAGGTATACGACACGACGCGCTTCCGTTTCAATGTGCAGCTTCTTTGCGCGGTTGTAGATGTCAACCAACAAAAGATTGTCCAAAAGGAGGTTCTTAATAAAGTTGTCCTTGTCAAAGCGCTCCTTGTAAGCTACCAAAAGGCTCTGCAGCTGGAACGTAGCAAGCTTACCAACCATGTACACGTCTTCGGACTCACCCTTGGCCAGCAAAATGAACTCAAGCTGCTGCTCGTCATACACCTTAAAGAACTGGTACTCCTGAATCACCTGACTGTCAGCCGGGGACTGTACAAATGCTGCAATAAGCGGCTCGTAGCTCTCCGTATCGCCCATCGTCGTTGCTAACGTAGTACCCTCCGTATCCATAATGCAAAGCTCTACTCTTGTGATAGACTTCATGCCGTCAATCGTGCTCTGAAGAATCTGGTTCGAAATCATGCTGCCACCATACCTTTCTCTCGTATACCACATATAGCGGTCCGGATTAGTCGGACTCCCAAATAAACCGCCCACTCCAGCTTATAGTGTAACATTTTCGTAATATAATATCAAGCACTTTTCACGAAAATCATAGTTCTTTCACAGTTATTTTTCTCTTCTCGCTTGTTGCAAATGACTGAATTTCTGTCGAACTCTGCATTTCCACCCAGTGTGTCTGTCTCAGAGAAATCCGGGAGGACCGACTTGCCTTGGACAAAACAAAAACGGACGCCTGCTTTCGCAGACGCCCGTTGCAATTCAATCATTTTATTGTTCGGCATGCTCTCTCAAATAATCCAGAAATGCGCATACACCCTCTACGTTTTTCGACTCATTCAGCATAACCGTAACATACTCAGAGGTTTCGTACTTCGTGTCACGACCATCCACCGGTTGGAACATGTTCTGATAATAGTCGTACCACTTATCCTGCGGCATCTCGGGAATCAAGGCCTGCAGTGCTTCGTAGATCTCCTTCGTGGCGCAAAATGCATCCACCTCGCATACACGTATCGTTTCCAAAAACACCTTCGATGTATACGCCTTTACATTATCCTCGCTGCAATAGTGCGGAAACGTCTCAAGCTCTATCCGATAGGTCGATTGTGCCTCTTCGAAGCCCTCAATGTATGGTGTCAGCCATTCCTTACTCATAGCAGCTCCGATCTTCAGTGTTGTTCTCGGAGCCTCCACCTCCCCTGTAGGTGTTCCGGTGGTGCCTTTGTCATCAGCGGGCTGCTTGTCGGAATCCCCGCCACACGCCACCATAGCCAACAGGCATAACATACTCAACATCAACAAAATAACCTTTTTCGCTTTCATAGCACCCTCCTTCTTTGTTTCTCAAACAGTAATTTCACCCTTGCAGATTGACACACCTTGTAGTTTTGTTATCGTCATTCTACTTTTTACATTTATATTATCACATTTAATTTTTGTATTGTCAACCATTTTTTTGCATTTATACATTTTGTCAGAATCCTTCCTTTTCCGCTCTCTGCAGCAATATGATACGTCAAAGAACAAACAAAAAAGGCGCCACTCTCCGAGCGGCGCCTATCGTTCAATCGTTTCTCTATATGTTGTTATGAGAATATGTTACTCTGAGAATATGTTGCTACGAGAATCAACTCTTACAAGACCCTGTCGGCCTCACCAAATCGGACTTGATTAGCTTTCGTAAGGGCGAATGCGAAGCGTTGCTCCGACGGATTCGCATATCTCACGGCAGAGCTCCTGCTCTTCCTTTGAGGTCACAACGTCCACTACCGTCATCACAACGTTAGGCACATATTCCGTGCAATCCTTCGTGAAGCTCAGCATAGCATCGTACGATTCCATGCCGAATTTCGGACGAACCACCTGATAGTACTCTTCCTTGTTGGTAGCATTTAAGCTGATCGAAACCGTATCAATCAATCCCTTCAGCTTAGGCGCCGTCTTCTCGTTCCAAATCAAATCAGCCAGTCCATTTGTATTGATACGAATCTTAATATCGCTTTTGGATCTGATGTAAGCAGCCACCTCAAGAAGGTCATCCAGGCGCTCGGTCGGCTCACCGTAGCCGCAGAACACAACCTCGCTGTATTGCGTCAAATCCCAAGTGTCAATGCTGTCACGTACTTCTTGCACCGAAGGCTCTCTTTCCAGCCACAGCGAATCCGAGCCGTACACGCCCTCTCCGTTGTGTCTCAAGCAAAATGTGCAAGCACACGGACAACGATTTGTCATATTCACATAGATACCGTTCTTCACCGGATACGTAATTGTCATCATAATGATTTTCCTCCGTTCATTGTTCGTTTTATATTCAGCTTATCCATCGCGATGCCGACAACGACAAACAGCACACTGCTCAACACAGACTGCGTTATGTACCCCGGAATTCCTGCCAGCGGGGAACTGAAGTTACCGGTTATCAGTGCCTCATACAGATAGTAACCGCCGACGCACAATGCCCATGCCGGAATCAACGCCAGTATATTGCGTGGACACACGATCTTTTTGCTCTTTCGCGAAAAGAACAGCACTGCCAACGCCTTGATCATGACCGAGCCCGGTGCCCAGATGGCAAAGCCGGTAAGTACGTCGGCCAGAAGCGCTCCGCCCGCACCGACGAACATCGCATACGGCAACGGTAGCAAGCAAGCCGCAAGATAAATCACTCCGTCTCCGACGTGCGTATATCCGGTATGACTCGGAATGTGCAGATAGGCTGTGAACACAAATACCACCGCAGTGAGGATACCTGCAAGGCACATAAGCTTGACCCTTTGGTTTTTCATAACGATTCGCTCCTCTTATATCTCCAGCAAAAATTCTTCAAAGCAAATGCCATCGGTCTTCGGCAAATCCAGCTCAATGGTGCGACGCAAAACCTTCGCGATAAATGCCGATGCGTGTTCCACAGAGTCTACAAAATCCACTCCGTTCACCGCATCCGCAGCAATAATGGACGAGAACACATCGCCCGTACCCGAACGGCAGGGACCAACCTTGTGCACACGGATTGTCTTCGGTTGCTTTCCTCTTTCGAAGATGAAGTTCTCAAGGTCATCGCCACGCTCAAGACCGGAAATGACAATCTTCTGCGGTCCCATAGCGCTTAGCTTCTCGCACAGCTCGGTAAGCTCCTCTTCGCCCATATCCGGGCTGTACTCTGTCTCCGTAAGGATACAAGCCTCAGTCAGATTCGGCGTCAAAATGTCCGCATAAGGCACCAAATCGCGCATCTGCCGCGCCAACAACGGCGAATACGTAGGATACAGTTTACCGTAGTCCCCCATCACCGGATCGATTACCGTAATGTTGTCATCCTTTTTGAACAGCTCCAAAAAGCGCTTTACGATGCGAATCTGCTCCGGCGAACCGAGGAAGCCGGTGAGAATGCCGTGAAAATGCAACCCGAGCTTTACCCACTCATCGATATACGCATCCATATGCTCCGTGTAGTCGGTGTAAAAAAAGCTATCAAATCCGGTATGATTCGAAAAAATCGACGTCGGCAACGGGCAACACTGTATCTTCATTGCCGAAATGATCGGTAAAGACGCTGCTATCGAGCAACGGCCAAAGCCGCTGAAATCATTGATGACTGCTATCTTTTTCTGACGGTTATGCGACACTTTGCTACTTCTCCTTGATTTTAATGCGAAGCCATTATATAATGATTTTGGTTGTACCGAAATAGTCAGAAAGGAAGAACTTTATATAACCAGATGAAATACAAGATTGAAACTACAAGCGACATTCCCGCTTATCTTCAGCTATACAAACAGGTGCGAGACGACATTGTGAAGGGCATTTACCCACCCGGCAGTAAGCTCCCCTCGAAAAGAACCATCGCGGAGGATGTAGGCGTCAGCACGGTAACAATTGAACACGCCTATGCGCTCCTCTGTGAAGAAGGCTATATCGAGTCCAGGGAACGAAGCGGTTATTTTGTTATCTTCCAAACCGACGACGGCTTTGCCGCCTCCGCAAGCGAAGATCGTCCTCCGATCCATCACGCTTATCACCACGAGAGCTCGACAACTGCCGAATTCCCGTTTTCCGTGCTGGCCAAGACGATGCGCAAGGTGATGAGTGATTACAGCGAGGCGATTCTCGATCGTTCTCCCAACACAGGTTGTATGGAGCTTCGTGCGGAAATCAGCCGATATCTTGCCCGCAGCCGCGGAATCCACGCGGAACCGGAACAGGTGGTCATCGGTTCGGGTTCGGAATATCTCTACGGGCTGATTGTCGAACTGTTAGGGCGTACCAAACGCTATGCCATCGAGTCGCCCTCGTACAAGAAGATTGAACAGGTGTATCGAGCCTGCGACACAACCTACGAGCTGCTTCCCCTTGGGAATGACGGAATCATCAGCTCCGATCTACGGGCATGCGAAGCGGATATCCTGCACGTTTCCCCGTATCGTAGCTTCCCAAGCGGTGTGTCCGCATCCGCGTCCAAACGGCACGAATACCTCCGTTGGGCCGGCAAAAGCAATCGTTACATTATCGAGGATGATTTCGAGTCCGAGTTTTCCATCTCCAAAAAGCCGGAGGAAACCTTGTTCTCCAACTCGGAAAACGATAACGTCATCTACATGAACACCTTTTCCATGACGATCTCTCCCGGCTTACGCGTAGGCTATATGGTCCTTCCGAAGCACCTCGTTCACGAGTTCGAGGAAAGGCTGGGCTTTTACTCCTGCACGGTTCCGACCTACATCCAGTTTGTCTTAGCCGAACTCATCGCCGGCGGCGATTTCGAGCGACACATCAACCGTGTCAGACGTGCCAAACGTAAGGAGCTATCGTCTGGCAGGTAACACACTGATTCACAAATAATGTACCGATTCCCGGTTGCGTTTGCAATTCTTCAAGCGGCATCTAAGACGAAAACCGACCGTTCAATTGAAACGCGTGGTTCATAGGTCCGGAGCCTTGTCCGAGGTCTAGCATATCGGCAAGTGCGCCCGAGACGTATTCCTTTGCCCTTTGCACGGAGGTTGTGAGCTCATAGCCCTTTGCAAGGTTCGCGGCAATTGCCGATGACAACGTGCATCCCGTCCCGTGCGTATTCGGGTTGTCGATGCGCTTTCCGTAAAACCAACGGCACTCTCCGTTCGAATACAGCAGGTCATTTGCATCGTTTATACTATGACCGCCCTTCAATAGCACGGAGCAATGATAGGTGTCGCCGATCTTCTTTGCCGCCGCTACCATATCCTCTTCGCTTTCAATGGAAAGCCCCGAAAGAATCTCACCTTCCGGAATGTTCGGTGTCACAAGCGTCGCAAGAGGGAGCAACCAATCAATCAATACCTTTACCGCATCGCTTTTCATGAGTGAAGCTCCGCTGGTAGCCACCATCACAGGGTCTACCACCACATTTTTCGCCTTATAGTATTGCAGTCTATCCGCAATCACGCAGATCAGGTCAGCGGATGCTACCATACCGATCTTGACCGCGTCCGGAAAGATGTCCTCGAATACCGCGTCCAATTGTTGTTCCAAAAATACAGGCGTCGATTCCTCAATCGCACGCACACCGGTCGTATTTTGTGCCGTAAGTGCGGTAATAGCGCTCATGGCAAAGACTCCGTTCATCGTCATCGTCTTAATGTCTGCCTGAACGCCGGCACCCCCGCCGGAATCACTACCTGCAATAGATAATGCTGTTCTCATCGCTCTTACTCCTTATTATGTGACGTGGCTTGCCCCTCATAGCACAGACCAAGCTCCTTCGCCTTGGCTTTGAGTTGCATTGCCGCCTGCTTCGGGTCATCCGCCTTCATGATAGCCGATACCACGCAAATGCCTGCAATAGGTATCCCCGCAAGAACATCTATGTTGTCCTTGTTGAGTCCGCCGATTGCATTTGCCGGAATGGGAACGGCATGGCAGATGTCGCGAAGCGTAGCTGTAGATGTCAGTACCGTCTTCACCTTCGTGGTGGTAGGATATATCGCCCCCACACCAAGGTAATCCGCCCCCTGCTCGTACGCTTCCACTGCCCACGGAACGGTTTTTGCGGTCGCGCCGACAATCTTATCTTCTCCCATCAGCTTGCGCGCTGTTACGACCGGCATATCTGAGGCTCCTACATGAACGCCCTCCGCATCAATCGCCAACGCTATGTCAACACGGTCATCAATAATCAGCGGCACATCGTACCGTTTTGTGATTTCGTGAACCTTTGCCGCAAGCCCGATGTATTCACGCGTCGACTTGTCCTTTTCGCGAAGCTGAACAAGTGTCGCTCCGCCCTGTAGTGCCTGTTCTACCCGGTGCAGGAACTCCTCTTCGCTGTAGTTCGCACTGTCGGTTATAACATACAAACTCGGATCAAACTTTTTCATACTCTACTCCTCACACATACAGATAGTCGTTCAGAACCGGCTGCAGTCCTTCGTCCGAGATATCCTGATACATCTTATTCAGACTGCGATTGTCGTCAATCTCAAACTGCTCATCACCCTGAACACCGTCCGACTCCTTTCCGTTGTATTTGCTCTCGTGGTCTCCGATACCCGTAGAAACACCTGCCGAAACCTTCGTAGCGGCAATCTTCACAATTCCGTTTCTAAACTCGGCGCTTTCACGAGAAGATACCGTGATTCCCACATAAGGCAAAAAGATGCGGTATGCACAAATCACCTGGCACAGCTGTTTTTCGTGAACATCCAGCGGATTGATTTTGTCATTGTTGATAATCGGTCGAAGTCTCGGACAAGACAGGGACATCTCCGCATGAGGATATTTGCGCTGCAAATAATATACGTGCAATGCGCTCGCCAAGGCATCCTTGCGAAAATCCGAAAGCCCGAGCAATGCCGAAAAAGCCACGCCGCGCATACCACCGCGAAGTGCTCTTTCTTGCGCATCAAAACGATACGGCCACACACGCTTGTGTCCGAGCAAATGTAGCTGCTCGTACTTGTCGGCATCATAGGTTTCCTGGAATACAGTCACGTAATCCGCACCGCACTCATGCAAATACTTGTATTCCTCGGTATTGACGGGATACACCTCCAGCCCGACCATACGAAAATATTTTCTCGCAAGTTTACAAGCCTCGCCGATGTATTCTACGTCGCTCTGTCCTCTGCTCTCACCGGTAAGAATCAATATCTCTTCCATCCCGCTGTCGGCAATGATTTTCATCTCTTTCTCAATCTGCTCCATAGAAAGCTTCATACGGCTAATATGGTTGTAGCAGTTGAACCCGCAATACACACAGTAATTCTCGCAATAGTTCGCTATGTAAAGCGGCGTAAACAGATAGACGGTGTTCCCAAAATGCTTCCCGGTCTCCACTCGCGCCTTCTGCGCCATCTGCTCCAGAAAAGGCTCGGCTGCGGGAGACAGCAGTGCCTTAAAGTCTTCTATTGTACAGGCGTCGTGCTCCAAAGCCGCCTTGACATCGGATGCGGTATACTTCGAATAATCGTAGGAGTTCATCTGCTCCAATACATTTGCACAAACGTCGGATTCGATGATTTCCATTCCCGGCAAGTATTCCATATGATCCTTGCGAAAGCTCGGATCCGTTTCAAGGCGGTGCTTCTTCTCCAGTGCTGCCGACGTCAAATGCTCCGAGTCTACAAAAAACTGATTTTCCATGCCGTTCTCCTTAATCTCTGAGGAAGCCTGTCAGCGGATCGGACGCGGAAGCTCCTCGACTCAACACTCTTCCGAGACCGGCAAGGTATGCCTTACGTCCGGCCTCAATTGCAGCTTTAAATGCCGAAGCCATCATAGGAAGGTTGCCTGCCGTTGCAAGTGCTGTATTTGCCATGATGGCAGCAGCGCCCATCTCCATCGCTTCGCAAGCCTGCGAAGGTCTGCCGATGCCGGCATCTACAATGATCGGCACATCAATCTCGTCGATGAGAATCTGAATAAACTCTTTTGTAGCCAGCCCCTTATTAGAACCGATGGGCGAAGCCAGCGGCATAACGCTTGCCGCTCCCGCATTCACCAAGTCACGTGCGACATTGAGGTCGGGATACATATAGGCCATAACCACAAAGCCCTCTTTTGCGAGTATTTCGGTAGCCCTAATCGTTTCTTGATTGTCAGGGAGTAGGTACTTGGAATCTCTCATAATCTCAATCTTTACAAAGTTACCACAACCAAGCTCGCGAGCCAGTCGTGCAATACGCACTGCCTCTTCTGCATTTCTGGCACCGCTTGTGTTAGGCAGCAACGTAACCCCTTCGGGGATGTAATCCAAGATGCTCTCCTGTTCCTTCGTATTCGCGCGGCGGACAGCAAGCGTGATGATTTCCGCACCCGCATCCTTTACCGCTGCATCAATGAGTTTCATCGAATATTTTCCCGAGCCGAGAATGAACCGTGAGTGAAATTCATGTCTGCCAATAATCAGTTTGTCGTTATCCATCTCTATCTCCTTCTTTCTTTAAGTTTCATATTGTTCCGCTACGATTCTCAATACCGTATGCGCTTGATGCGCGGCACAGAGCATCACACGTGGAGCAACCAAGCCGCCCACCTCCGACACATCACTCGTGCCGTCGCCGCAAAGGAAAAAACGCCGCGACACTCTTCGCGTTTGAATGGCATTTGCACTGCCCATCCCCGCCATGCCGGATGCAGCCACAAGATATTTTCCCGGCATTGCTTCCAGCACTGTGTTAATCAACATCGCCTTACATTCCGCATCGTCAAATGCCTCGCAGATAATATCGGCGCCGGCCAGCTCTTCTCGCACATTTTCCTCAGAAATGCGAATCTCTCGTGTCTCGATTTCAATATAGGGTGCGATTTCTCTTAGATTGTCTCGCAAAGCTTCAGTCTTGTGCAGCCCGATTTGACTCGCCTTATACTGCTGCCGATGCAGGTTGGAAACCTCCACGCAATCAAAGTCAAAGAGAATCAGCTTCCCGATGCCCGCTCTGGCGAGTGCTATGGCAATGTTGGACCCCAGACCACCCAGACCGCAGATTGCCACCGTCGTCGTCGCAAACCTCTTCTGCAGTCGCTCACCGTGACGAGCCGCCAAAGCCTTGTTCCATTCTTCCATTGTCGGAATCAGTTCAACCACCTCCTACGAAGCTGACAACCTCTACACAGTCGCCATCTTGAAGCACCGTTTCCGCATACAGCGCTTTCGGCACGATATCTCCGTTGCGTTCAACTGCTATGCGCCTCGCATCATAGCTTGTAGTCGCGAGATATTCCGCAACCGTTTTGCCTGTAACATTCCATTCCACGCCATTAATCTTTACCATAAAAATCCTCCTAAACGCAATAAAAAAGGAAGTTACCGATTTGGTAACTCCCACAATGTACTTCGTCCTTCCTAATATCCCGGTATCAGGCATCCCTACGTTGGCATTATCCAAATCAGGTTCTCGGTCGAGGGTCATACCCTCCTCTCAGCCCGTCATACGAGCTCCCGTTCTTTCAATTGTCGAGTACATTATATCTCACCCTCAGAACATTTTCAAGTACTTTTGAATATGTTCTGAGAAACAAAAAAGAGAGAAGCACAAGGCTTCTCTCTTTCTCATTATCTTTGTTATATGATTAGTGAGTGATAATCTGCTCAGTCTCCTTATCAAAGATATGCATCTTCGTAAGGTCAAGGGAGATAGATACGGTGTCACCAGGTCTAGCAGCGGTGCTAGGGCTAACGCGTGCGGTGATATCGTAATCATCTACGGAGAAGTACAGGAATACTTCTGCACCAAGGAGCTCGTATACACGAACGGTTGCTGCGAAAGAAGACTCCGGATGAGCAACGATGAAGTCAGCGTCATCCTTAATATCCTCAGGACGGATACCAAGAATAACTTCCTTCTCCTCGTAACCACCATCGATAAGCTTCTTAGCTCTTGCTTCCGGAACCTTAATCTTGTTGGAACCGAATACAAGGTATACATCGCTACCGTTAACTTCAACAACAGACTCGATAAAGTTCATCTGAGGAGATCCCATGAAGCCTGCTACGAAAAGGTTGTTCGGCTTGTCGTAGAGATTCTGAGGAGTATCTACCTGCTGGATAACACCGTCCTTCATAACTACGATTCTCGTACCGAGAGTCATAGCCTCTGTCTGGTCATGTGTTACGTAAATGATGGTAGCCTCAAGTCTCTGATGAATCTTGGAGATCTCGATACGCATCTGAACACGGAGCTTAGCATCCAAGTTGGAAAGCGGCTCGTCCATAAGGAATACCTTAGGATTACGAACAATTGCACGACCCATGGCAACACGCTGTCTCTGACCACCGGAGAGTGCCTTCGGCTTACGATCAAGCAACTGCTCGATACCAAGAATTCTAGCTGCCTCGTTAACGAGCTTCTCGATCTGATCCTTCGGAACCTTTCTCAGCTTAAGACCGAATGCCATGTTATCATAAACAGACATATGCGGATACAAAGCGTAGTTCTGGAATACCATTGCGATATCTCTATCCTTCGGCTCAACGTCATTCATCAACTTGTCGCCGATGTAAAGTTCACCACCGGTAATCTCCTCAAGACCTGCGATCATACGAAGAGTCGTAGACTTACCACATCCGGAAGGTCCTACGAAGATGATGAATTCCTTGTCCTTAATATCAAGGTTGAAGTTCTTAACTGCAACAAACCCATTAGGATATGTCTTGTTAATGTTGACTAGTTTCAAACTTGCCATAATAATGCCTCCTGCTTTCTTGTCACTTTTTGCAAAAGAGATGTATCACACAACACATCTCGACACGATGCTATCATACAACACTTCAAGCGAAAATACTATGTCGCAAATGTACAAATTCACTTTTCTACTTTTGTCTAATTTGTATAGGCGAGCTCGCGAAATATATTCTTTCGTACGTTTTGCCCAAAATACAGCTCATTTACTGGTCAATTTGAATAAAACCTTTTCCCATAGCTTTACTGGAGTTTTGAATCATCACAAACGCCTCGCTATCGTTATCCGTAATAACCTCCTGCAGCTTTCCGAGCTCTCGTTTGGCCACAACGCACATCAACAGCGTCTTCTCCGTGCCGGTATACATTCCTTGCACCTTCCATGCGGATACGCCTCGCTGCACCTGAGACAATACCGCCTGCGAAATCTTCTCGGGCTTGTCCGTTACGATAAACACCGTCTTCGCAAAACAGAAGCCTTCCAAAACACGATCCGATACTTGCGTAATAACAAACACCGCCAAGACCGCGTACAGCGCACGGTTGATACCGAACACGATGCAACCGATTGCAACAATCGCGCCGTCAATCCACATTAATATCTCCGGTGCCGCATTTGGCCGACGCTTTGCGAGCAATGCGCTGAGCAAGTCACTACCGCCGGTCGACCCTCCTGCGCGAAATACATAGCCGACTCCGAGTCCACCCACCGCTCCGCCGACAATTGCGGACAACAGATAGTCCTCATCCAGGATGGCTTTCTCCGGGATCAACCACAAAAACAATGTGTGAAAGCCTACTCCTACAAGCGTCTTTCCGACAAACGAGAGGCCTTTGCTTCTCCATGCCCAAATCAACAGTGGCACGTTGAGCACTAAGTTGTACACCCAAATCGGAAACTCTCGAAACTCTATCTGCGACAACACACGATTGGCCGTAATACCAAGACCCGTCACGCCGCCTACTACCATCTGCATAGGAGCAAAAATGCAATTCACAGCTGCTGCCATAAGCGCCGCACCGATCATAAGTCGAACCAAATTGACCGCTTTCTTCATGAATGGACCTCCAAATACTAAGCATCCTCATTATTATACCCACTTTTGAATTTCAAATCAACTTCGACGCCACCTTGCATTTGGCTCGCGCATCTGTTACACTGTAGCATATGTAAGAAAATCAATCATTTCGGATTGGAGAAGCACATGAAACACGTATCGATCATTACCGGTGCCAGTGGCGACATCGGTGCAGGCATTTCCTTGCGCCTCGCAAAGGAAGGCCATTCCCTCGTTCTCCTCGGCAATCGCGGCATTGAACGTCTGCATGCCGTTGCGGAGCAGTGTACCGCACTCGGTGCGGATTGCATTGCCTTTTTGGGTGATTTGAGCGACGAAGCATTTGTCGAAAATATGACCCGCGAAGCCGTTCGCGCATTCGGACACATCGATTATCTTGTGCATGCTGCCGGCTGTTCTGAGGTCGGTCTTCTCTCCGACTTGACGTATGCGCAGTGGACCCACCTTGTCGACAGCAATGTGACCTCTGCCTACTTATGTGCTAAGCATCTCACGCCTCATCTCGTGCACAACAAGAGCGGACACATCCTGTTCGTCTCCTCCGTATGGGGCACGCGCGGGGCTTCCTGCGAAGCGGCCTACTCCGCAACGAAAGGCGCGATCGACTCTCTGACGAAAGCTCTTGCGAAGGAGCTTGCCCCCAGTGGCATTGCGGTAAATGCAGTGGCCCCCGGCATGGTTAACACGAGGATGAACGCGGCATTTTCCGAAGAGGACATTGCGGCAATCTGCGAAGACATTCCCGCAGGACGTATGACAACACCCGAGGAGCTTGCAGATTTGGTGGCACTACTACTGAAGGCGCCGAGCTACCTAACAGGTCAGATAATAGGATTTAACGGAGGCTGGTACTAAGACCGAGCCTCCGTTATCTTTTTGTTCTTATTCGCAATAGTTAAATAGATATTCTGCAATTCCCTTAGCCTCAGCCTCGGCCAAACGCTGCAACGCCGCATCGTCCTTCATGAACGGGATGTCGGTTGCATGGTCCATATAGCAGCCTTCCACGATGATGGCGGGCAGATCGTTGTTCGCTCCATGTCGGTTCACGGCATAGTAATCCACCGTCTCACCCTTATCGTCGTACGTATCGGTGCTATTGCGCTTGTACGGCCCATTGTTCTTAAGGCCCAAGGTCTCCAAACGATTCAAGATACAATTCGCGAGCAGCTCCGAGGCCTCCGTTACATTCGGCTGCTTCGAGATACACACCATCGCTCCGTGCATGTTATGCTCTACCGAGCTGTTAAAATGCACGCTGATATAGATGTCGGCTCCCGCCTCCTTCGCACGCTCTACGCGAAGCTTCAAATCCTCCGCCAAATCACTCGAATGCGTCGTATCATCCTCACGCGTCATGTATACCGTGATGTTCTCATAGTTGCTCTCGAGTTCCTCTTTCAGAAGCTTTGCGAGTTTGAGGTTTTCCTTCTTCTCTACGCGACCATCGTACTCCGCACCGGGCCATGCACCACCATGTCCCGCATCGATTGCAACGATGTAAGTGCGCGACGGAATCTCCGGAGTCGGTGTAGGCGAAGAATCCGAATTGCCCGGCATGATAACTCCGACATCTTCAAGATCCTCGATTCCGGCAAAGCCATCGCCCGGAATGACCGTATTGTCCTTTTCCGGGTATTCGCCGACCTTGTTGTATTCCTCTCCCTTATCGCTACATCCGCACAAGGCAAGCACCAACAACAAAAGCATGATCACTCGTAGCTTCATAAACCCCATCCTTTCTTTCGTATCTCTTCGGCATCAAGCCATATTGTATCGTTTCTTTATTGCCATCATAGCACGATTCAGCGGCTCGTACAACACCAACATCAGCACCACATTTGCCACGCAGTGCGTGATGTCCCACGGAATCCCCTGAATCCACCACGCCACCGCAGTTTCCACACCACTTGTGACGATATACGGTATGCTGCAAAATGCTCCGAAGCACAAGCCAAATGCTCCGGATATCACCGCATACGTGATGACAGTTCGCCTCTTTCGAAACAGCAGCGCCAGCGCAACCAAAAGCGGCCATATATAGATATACATGACAGTCCATATGCCAAAGGAATACCTCAAGCATTCTACAAGTACAAACACAATGGCTGCCCAGAAGGCTTTTGCTCCAAACCATGCCGCGAACAGCATCAGAAACAGGCTAACGACCTCGATGTTCGGCAGAAATTCCATTGCAACCTTTCCTGCCTCCAGCATCGCCACCATAACTCCGATCAATGCTATGTTCTCAATTCTCTTTCTTACCGACATACGCTTCGCACCTCTTACGCAGGCGTATATACAAATGCGAAGACATCTCCGTCAGCGACCGGCTGTTCATCGATTCCGTGCATTCCGTACTCACCGTTCACTTCGATGGACCAGTATGCACCGTCCTTCTCATAAATAGCGGTAATTCCGTTGATTGTTTCAATCATCAGGCCGTACATCGATTCCTGTCCGGTAATCGTAAGGCCTTCGATTTCTTCTGACGCTTTTCTCAGATAGTCCTGATCGGTAAAATGCACGTATTCCGTCACGTTGCCGTCCTTGTCCACAACCTTCACCGTAATCTGCTTACTTCCGGCCGGCTGCGGGGTAGGTGTCGGCGAATCAACCGCATCGGTAGGCTTTCCGTCCGTCTGATTATCGCCCGAATTCGGTGCTCCGTCCGAGCCGTCTACGCCGCCCGGCGTCTCCGCTACGGTAATTGTGGGAGTCGGACTCGCCTTCTCCCCGTCGTCCGGTTTGTCGGACAATTTAGTGTACAGTACACTTAGTACTGCGATTGCTACAATGAGCGCGACTAATCCAATTAGTCCTTTTTTGTTTTTCTGAATGAATTCCTTCATCTCTTGCTCCTCCAAGTCCTCGTGGTTTTGCATGCTCACAAACAGGCAGGTCTTCTGACTCAAGTATCAACGCACAACATCCCCTTCCCGGTTTCCCAGTGGTGCCTTTCGGCTGATGTCTGCTCCTCTCACACAGCGACGAGATCGTACGGGATTTTCACCCGTTTCCCTTTTCACCCTGACCAAGGGCATTGCTCGCAGGTTGCTTTGCAAGTCAATTACCCTTTCAGGACACCTGAATGCGTATTCTATTGTTACAAATTGCACCTGTCGACCGCGCCTCTCGGTACAACAAAATGCAGTGCCATCATACCACGACAGCACTGCATTTTTCAAGCAAGAATTCTTGCCAAGCTTCTTTTCTTCTTCACAAACCGATTGCTACAGCAAACGTTTGCCTTACAATGACGAGCTCATCATCGACACGAGATTACAGCTACGCATTTACCAATTCGTCGTACAACGAAGGAAGCTCATATCCTCGGGCTCATAGCCGAGTTCTTTGCCATTGCCGGA
Organism: Lachnospiraceae bacterium; assembly: GCA_045597165.1. GTDB lineage: Bacteria > Bacillota > Clostridia > Lachnospirales > Lachnospiraceae > ISDg. The sequence continues at coordinate 15,083 of JAZODS010000170.1, read as the reverse complement.
AGCGATTGCAAAGTAGAAGTCCGTCGTCTCAAAGTGACCACGTCCCGTCAAAGTCTCCGAACCGATACCGGTTACCTTTGCACCTTCTACGCGATAATTAAACAGCGACTCGCAGATTCGAACATCGGCTCTTCCGTATCGACAACCAACCGCAGCACAAGTCTTCGCTTTCTGCTCAATCTGAAGATCGCAGTCGTCAATAACAATCTTCGTATCGTTATCCAGCAGCGTTCCGATTGCCGTCTGTCCATCGCCCGAAGATACATTGGAGTATTTCGTCCGCTTCATCTTGATAATCGAGTGACCGGAAACGGAGCCGATACCGATGCCTCTTTGCGAATTGATTTCAATCTTTGCACGTGCATCCGTAATGTTCACTCTCGAATCACTGAAACAGGTTCCGATTCCGACTGCCATCTCACCCGTCATGTAAATGTACATATTCTTGCACTTATCAATCTGAACATCGAGATTCTTGCCGGCATAACCGCCGCCGATACCGATACAATCCGCTCCGTCCAGTGTCAGGCGCATCTCGCCTTCCATATTAACCGCAATTCGGCCGAAGGTCTGCGAGCTATCTCCGCCGATTGCATAAGCGTGGTCGCCCTCCGCCTCAATAACAAGCTTACCGTCGCCTTCAATCGTAAGCGAAGAACTCTCGGGAACACGAATTCCCATCTTCTCAAGCTGTACCACACCGTCAACCACAAGCGTTACGTTACAGCTGTTGCCGATCTCGATACACGGTCTGCCCTTGAACGGAATCAGTCGCACCTTACGCAAATTGATGCGACACGTCGTATTATCCGGAACATGCAGCACGATGTCCGCCTGCATCTTCGGATTGCCGACAAGCGTCATCTCCGGATGGGATGCCATAATCTCCGTATAGCCTTCCATTACGAGCGTCATCAGCATAACCTCTGCCTCGGATTCCACCTGGTAAACCTTACGCTGACGTACCTCAAGATTCTTCAAATTCAGCGCGATAATCTCATCACGTACATCGGAATCAATGGCATCAATGAGTCTCGGTTGCGGCTTAGCCAGATAATAACCCTGCAGCAAGTCCACACCAAGTCGAATTACCGTATTCAATTCTCCTCTGGTCTCAACGCCCTCCGCCAATGCGAAAATGCCGTTCTCATGCGCGAACTCGATGATATTCGTTACGAAGTACTGCTTCTTCTGATCATCCTCGATTCCTGCAATCAAGCTACGGTCAATCTTCACGTAATCCGGCATGTAGGTAAGGAGATTCGTAACGTTCGAATAACCGGAGCCGTAATCGTCAATTGCCATACGGAAGCCGACACGACGGCTACGTTCCTTAATCTGCTCAATCTGCTTCTTATTCGCCTCGGTCTGCTCCGTAAACTCCACTACCATGTTGTTCATAAGCGAGCCATAGCGAAGCACGAGCTTATCAAAATCCTTTTCCGTCAGCGGAAGCTTCGGAATACTGTTGATGAAGAGCTTTCTCGTATGGAACATCTGCTCACGTTCTTTCATCTTCTGCATTACATTAAAGAACGTCAGCTTCTCTACATCATACAGACGACCCACTGCCTCTGCGTGCTTAATGATCGCAAGCGGTGAAATCTTTCTCTCGGTTCCGGAACGCATCAACGCCTCGTACGAGTAGATATCACCGGTCTTTGCGCTGACAATCGGCTGCATATGATACTCGAGCAAATTGTCGTCCAGCATACGAAGAACCTCTCTTCGCTCTGCTTCATCGAAATCCTCTTCTGTCAACTCTGCATCGTACTTCTTCTGCTTGATATTTCTCTTCAGTCCTGCCGCCTCACTCAAAACCGCCGAAATATCCGATGCCTCATTGACGTGCTCTATTACCTTAGCGTATACAATGTCGAGCGTAACTCCCGCCTCATTGGACACATTGTAATCATGAAGTCGCTTATGTACCTCGGTCATCAAACCGCTAACGTCATTGTCGTCCTCATAGAAACCGGCAATGAGAAATTCGTCGTTGCCGACACGAGCACAGATATCATTTTCATTCGCCGCCTCGGTCAATATCTTGCTCATCGCTACCAGCACGTCGTTACCGACCTCGCGACCGAACTCATCGTTCAATTCGGAAAAATGCGTGATATCCAACGAAATCGCACGCAGCATAATTTCGCTATCCGCATACTGCTCGTACTGCTCCTTCAGTGCTCCCACGCAGCCCATATAGTTATACAGACCCGTCACGGAATCTCTGTTCTTCGTGTCAAGAGCAGCATCCTGGAAGATCAGCATGCGTCTCTGAACCTCGAGCGCGGTAGCCAGCTTTCTCAGCCATGGGCCGAAATGCTTCTCGTATCTACGCGGGGAATCACCGTAAGTAAGCACCGCATAACCGAAAATGCGTTCTACAAAATGCACACTGGCAACATAGAACACGCGCGGATATTCGCACGGAGCAGACAATGTGGGAATGATCAGCTTGCGGTTGAAAAAACGTGTCGGCGACACTTCACTTCCGCGGTCACCCTCATTTCGCAAGGCAACAATCATGTTGTCGGAAAGATGCGATGTCATCTCCTTCTGATGCATGACGGTTTCGTTCAAGCACAAATAGAAGGCCTCGAAATCGCCCAAAAACTTAGTATAGTAGTTCAACGTCCAAAGACAATCGAACATGTCGGTCGAATTCGCCAACTCCTCTGCCATATAGTTATACGGCGAATCAAAGCTGGAATAGTCGTCAATCAATCGCTCAACTCTCTTGCGTGCATATCCACCCAAACTCAGAGATGTACAGCCACATGTGTCGCCGAGAATCAACTCACAGCTATCCTCTTCTTCCAAAAGCGGCAGTTTCTCCATGCCGTCGAGCTTATTGCAAAGTGTACGTACTGCATTCACCGCCATGATACGCGGGTTACGACGTACTGTGGTAACTACCGAGTACTGATTGATTGCGCCAAGATCCTCATTATATCCCGTCACAACAACGTCGGTAGGAACGTGTAGTCCCACCTTCTCCAATGCTGCGACCATTGCAACCGCCAGTTCATTGGAAATACACAGAATTGCTTCCGGAACTCCTCCCTCTTGGTGCAGCATATCCTGTACGAGCGTGTCGGCATATTCAATCCAATCCACCTCATAATGAATGCTATGATCTGTCACGGGCAATTCGTACTTCTCGAGCGCCTCCAAAAACAGCTTCTCCAGTGTCTCGTGATATTCGCTTCTGCGTTCGCCCGCTACCGAAACGAATTCCATGCGCTTCTTGCCATGAACCTGAGCCAAATGAGTCACAAGCTTATCAATTCCCTGTACCTCGCTGAAACGTACGGAGTCATAGCCGGGAACCACACCATCAACGCTCACTATCGGCTTGTGAAAATGCTCCTTCAGTTTCTGTAGCCACTCATTTTGCTGCTTGGGCATATTAAATGTGTTGTAGCACAGGATAATGCCATCCAGCATATCCAGATTCATCGCCTCATAAACCGTGCACTCCGCCTGAGCGAAGCTTTTGTTCATTCCGCCCTTGCACAATGTCACAAAGTTCACGACATTCATGTTGAGTCTCAGCAGCTCTTCCTGCATCAGCTCGACCGTCTGTCTCGTGAAATCGTGATCCGGATCCGACATCATAATACCGATTACTTTTCTTTGTTTTTTCATATTCCTCTCCTCCGGCAGGGCGATCCCTGCCACCTCCCGAACACGTTACCATGTGGGGGTACTCTTTCCTCGTGCGTTCAAAAATAAAAGTAACAGATAAACACACTCATATTATAACACAAAAAACGCTAAAATGCATTGGGCAGATTAGGATTTCCCGTGACGGTGGTTCATCTGTTACTCTATGTTATTTTGACTGATTTGATTGCATTTCGGCCGAAAACGGGCATTTTTTTATCTTCTGGAATATTTGTATCCGGGCGTCGGATCGTTCAATAATTCGCTCACGGTCACAAACTCGTATCCTTCTGCAGCCAAACGATCGGCAATGATGCAAAATGCCTCGTATGAATTGTCGTAAATCTCATGCATCAATATAATACTGCCGTCCTTCACGGTAGACATAACATTGTCAACGATCTTATCCACATTATCTTTACGCTGTTCCTCCGTCTTACGTTGCTTATAGCGCCAGTCGTTGGAATCCACATCCCACAGGATAACTGCATACGGACACTCCGATACACGACTCTTTGTGATGCTTCCTCCTACCGGACGCATCAGTGTAATCGGCTTATCGACATACTTTCGAATTGCTGCCTCCGTTTTAGAAATCTCGGAGCGATACGTATCTTCGCTACACTCATGAAACATATACTCGTGTGTATATGCATGAATCGCAACCTCATGTCCGTTTTGACTCAACGTCGTCAATTGCGGTCCGGTCACGCTACTAATACGATTTCCGATTACGAACCATGTGCCATGGCCACCGTACTCCTCCAGCTTCGCGGCAAATTTCAGTGTCAGCGTGCTCATCGGCCCGTCGTCGAAGGTAAATGCCACTCGCTTCGGTGCATTCGGATCCACAGGCTGCGCAGGCTTCTTTGTCGGCTTCGGTGTTCCACTCTCCGGCCACTGCGTCGATTCCGGCGTCGGTGTCGGCGTTGGTGTCGGCGTCGGTGTCGGCGTCGGCGTCTCCGTCGGCACAGGCGTTGGTGTCTCCGTCGGCGTCGGTGCTTTCGTCGGCACAAGTGTCGGCGTCTCCGTCGGCATGGGCGCCTCACTAATCTCGCCACCTACCGGTGTTCCCTTTACATCGCTATGAAAATGCTTCACACAAACAAAGACGACTGCAACAATCGCCACGAGCAACAAAATCCACAATGCTCCCTGCATATAACGCAATGCGTCTTGCCTCTTATTCTTCTTTCTCTTCTTTCCTACCGACATCGTATCTCCATCCTTTGTATTCTCTTACTCTACTGTTTTTCCGACTCCATAATGCGAAACGCCTCTTGAATGGAAGCGAATAGTGCTTCCTCCGTCGCACGCTTCCTACTCTCGTCCAAAATCAACTCGCGATCACCCTCGTTACTGATGTAGCAAAGCTCTGCAAGCGTCACCGGAACGTCGACGTATTTGACCATAGATAGCGTCGTTGCCGCCGCCCCGTAGCCGTTCTCAACGGTTCCGAGCGTTTTTGTCACATTCTCCATCAATATCTCCGCAAATGCGCGTGAATTGAATCCGGGCCAACTATCCTGCGTCTCGTTATAATACATCTCCGTACCGTGGTATCTCTTGTTCTCGTTGGAGTTTAGGTGAATGCTCAAGAAGAGGTCCGCATCCACATTTGTCACCAAATCCGTACGAAGCTCCAATCCCTCGCTGTAATCCGTTGAACAGTTCGCATCCGTTGTTCTCGTATAATAAAACTTAATCTCCTGCTGCTCATCCGCAAGCGCTTTGATTCCGAGGAGATAAGAAAGTGTCACATTCTTCTCATAGGTCTTTCCACCGGGAGCAACCGCCCCGAGGTCTTCACCGCCGTGGCCGGCATCCACTACCACAATCTTGTCATACAGCTCCTTCGGGCGATACCAATCCAGATAATAATAGTTCGAATCCTCCGCCACACGACATTCGTACACGGTTGCCTCTTCAAACCAAATGATAGCGGTCTTCGTTCCGTTGTCCGCATCTACATAGCTCACGGTACAGTTATCAAACAGCGAAGCTCCGGCTGCCGCATTGATTGCATTAAGCCCTTCTACGTAGCTGTCGCCAAACACACCCTTAAGGCTCTCTACACGGATTGTCTCACCGGAAACTCCACTGACCTGAACACACACCTTACGATGCACATAGTCATCCTCTATCACGGAAACCTGCATCCCACTCTGCTTTGAAAATGCCAACACACGACTTCCGAGCTTGTCCACAACCGTCTTGTCCGCATTTGCAAACTGCTGCCACGCCAATTCGCGGGGAGTCTTAGTCGGAACCGGAGTCACAACCTGATGCTCCGCACTGAGGTACTTCAAATCCTCTTCTCCGCGCGGAAGAAGCAAGAGGACGATCATCACTAACACCACGGCAATCGGAATGACAAACAGCCACTGCACGCGCTGCATTCCGCTTTGCTTTTTCTTCGTCATTTGACCGTTTTTCGTTCTTTGAGCCATGTGCTACGTACCTCTCCTTGCCTGTATGCTTACGTGTTCCTTTGCAGTCCGTTCACCGCATGGACAAGCCACCTCATTATCATATCGCACTTCATCGCTTTTTACAATGTCAGAAAAGTGTAAACGAGCATTTTCCGCGACAAAAAACCCGAAAACCTTTCGGCTCTCGGGTCATTTTTATCAAGTTATGAATTTTCCTGTCGCAAGCATCGATTTTTGCCGCTGTTCAATCAGCCACACAGCTCTCTTCGCTGCAATTCACCGAGTACACCGGTACAACACAGCGTGAGTTCCTGCGTATTCGTAAAGTCACTGGGCTTATAAAGCGAACTGTGCTTTACTTCTTTGATTACGCCCATCTCCTGCAGCACCTCTGCGACAAACTGCGAACAAAAGTAACGGTCCTTTTTCTTTCTGCTAATGTGAAAGAAGCAATACAAAGTTCCGGACAAGCTATACTTCATACGATTCTCGGCAAGCATCTGACTGAAGCGTTCTTCCAAGCGGTCATACACCTGCTTCGATACCGTTGCACGATACAGTGCAAATGGCGCATTCTCACATCGACGAAGCATACCGGTATTCACGTTCTCCTGCACAAAGCCCGCAGGCAACGGAAGTCTCGTATACTTTCTCGCAAAACTATATAACTCCGTACAATCCGGTCTCATACCAATGGACGCATGCGTATATTCGGAACGCGTCGCAAAATGTACGATTCGGGAAAACAGCGTATTTGTTCGTGTCAACAGGACATATATCTCTGCCATACAACCTCCAAATGCGTCGCTTTGAATTTCAGGGCCACTACCAAACCATCTTTCTCTGCCCTAGCCACACCCGAATATTCTAGCATAGGAATCGACATATTGCAACACTTTCGCGCATGAAAAACAAGGAATCGAGACCGTTCTTGCAATATTATTGGCGGTTGAAATAATCCAATCCGGCCGACGGTAGGAAGTACGTACGAATATATCCATCCTGTGAAACCACTACGAACTCATTCGTGCTAACGAGATAGTAAATGTGATCATTGTCTTCCTTCTCTCGCTTGTACAGCGCCTCCTCAGACTGAATAACCTGATTTGCCATCTTAAGATACTCCTGTGCGGAGGAAGCGTTCATCTCATGTCCGTGCTTTTCAAAATGGCTCTCCAGCTGCGACTTCGAACGGAACTCATACCATACATCCGGCTTTTCCGTAGGCGTATTGGTCGGCTTCTTCGTAGGTTCTTTTGTCGGTTCCTTTGTCGGTGCCTTCGTCGGTGCCTTTGTCGGTTCCTTTGTCGGTGCCTTTGTCGGCTCATCGGCCGGATCCTTCGACGGTTCGTCGGTAGGCTGAGGCGTCGGCGTTTCGTCGTCCGTAACCGGTGTCGGCGATAGGTTCTCCTCCTGCTGTTCCTGCTGCGTCGGGGTCGGCGAAGCTTCGCCGCCTGCGTTTTTGCTTCTCCAATTTTCCCACGCCGTAAGTAACAGCAATATCGCTACCGCCACGAGCACCTTCACCCAAGGCTTCTTCATCCACTGTGAAATCTTATTCATCACAAATCTCCGTTTCGTTGCATTTTATCGAAAAATATACGTCACATTCGTACGATTCGAAATCGTTGTCTACTTGTACAAGGACTTAAGCATCGCTTGTATGCTATCGAACGCGGGCTTCGGCCGGAAGCCTCCGTCGAACAATCTCGAGTTCGTCGTATCGTCTGTATAGAATACATAGTCGTCCATTAGACCGAACAGCGTTACCGAAGTAATGTTTGCCGGTCCGCCACCCTCGGTGTCCAATCCCTGAAGGGTAAAGAATATCATCGCATAGCGTCTTGCCTGGTCCTCAAAGCCATCCGGAGTTTCCTCGTCCGCATTGATGGACATCTCTGTAATGTGCAGTTCCAATCCGAGCTTGGCAAATGTCTTGATAGTCGTCTCGATTGCCGACAGCGCCGGGTAACCGATTCCCCAATAGCCCTGCATGCCGATACCGTCAATCAAGCCTTTCTCCGCCAAATGCTCGCACAGGTTGTAGATGTACATTCTCTTAGACGACTCGTACGTATTGAAGTCGTTGTAGAACAGCTTCACACCCTCTGCCGCATAGCGTCTGGCTGAGGTAAATGCCTGCTCCACATAATCATCACCGACGGTCACGTACCACGGATTGGGCTGTCCGTCGTTCTGCGTTCTGCAGCTGTAAAAGCTATTCGGATCGCCAAAGGTCGGGTCCACCGCCTCATTCACAACATCCCAGCAATAGATGACTCCGGGATAGTTCTCCTGACAATACGTCAACACCTGCTTGATATAACTATCCAAGCGAGCGATCATCGTCTCGCGGTCTACGTATGCACCATTTGCCTGGTACCCCTCACGGAAAAACCAATCCGGCGTCTGAGTGTGCCATACGAGGGTATGTCCGCGCATCGAGATACCATTTTCCATGCACCATGCAAGCGTAGCATCCACTGCCCCGAAAGTAACCGCGGGCATTCCGTCCTCGGTCTTTGCACTTGCGGCCTGGTCGAGCAGATACGACGGCTTCATCAGATTCGTAAGCGTCACGCTGTTAAAATGCTTCTTCGTAACGGCCATATATTCCTTCGAGCGAACTGCCGCATTGGACGTTCCGCTACCGGTAAGACCCACGCCGAGCATAAAGTAATCCTCGCACAAGCTCTTAAGGCTTTCCGTCGTCAGAGCAGCTGTCAGATCATAACGTCCGCCCTCGAACTCCTTAAGTACCTCCTGCCAGTACAAATCCTCCTCCGAAGGTGCTTCCGTCGGTGTAGCCTCTGGCGTCGGTGTAGTCTCAGGTGTCGGTGTAGCTTCGGGAGTCTGCGTAGCCGTCGGCTCTCCGCTTGGAGTCTCCTCCCCACCCGCAGGCTTGTCCTTAGCACAACCAATCAGCAGCACACCAAGTAAAATGCACAGCACTGCCAAAAGCAAGCTCTTGGCAACTCTTCCTTCACGATGTGCCGAAGTCGTTCTTGTCGTCATCTTTTGTACCGCCTTTCTCGCCGCAGGTCTCTAGCCACGCAGCAAATCCTCTTCTATATAACGCTTTACTTCAAGCAACGAGCGCAGCACGCACTCTGCCAAATCTCTCATCTCGTCATCCGGCTCCTTCATATCCGGCACCATAATGGTCCGCAGCCCCGCACAGGTAGCCGATCGAACTCCGTTAAAGGAATCCTCCACCGCAAATGCCTCCGCAGGCTCCACGCCCAGCTCCTCACACGCCTTTAGGAAGCTGTCCGGCGCAGGCTTACTGTTTGCCACCATATCACCGCACACCACCGCATCGAAATACGGTAAGATGCCCGCATCGCGCAAATCCGGCATGACACTTGCACTTCGTGTAGACGTCGCCAGTGCAATCCGCATCCCGATTTCCTTAAGCCAACTCAGCAGTTCCACGACACCCGGCTTCATCGGCAGGCGACCTCCGTCATACCTCGCATGAAACAGCTTAGAAGCCTCGACACGAAACTCATCGTACGGGAAGTCCTCTCCGTAATACGCCAGCATAACCTCTCTCGTCTTCTCTCGATTGAGTCCGAGGCACTTAGGGAATACCTCGTTAATTCCTTCAAAGCCATGGTTGTCCGCAATCTCTTCCCAGCACTCCAGCACTCGTCGCTCCGAGTCGAAGATTACACCATCCATATCAAATACAACCGCCTTCATAGTACTCCTCTCCCACGCGCATTGTGTACTGCGTGAACCGAATCGCTCATTTTCCCTAGACAGTATACAATAAAATGCCTGCTTAATAAAGCACAATTTTATCTTGACATCAGACCGCTCTTGGCTTATACTTTATTTCATTAATTAACATTTTTAGTTTTGTCATCTGTCCGAGCGCACCCTTCCACTATATACTGTATGGGTGCGTATGATATTTGGCACAACCAAGGAGGGTACCCTATGAATTTAATTAAAACTGACAGTTATGAAGCTATGAGCAAAGAAGCCGCAAAGCTGATTGCCGCGCAGATGATTGCAAAGCCCAACAGCATTCTCGGCTTGGCTACCGGTTCTTCTCCGATCGGAACTTACAAGGAACTGATTCGCATGAACGAGGCCGGAGAGATTGATTTTTCCGATATCACTACCGTTAATCTTGATGAGTACGTTGGTCTTCCTCGTGAGAACGACCAGAGCTACTACTATTTCATGAACGACAATCTGTTTAACCACGTTAATATTGATAAAGCAAGAACCCACGTTCCTTCCGGAATGGCTGCGGATGCTGAGGCAGAGTGCTCCGGCTACGAGGCATTGATTCAGTCTCTCGGCGGCGTAGATCTTCAGCTGCTCGGTCTCGGACACAACGGACACATCGGCTTCAACGAGCCCGATGTCGACTTCAGCAAGGTTACCCACTGCGTAGACCTTCAGGAGAGCACCATCCAGGCTAACAAGCGTTTCTTCGCTTCCATCGACGACGTGCCCAGAAAGGCATACACGATGGGAATCGGCACGATTATGCGCGCAAAGAAGATTGTGATGGTTGTCAGCGGTGCAGATAAGGCCGATATCGTATGCAAGGCATTTGCAGGCCCTGTTACCCCGAGCGTTCCGGCATCGATTCTTCAGTTCCATCCGGACGTTACCATCATTTGCGATGCAGCTGCCTACGCAAAGCTCGAGGCGCTGTAAGATAACCTCGCTAACGACAACACATATAAAACAACTCGAAAAAGACAACATAAAAGGCCATGGCAGAAATTCTGCCACGGCCTTATTTTTTCGTCAAATGCTCAATCCACTATTCTTCCTCTACTACCGGCTTTTCCTTAATTCGCACAATTGCCTCGCTAATCTGATGCTCTTGAATGTCCGTAACGTGAATCGACAATTCCTCCGTCTCAACCTCAAAGGTCGTTCCGTCCTGCGGCAACGTCTCCAAAAGTCCGAATACATATCCGTTGAACGTATCCTGCTCTTCGTCCTCAAGCTTTACCCCGAGCTCCTCTTCCATGTCCTCGAGCATAGCACGTCCATTAACCTTCCACGTGTTATCGTCCAGCTTTACAAGCAGCTCCTCTGCCTTGCTGTCCTTATTGTCGTCGCCCAAATCGCCTACCAGCTGCTCTACCAAGTCGTTGATCGTTACGATACCGCACAATCCGCCGTACTCGTCCAGCACGACCGCAAGACGATTGCCGGTCTGCTTCATGTTTCGGAACAAGACGTCCGCCTTTACATTTTCAAATACAAAGTACGCGGGAATTACGGCATGCTCCATTACATTCTCGCGACTCTGGTCCTCAAGGCGGAAATACTCCTTTGCATCCAAGATGCCAACCACGTCGTCCGCGGAATCCTGGCACACCGGATATAACGTGTGGCGACTTTCGTAAATCGTCTTACGCCACTCCTCTACCGATTCCTCGAGATAAAGCGCCGTCACCTCGGTTCTATGCGTTGCAATATCGCCTGCGGTGATGTCGTCAAACTCAAATACATTCTGGATGAACTCGCGCTCATCGTCATCAATCGTTCCCTTTTCGCTGCCGACATCAACGAGCATACGAATCTCTTCCTCGCTCACCTCGTCGTCCTCTTCGTCCGGGTTGATGCCCATCAGACGAAGAATCAAGTTCGTAGAACCGGTCAACAACGATACAAGCGGCGAAAATACCTTCGCCATAAAACCGATAAATCCGGACATGCCGAGTGCAAGCTTCTCTGCGCGCTTCATTGCCACACGCTTCGGCACCAGCTCACCGAATACAAGCGTAAAATACGAAAGAACAATCGTAATCAACACGACAACGAGTGTGTCAAGCGTTGCCTCCGGAATCGGCACACCGACCTTTACAAGAAGCTTTACAACCGGGTCCGAAAAATTCTCCGCTGCAAATGCACTGGCCAAAAATCCGGACAGCGTAATCGCTACCTGTATCGTTGCCAAAAAGCGCGACGGCTGCTCGGTCAGCTTCACAAGACGCTTTGCTCTCTTATCGCCCTCCGACGCCATCTTCGCCATCTTATTGTCATTCATCGAAATCACTGCAATCTCCGCACAGGCAAACACTGCATTTAACGCAATCAGCAACACCTGTAACAGGATCATAAACACGATCGAATCGCCCATCTTAATTATATCCTCCTAACGTCGCTTCCCCCTGGGAACGCGCTTCAATAGTCAAAAAAAGCACAAAAAAACACAACCCATACTTACTCTCGCAAGTACAAGCCATGCACTAATACCGTTTGCGCGTGATACGAAGGAGGTTTCGTATTCCCGTCTCCATCATCGCTCATGATGTATATCTGTCTCCTTTGATAACTTATGTGATGAACTGATTGTAGCAGTTTCCAAATGCTTTGTCAACTCTTTTACATAGATTTAACGAGCTCTTTACCCCTTTACGATTGATTCGACGTCATTTTAATTGATAAAATGCAATCATGGCATTTACATTTTTCTTGAGTAATACAGGCCTGAAAGGAGCACTTATGACAATTACATTAACCGAATTTCTTTCGCAGTTCACTTCCAGTCCCGTACTCGCCATTACCGTATTGCTTACGCTTGCCGTAGTGCTTGTCAACGGATGGACCGATGCGCCGAATGCAATCGCGACCTGCGTCGCCTCGCAATCCATTTCCCCGCGAGCCGCGATATTGATGGCCGCCGTATTCAACTTCCTCGGCGTGTTCGTAATGACACTGGTCAACGCTAGTGTCGCCGCAACCATCTACAATATGGTTGACTTCGGCGGCAATTCCGGCGAGGCTTTGGTCGCATTGTGCGCAGCTCTCGTCGCCATCGTGCTATGGGCAACCGCCGCTTGGTGGTTCGGAATTCCCACCAGTGAGAGTCACGCATTGATTGCCGGTCTTTCCGGTGCTGCCATCGCACTTCACGGAAGCCTTTCCGGTATTAACGGCAGCGAGTGGATTAAAGTAGTCTACGGTTTAGGCTTATCTACGGTACTCGGCTTCGGTTTCGGCTGGATTACGGTAAAATTCATTGAGCTTCTCTTCCGCAGGACGGATCGCCGCAAGACACAAGGCTTTTTCCGAGGCGGACAGATTGTCGGCGGTGCTGCCATGGCATTTATGCACGGTGCGCAGGACGGACAGAAGTTCATGGGCGTATTCATGCTCGGCATTTTCCTTGCAAATGGACAGGCTAACGTTAGCACCTTTCAAATCCCGATTTGGCTAATGGTACTTTGTAGTGCCGTCATGGCCCTCGGCACCTCGATCGGAGGCTACCGCATCATCAAGTCCGTCGGAATGGACATGGTTAAGCTAGAGCGCTACCAAGGCTTTGCTGCCGACCTTGCCGGAGCAGGCTGTCTGCTACTCTCCTCCGTTACGGGCATTCCGGTCTCCACAACGCATACCAAGACCGTTGCCATCATGGGTGTCGGTGCCGCCAGAAGACTTTCGGGCGTAAACTGGGGTGTCGTTCGCGAGATGGTACTCACTTGGATACTGACATTCCCGGGCTGCGGAGCGATCGGCTTCCTAATGGCGAGACTGTTCATGTGGCTTTTCTAGGCCCACGCTACGACCATTCCGGGCCACAACCGATGCAAACTCAATTACATATTCCACATAGAAAGGAAGAACATTTATGGCTAAGAAGACAACGAATTATTATTTCGATACATTTATCAAGGCGGTTTCCTGTGCAAATGAGGCCGCTCACTACTTAAAGTCCTGCTGCGAGAACTTCTGTCCGGACACGCTACCCACAAACCTAGAGGAGATGCACAAGATCGAGCATTCGGCCGATGGAATCAAAAACGACATGCTCATGCAGCTTGCAAAGGAGTTTCTCCCTCCGATCGAACGTGAAGATATCGTGGAGCTTGCCAACACAATCGACGTCGTAACCGACCGCATCGAGGATGTATTGCTCCGCACTTATATGTTCAATCTTACCTCCCTGCGTGCAGATACGGGACGATTCGTCGACGTAATCGTCTCCTGCTGCAACGCGCTCTCGGCAATGCTCGAGGAATTGCCGAACTTCCGCAAATCAACCATCCTGCGTGAGCGCATCATTGAGATTAACACGCTGGAGGAAGAGGGTGACCGCCTGTACTCATCAGCCGTTCGTAGCCTTTACACGGAAGGCGCCGACCCGATTACGATCCTCACATGGACAACGATGTACGATTTGCTTGAAAAATGCTGTGACAGCTGCGAGCACGTAGCCGAGATGGTAGAGCGAATCGTTGTGAAGAACAGCTAATCACGACAAAAGAATAGGCTCCGGGGCAATTCCCGGAGCCTTGTATTTTCCCATCACTACTGAATGGTCTGTCCATTTTCAAGATAGTCCTTTATGAGCAACAGCGTCTTATACTCACGCTGATTCCAAGCCTGCAAGCCCTCTTTTTCAAGCATCCTTTTGTTCTTCTCCAATGCTTCCTCCAGCGTATACAGTACTTGCTTAAAGCCGTGCTTCTTCTCATTCTCCGTATAGCTGCACTCGCCCTTCGTCGGGTACACATCGCAGAAATACAACCGACTCAGCTGATGCCATATCATCGGCTCGTACACCGAAAGTCTCTTCTCCTCAATCTCACCAAATGGTACGATCGACTCCGGAATCACATCATAGCCAGTTTCTTCTTTTACCTCTCGCAGCAATGCTTCGTAATCGTCTTCGCCGTCATCCATTCCACCGCCCGGAAGCTTGGTCTCGCCGAAGTTATTCTCAATCATCAGCAGCTTTCCATCAATGAAAATGATTCCCCTTATCGCCACGCGCTTGATCTCCTCCAGATCAGGAGAATAATTTTTCTCGTCCATAATAAGTATTCGTTCCATAGTATCTCACCTCCGGTTCCGGTTTCGCGCCACATTGCACGTCCACCATCTCACTCCTTGTAAGTATTCAGTATCTTCTCTACCATGCGCAAATCTCTAATCTCATCTTTTCTATTGTACGTATAGTTATCCGGCACAGTATCAAACAGTTCGATTCTATCC
>JAZODS010000169.1:0-3434 GCA_045597165.1 Lachnospiraceae bacterium | reverse complement strand
CACCATGCTCGGGAAGCTCCAACGTGGTATTCTTAATTGCATGTACTTCATTTGACTTGCCTTTGTTGTAGTATTTTTCGATATTCTGTAGAGAAACCACGCCTTCACCCCCTTCGCAGAACATTCTTTACGGACAATGAGAAAATGCGATTTACTTGCTTTCTCATTGCAAAAACAGTTACAAAGATCAATCCTGCAAATATAAGTACATAGTGGCCGGGATATAAGTACATCAATAGCTTATTGCCCAACACGCTATAGTAACTGCAATACGCGCCCACAGGTACAATAATCACCGCAGGAAGCATCCAACAGATCGTGCATACACATAATGCAATCCGAATCACTGTTGACTCCATACCAAAAGAACGCAGAATTCCCACATCGGTACGCAGCATGGTCGCAACGTTCTTCGTGCACAGGCTTATCAACAACACAAGAAAGCATATTGCCGCAAGAAAAGCAAGCACCATCAACGCTCCTCCAACCAGATATTCGGAAATCGCTACATCCTGCGCAACATATCTTGCGTCCGATTCAACAGCAAGATATCCTGCTTGATTGAGCTTCTTCATCGCGCTTTCTCTGCTTTTTTCCGTGTTAAAATACAATGAGCACTGCGAATAATTCGCTTTTGTATATGCTTCAAAATGCTCTAAAGCAGTATTCGGATTCATAACAACCAGCGATTCCTCTTCGGAAGTCGAAGCATCATAGCCTATCGCATCTTGAGAAACGGTGAATAGCAGTTCTCCATCTATCGACTCGCCTTTATACGACTCCTCCTTCTCGCCCTTCATAAGCTTCACCTGAACACTGCTAATGCTTTGCGTCGTTGCGGAACCCAACACGTCCGTAACCAGCTTGACATATGCTTTTCCCTCTTCTACGTCAAAGGAATACGCAATAGGAAGTCTTTTTACCGTATCGCTTTCTGCGTTACTGCATGCAACGTCTCCCACCGTGTACTGCCCGATATACGCCATCACGCTATTGATCGCATAGCCTTTCTCCGTAAAGAGCAGTTTTCCTCTTTGATTGTTGTCCACAAAATACTTCACTCCAACAACATCATAAGAAATCCCCTGTGAAACAATCGTCGATACATACAGCTCATTCTTTCCGTAGTAGTCTGCCATGCAATACGGAACGTATAGCAAGCATTCCGATTCCGTCTCGGGATGTCGACCGACATCCGGCTCTCCAACGTCGTCGGAAATGCCGTACAGAAACGGAGCCGTAACGCCTTCTGCGCTATAGAGGCCCGGATCCTTTGTGAACTCGTGCCAAGCATTATATGAGCGGTGGTCACACAAAATATCGCAGTGCAGATATTCTGCCGCTCCATATGTCTCAGCCAACATTCCTGCCTCTTCCGCAGAAATCGCGCTACCATCTTTCTTGGTAACGATAACGCGCCCCTCTTCTTCTTGAAACAGATACACTGACGACCAGAAAAACGACTTTAGCTCTTTGCCTACTATGGCCGTAATCAAAAACAGCGAGCATCCTGCCAAAACAATCAATGCACACATAAATGCCGAGAGTGCCGGCTTGGCACGCAACAAAACCCCTCCAAGGTACAACCCCTTTCGAACGATTCCTTGCCCGTCTTTTTCTCGCATTTGCTTGTCCGGCACAGGCTCGTTTGTTCCTGTCTCCACTTCCGCCTCTTGAAGCACAGTGTCTGTTTCGATGGAACCGTCATATACTTTTATCTCTCTCGTCGCATAAGGGGCAACCTCATCAAAGCTATGCGTTACGACCAACACGAGCTTGTTCTTCGATACCTCTTTTAACAATCGCATGATCTCTGCCGAAGCCTCTGCGTCGAGATTTCCCGTCGGTTCGTCCGCAAGGATGATCGGGCTGTCCTTTGCCAACGCTCTTGCAATAACCGTCTTCTGCTTTTGTCCACCCGAAAGCTGTCCGCCTTTTCTTCTGGCCTGACCCTCCAGTCCTACACGCGATATCAATTCCATCGCCTTTGCGCGACGCTCTGCCCGGTTCTCAATATGTAACAGTGCCAATTCAACATTTTGCAAAACCGTAACACTATCGAGGATTGTCTGCTCCTGAAAAACATAAGAGATGTATCGTTTTCGATACTCTTCCCACTCCTCGTCAATGTAGTGGGAGGTTGGCTCTCCTTCAATCAACAGTTCTCCTTCCTCATAGGAGTCCATTCCGCCGATTACGTTGAGCAAGCTAGTCTTGCCCGAACCGGATTGGCCCGTAATCGCAACAAACTCGCCCAAATCAAAAGAAAGATTCACACCACGGATTCCGACTGCGATTGCATCCTCCGTCGCATAAATCTTCCCTATCTCCTTTAGTTCCAACACACACATCCGTACATCCCTCCGTATCCTATCAATATCGGTATAATCATCTCTGTACACTCTAACGAGACCGGAAAGTATCTCCCGGTCTCGTCAATAATTCAATCAACACCTATTTCGCGTTCTGCTGCGCCTCAAACTCTGCATCTTCTTTGGCAATCTGCTCGCGCGCTGCCGCAATTCCTTTTTCAATCTCCTCTAAGGTATAGGTCTTATGGACACCTTCCTTTTTGGCACGTTCGAAGCGTACATTAACAGCTTCGAAACCATCAAGATCATCCCAGTTAAGGCAGTAAAAGTTGTATAATTCACCATGCTTTCCGTACATCACTTGGTCAATATCGGACCAATCATCAAATCTAGACATGTACTGCGCAAATTTCGCGTTATAAAAGTATTCCCCTGTCTCTTCCTGATAATATGCATCAAGCGAATAGAATTCATACTCTCCCACATCGTACGCATTTGAAAAGAAATAAAAATACCTTTCGTCCATTGCATCAAAAGAAACTTCTTCTTTTCTCATAAAGACAAGTATTCCAACCACAAGCGCAATAGCCAATGCCGAAAATACAAGTACGGAAATAACGGTTTTCTTTTTTCTGTTATGCTCACGTTCCATGATTTACTTTACTCCCCCATCTCTTCTTTGGCAATCTGCTCACGCGCTGCCGCAATTCCTTTTTCAATCTCCTCTAAGGTATAGGAATTATGGATGCCTTCCTTTTTAGCACGTTCGAAGCGCTCATTAGCATCCTCGTATCCATCAAGATCGTCCCAGTTGAGGCAAAAGTAACTACTAAACGTTCCGCGAATTCCGTATAGCACCTTATCGACATCCGACCATTCTTCCTCTCCATCAATACGCAATGCGTATTTGACGTTGTAAAAATACTCTTTTTCTTCCGGCAAGTAATATGCGTCCAGTGAGTATACTTCGCATCTTTCTTCCTCTGTCGTATTTGCAAAATAGTAATAAAACACTTCGTCATTTTCATCAAACGGGTCATTGTCCCCTCTCATGAAGACAAACACGGCAGATAATAT
Organism: Lachnospiraceae bacterium; assembly: GCA_045597165.1. Classification (GTDB taxonomy): domain Bacteria; phylum Bacillota; class Clostridia; order Lachnospirales; family Lachnospiraceae; genus ISDg. The sequence continues at coordinate 45 of JAZODS010000169.1, read as the reverse complement.
TGCCAACAATAACAGCAAACCCAAAACAATAACCAATATAGATTT
>JAZODS010000168.1:0-4329 GCA_045597165.1 Lachnospiraceae bacterium | reverse complement strand
CATTGTGTTCATGGCATTTTCCATTGCCTTCGGCGCCCTCTTGATTCTGTTCGGAATCAGCGGCGCAAAAGCAGACGAGGACTGGCTGCTGTCCACAATGATGTTTCTGATTCCGGGCGTTCTGTACGCGCTGGATTCCCTAATCTATCTGCGCAGACATACGTATCGCACTTCGGCCGGCTTTGTGTTCGGCAATGCCTTCCTGTACCTGCTCCTGTGCTTCCTGTGCGAGTGCATCTACTTCCAGTTCATCTACTTCGGAATCGACGAGCCGCAGTACAAGATGACCATTCCCGCACTGATGATCGCCGCCGTCTACGCAATCGTCAGCTGCATCTTAACGTCCCTGTACAACGTCTTCCGCAGAAAGTAGGCCGGACGACGTGCTTAGGGGAACACGGGCTAGGCAACACACCTCGAACGGCCCGAGCAGCGCGCTGTAAGGAACACGGGCTAGGCAAGATAAGACCCGCTCGCCCATCGGTTCTCACCGATTCTCCACCAGCCGTTTTTGGACTTCTCGAAGCCCTGTACGCTGTCACCGACACGAAGCACACGAACGACCGGATATTGCATGCCGGGCCCCGAGCGCACATTTAGCGCATAACAACGAACAACCTTCAACAGCTTGGCGCGACTGCTGGTATCAGCGGTTGCGCCTTTATAAGTTATCCACGGCAGATAGCCCACCTTCTTCCACGGTTGCTTGCTCACCGCCCTCTTTACAACTCGTCCGGTCTTCGGCGACGTCTCATATACGACATTTTCCCCGGCTACGATTCCGACGTGACCGGACATCCAAATGCACATCCCCGCTTCCATCTTGGTCAAATCGGCGGTAACATCCGAGCATCGCTCAAACAATCCATTTGCCGTTATATCCGGAACGGAATTGCTCTTGTAAGTCCCGCAGCGACCGGGACGCGACCCCCACAAGATGCCCTTGATCAAGCATACGCAATCATATCCCTGACACCCTAGCTTCGTCAGCAAATATTCGTAGTTCGTCTTGCGCTTGTCCTGCGCAGACGGTGCATCGTACCAAGCCTTCATAGACGGACTCTGGTTTCTCTTCGATTGCAACAGCGCCTTAGTCAACGTCTGCCCGTAGCAGCCTTTGGCGTATACGTCCTTTCCCGCCTTTTCTATCTCTTCTAAGATTGTCAACAGTTCCTTTGCGGTCATTGTATCTCCCTCCTTTCTTCTTTCGAGGCATTTTTCTTCTGCGGCTTCCCCTACAGCTTTCCTCTGCCGCTTTCCTCTGCGGCTTTCCTCTGCCGCTTTCCTCTGCCGCCCGCCTCTACTTCTTATTCTTTTTTGAGCCGATTTGATCGGCATACACCCCGGCACCGGCAAGCAACACACCTTGCGTAATTGCAAGAAATGCGGCAGCCAACCAGTCTTGCACGCTCCGGATATCCGCTGTAGCCAACACCCATATTGCCGCAAGAAGCACTCCCGCGCCTCCCAGAATCAACTGAATCCGGCGTTCCGGCACCTTGCTCTTCCTAAGCCCGATGCCCAGCAAATACAATACCGGGATCAAAACCAGCAGCTCAGATTTTATGTACTCTTGATAATTCATCTATTTCTCCTCCTTTCTTACTCCGCGTCTCCTCCCTTCTTGCTCCTCATCGCCTCTTTTCTCAGCCCCTTACTTCTCCGCCCCATACTCCTTTCTATGCCTGTCCTCGTTCGTCCAGCCCTCGCCACGTGTACCCCCATCATACCCCCTATCTAGGACAAAACCTGTCCCAATTAACCACACAAAAATAAAAACCTGCCGCACTTCTGCAGAGGGCATTTCATTTGTCCTCCGCCAAATAATCAAAAGCAGCGACATAAAAAAGAGTGGCTACATCTCGACAGATGCAACCACTCTTTGAGGTCCTATTCGATTCTTAATTTTCTGCATGCCTTCTCAGATGCAATCCTTCTACGGTGAGTATCTCTTCCAGAACGGGTAGCACCTTCTCATCTTCAACAAACAAGAAGAAGCACGCCCATGAAGGAACCAATACAACTCGCATATTTTCCAGCGAAAATGCTAAGTCAATCACATTCTTTTGGGACAGCTGAAGGAGCTTTTTCAAATGTTCCTCCCTCTCAATACACCTTGTCTTCAACTGCTTTGCCAATCTGCGTTTCTTAGCCAAATTCCAAAACGACTCTCTGGTCTCATGCTTGTTATACAACAAATAGGATTCAAACCAAAGATTGTCCAGCGCCCATAACTTCAAGAGAACACGTTGCATCCTGTCATAAACCAAATTGCATACTTTCTCCTCTAGTTGGTCGTACTTATGCGCATTTTTCGTTTCAACCGAAACCGGAAAGATGTCAGCAAAGAAACATTTTGCAGGATACTTTTCTCCCAAATATTCCGGCAGAAATATGTCTTCGGCGGATTCCAAATCCTCAATAACGCCCCAAGATTGTAACATTTTCAAAAGTGTCATTCTTAATTCCTCCGGTCATTGATATGCAGCACAGTACATATTTGCCAAGCTGATATTCAAGGTCGGTCACATCCCGGAAAGGTCTATTTTCTGTTCTGTCCCTTCCATCAAACATATAATCATGAAATCTTGTTGCATCATATAATCACTTATGACATCACTAAATTCAAACTCTGCAACAACACGTTTATCCACAAGCGATATGATTGCAACATCACACTCACATATTACAATTATTTTGTTATGATAAATCAAAAGCTTTGTACATGGAGAATTTAATACTATGCGTTCCGTTTTTCTTGAAATGCCATCAAAAAAGTATATATAGCGTGAGGTCCCAACACAAAACTCGTTATCCATCTTCAAATACGGCATCGAGACTCCAATACTATCAGACACCACGCAATACTTTTCGTCAGATATCTCATCTCTGAAAGTATGCAGATACGCCGGGGATGTTATGATCTCTGTCTCATCCACAATTATGGAGTCTATCTGATTTATGTTATGCGGATTGTATTTTTCGCAAGAATAGATACATTCCATACCAACCCCCTCCTTATCCGAAGACAGCTTCTCGTATCAGTTTTCACTTAGAAGCAAAACCTCTCGTCCCTCTGACGGTCAAAAAAGTAATTTCATTTTCATTAATCCATCGGCCAATTTCGGGATCGTAATAACGGCCGGACACATAGCAGAGCCCTATCTTCGTATCGTATCTTCGTCAAAAGAGCGACGCTATCCACTGTATTACACTGCCCAGCGTGATGTAAATCACCAACCAATAAGAGAATGCAAATGCATATTTGCACGCCTTGCGAAAATCCGACTGCTCTGCTCCCTTACTGCCAAGCTTGTATAGTATCGTCACAACGGCTAACGCCAGCAATATCACGAGCAATACATTTTCATGATGTAGCCAATACGTCACTACACCGTCCGTAATAAGGCATACCCACACAATACTTACTTTTGCTCTATCGGATATATGTAGCCTTTCTGAAATGGCTATGTAAACAATCAGAAGAACGGCATGAATAGCAGCAGTTTTCCCTCCGAACCAAAAGAATATGCCTACCACAAGAAGCATCCAGGGAATATCCCGCCACGTCATCATTTTGTGTTCCTTTTTCATTAGACATTCTCCTTTAGATCTCCGGCAATGCATTTGTATCAATCAAAATTCTCATCTGTCACTGAAGCATTTTCCCCACTGTCCAGCAAGTACCCCAAAACATACTTGCACCTTTTGGTGTATACAATGGTTCCGGAATACTGTCCGGCTTCCAAAAAAGTCGTAGAAGTATTCATCAATCGGGTGTTTTTCACGTCGCATAAAAATATAAATTCTCTTCCGGAGTCCTTTTCAAACTCACCTACATATTCAATATGGTCTTCATTTTTTATATCCGCATAATGCATTGCTATCGTACCAATGTTATAACCAGCCAGGCAGATAGAAAAAAGAACAAACATGATAACCATCCAATTGTCAATATTATCACTGCCTATTATCTTATTGAAAACAAGCCAAATAGCCAGAATAACGAACCCGAACACAATCATTACTATGCACTTCCGCAACATCGACGATTTAATAAATTCAGCATACAAATAATCTGATTTTAGTTGACAGACTGCTGCCAACAGAACAATACTGACGATGTAGAAGACCAATACCACTGCAAGCAAGACAGGGTATACTTTCGATTTAACAAGCGGTCGTCTCATGTTTCGCACCTCACTAACATCCTTCATTAAGTGGCTGAATTATCGTCGCGCAACTTCTGATCCGACCACTTTCCTACGAATAATGATACTCGTTTGTCAGAAGAATGTCAACGGAACGAATGACATTTCCCGCATCGTC
>JAZODS010000167.1:0-2565 GCA_045597165.1 Lachnospiraceae bacterium | reverse complement strand
TTGAGAAGCATGTCCTCCGAAGACTTCATTGAGCACATATTAGTGCAGAAGTGTAACGCAAAGGCTATCTGTGTCGGAGAGAATTTTCGGTTCGGAAAAGATAGAAGAGGAGATGTGGAATTGCTTCGCACATTTTGCGAGCAATATGCTATCGAACTTCAACTACTACCGATGCTTTGTTATGAGCAAGACAAGATATCCAGCACGAAGATTCGTTCCATGCTTATGGACGGAGATATGCTTGGCATGAAAGAGCTTCTCGGATACCCGTATTTTATGCTTGGTAAGGTGTCTCACGGCAAACGAATCGGTCACACCATCGGATTCCCTACATTGAATCTTCCGGCTTCGGATGATAAACATTTGCCGCCGGCAGGTGTGTATTCGACCGTCACCGTACTGGATGGAATGTCCTACTTAAGCATCACAAATGTCGGAGATAATCCGACGGTGCGAGACGGGCTTCCGCATGACATTACGGTTGAGACACATGTGCTTGACTTTGAGGGCGATGCATATGATAAGTCATGTGCCGTGTTCTTTTTGGAGAAGATGAGAGAGCAACAAGCATTTTCCTCGCTGGAAGCGTTGAAGGAGCAGCTTATGTACGACAAGCAGCGACGCAGACAAATGAGAAATCTTTAAAATGCAAAAATTATAGTTTACAAGCTGTAATGGATGTGCTATATTAACTATTGCTGACCGACTCTCAGTCTGCGGAGTCTCCGACCCTGACTTGGAGTTTGGTATATAATTTAATGAATGGAGGACTTACTAACATGATTAGTAAAGAGAAGAAGGCTGCTATTATCGCAGCGTATGGAAAGACCCCTGAGGATACCGGTTCTACCGAGGTACAGATCGCAATTCTTACCGCTAGAATCGAGGAGCTTACCGCTCACTTGAAGCAGAACCATGGTGACAATCATTCCAGACGTGGTCTTTACAAGATGGTTGGTCAGAGACGTGGTCTCCTTGACTACCTCAAGAAGAAGGATATCGAAGGCTATCGTGCATTGATCGAGAAGCTTGGTATTCGTAAGTAAGAACCAAAAGCTACTGCATACGTGCAGTAGCTTTTCTTCGTTTATTCGCGCTATTTTCTACGAGAATCATAACATTATCGCTTGCTTTTCACGATACTGTGTGTTATGCTTTTTTAAAATAAGCAGAGTAAAATTATGTGCGTTAAGTGTCAGGAGAACGGGGAGTTGTCTTCTGAACGAAAAGGTAATCTTGCGGTACATAATTTGCATCCCGCTGCTACACTTGGACATCAAACTCCTTATGTAGCGTTTTTTGATTCCGTCGTCGTATGGGGGCGATCGGGATACAATACGGGACAGAAAGGAGATTTTTTATGAAGAAAAACCACTTACTTGTAGTTACGTTGTGCGGACTTATGATTGCTTTATTGTACGTTTTCAAATACTACATAGGCATTCAAACACCCTTTGTTCGCATTAACCTGGCATTTGTCATCGAGTCGATTACCGGTGCCTTGCTCGGCATTGTACCCGGTGTATTGGTGGGCGCAATTGCCGACATCTTAGGTGCATCGCTTATCTATGGATCGATCAATCTCGGCATTACGTTTGCTGCCGTTGTACGAGGAATCGTCTACGGTGCGATTTTACATAAAAAATGGTCTTTTTCAAGACTGGCTATCGCAGCATTTTTGGACCAGTTCGTATGTGGCTTTGTCATTACGACGACTTCCTTGTTCTTGTTTTCCGGAATGCCCGCGAACAAAGCCTATTTGATCGGACGCTTTGGAGAAGCAGCCATTTTGTTCGCGATTGAGCTCGTGATTATGTCTATGATCGGCAGCTATCTGTTGCCTCATTTGAAAAAGATGCTGTATCAAAATCAAGTGTTGACTAAGACAAAAGAGGGAGAGGACGCATGACGTTATCGGATGCATTTCAATATATCAGCAATGATGAAACGCGAGTTTCCAAGCCGGGTCTGGAGCGCATTCATGCCTGTATGCAGCTGCTTTGTTCGCCCGAGCGAAAGCTCAAGCTGATACATGTTGTCGGAACCAATGGAAAGGGATCCGTTACAACGATGCTTTCCGCGTCGCTTTCCGCACTTGGGTATCGTGTCGGAACGATGACGTCTCCGTATCTGGATACGCTGCTTGACCATTTTCGCATTGACAGTCAAGTTGTAGCGGAAGAGCAGTTTGTTGCAGCTGTGGAACGACTTCAGGCAACGCTTGCTGACACCGATTGCAGACCGACGGAATTCGAGCTGGCGGTAGCTGTCGGTATATTGATCTTCGAAGCGGCAAAATGCGATTTTGTCATCCTAGAGGCCGGAATGGGCGGCCGTAAGGACGCAACCAATTTGAACACTTCCTCCGTGTTGACTGTAGTGACGCAGCTCGGAATCGACCATCAGCAGTTTCTCGGCAAGGCACTTACCGAGATTGCGGAAGAAAAGCTCGGCATTGCAGGCGAAGGTGAGCCGATTGTACTCGGCCCCAATGTGGCTCAAATGCGAGAATTCGCACAGCACCTCTGCGAACAGCACGGGCAAACGTTGTATTCTTCGGAGGAA
>JAZODS010000166.1:0-3015 GCA_045597165.1 Lachnospiraceae bacterium | reverse complement strand
CCATCGTGACATACAACGTCGCCATTCCTTCGAAAATGAAAGCGCAGATGATAGTACCGATTCCGGCAAGAGCGATGGCGTAACCGCCGAAACGATTGCTCGCAAGCCAAGTCTGATCATTTGCCATGCTCCAGCCGGTGCGAAGGCCGAACAAGCCGTTGCGCTTTGCCTTTGGCATGACGTTTCCGAGGACAATCATCGTCAAACCGATTGCTACGCAAAGGAACGGATAGATGTCCGCAATGGTGCCTTCCGGGCCGGCTTCTGCATTTTGATAAGCCTTGTAAATCGAGCTGCAGTGGAGCGCGGTAAAGAGAAGCAATACTGCGACAGCGGAGATGCGCAGCACCTTAATGTTGAAGCGCGATTCCTCGTGCTCCTTTTCGTAGGACTTCGTTGTGATTAGCTGCTTCTTGTGATACGAAATGAGTCCGAGGAAAAAGAGCGTGAAAAAAAGCATGATCAACGGGAAGATAAACAGCTCATACTTCGAGCCGTAGCGGTCAATGTTGCCGCGGAAATCGTAGTGCATCGGAACCTCTTCCGGCAGAAAGCGCATGGAAAGCATCGTAATGGCAAAGCTCAGTGCGGAAAAAATCCAAAGTAATTTATCTTTCATCTTCGTCACCTCCGAATTGCTTGAGCCACAAAAGCATCTCCTCGAACACGCTTGTGCAAAGCTCGTAATAAATTAATGTCTTCTCGTGGTACTCCATCACAAGCTCTGCCTGTCGCAGCAGCTTGAGGTGGTAGGAAAGTGCAGCCGGCGTAAGCCCCAGCTGCTCGGCAAGCTCGCCGGCATTTTTACGACCGGTCCGCAAAGTAGTCAGTATCTCGCGTCGTAGCGGATCCGACAACGCCTTAAAGGTTTCCGCAAGTCCCATGGCAACCTCCGATCCAAAGTAAGTGGTCAGGCAAATGCTCTGTGAAGCCACGCCGTTCCCGTTCTTTCGTTCACTTGCAATTGCAGTATGGCTTGCTCTTGCTCTACTGTGATTATAGCTACTTCTAGCTCTACTGCAATTATAGTATAGCTTGCTCAAGCGGCGGACGTCAATGACTATTTAAAAATATTTTTAAATAACGACATCGTGCGGCTTGCAAAGGGAAAATGCCACGTCAAAACCGACCGCAATGTGCTCGCGGCGACACGATTTTTCTTTACAAAATCGGTGTTTGATTGTACTATAAATGTGTGGGTGAAAGTGCCCCGTATCATACGAATCAAATTTCAAGGAGGAATACATATGGAGAAGGTATGTCAGTTTTTAAAGGAGGCCGGCACGTATTATCTTGCGACGGTCGAGGGAGATCAGCCGAGAGTACGTCCGTTTGGTACGGCTCACGTATTTGAAGGCAAGATTTACATTCAGACGGGAAAGTCTAAGCCGGTATCGAAGCAGCTCGGTGTGAATCCGAAGGCGGAGATTTGCGCATTTAAGGATGGCGTATGGCTTCGTATCGCTTGCGAGCTTTGCGAGGACGATCGCTTCGAAGCAAAGAAGTCGATGCTCGATGCATATCCGCACCTTCGCGGCATGTACAACGAGGAGGATGGCAATACGCAGGTACTGTACATCAAGAATGCGACGGCAACCTTTGCATCGTTTGCAGGTGCACCGGAGACGATTCAGTTCTAAACGCCGACTCGGTAAGGGATATGCGTACACCGGTACTATAGAGACATAGTAATAAGATAAGGCTCTCCGTGAGAAGATCGCGGGGAGCTTTTTTGCATATTACAGGGAAAAAGGCATTGTGAAAATGCAATAGAAAGCGAGGGGGTGCCCAAGCAAAATCGGCAGGATTCACAAACTTTACAAAATGCATTACAGGTGTCTTGTCAGGTGTAATGGAATGTGCTATACTTTGCCACAACAGGAACGGGAGTGCACGCGCGAAGCCGCTGCACGCTCTAAGAGAGATTTTATTGGCTGCGAGGACGCGGCGGAATTGAGGAACGATGAGTATTTGCGAACAGATAATCGAATGGAAGAAGAAAAGGGATGCAATCATCCTTGCACATTATTACGTAAGACCGGAGGTTCAGGCGATTGCGGATTATGTCGGCGATTCCTTTTATCTCAGTAAGGTGGCAGCAGGACTTTCGAATCAGACGGTAGTGTACTGCGGCGTGTCCTTCATGGGCGAGAGCGGATGTCTTTTGAATCCGGAGAAGCAGGTGTTGATGCCGGATATGACTGCGGATTGTCCGATGGCGCATATGGTAACGAAGCAGGAAATCGACCGTGCCAGAGAGCAGTATGAGGATCTGGCTGTTGTGTGCTACATCAACTCAACAGCGGAGATTAAGTCTTGGGCAGACGTGTGCGTTACTTCGGCAAATGCGGTGAACATCGTGAGAAACCTTCCGAATCAGAACATTTTGTTCATTCCGGATAAGAACCTCGGCCGCTATGTGGCTTTGAAGGTGCCGGAGAAAAACGTGATGACCGTGAAGGGATATTGTCCGATTCACGAGAGCATTTCCGCGGAGGAGCTTAGACAGCTGAAGGAGCAGTATCCGGAGGCGGAGCTGCTCGTACATCCCGAGTGTAACGAGGAAGTAGTTTCGATGGCGGATTACATCGGCTCCACCTCGGGTATCTTGGATTATGCAGCGCAGAGCGAGGCTCAGGTTATGATCGTCGGCACCGAAATCGGAGTGCTTTACGAGTTGGAGAGACAGAATCCCGACAAGACCTTTTTGTTTCCCAAGACGGCGCCTGTTTGCCGCGATATGAAGCGCATTACGCTTGAGAAGGTACTGCACGTCTTGCAGACCGGTGAAAATGCGGCATCCGTTACCGCGGACTATGCAGATGCTGCCGGCGAGACGTTGACAAAGATGTTGGAGCTTGCGAAGTAAAGAATTTGTGTGGCATATATACGGCCTGTTCGGCCGTGACATGAGTAAGGAGGATAATATGATTCAGGAGATGAATTATGATGTAGTAATCGTCGGAGCGGGCGTAGGTGGTCTGTATACGGCATTGCATTTGCCGAAGAATCGAC
>JAZODS010000165.1:0-9278 GCA_045597165.1 Lachnospiraceae bacterium | reverse complement strand
TCTGCCGCATACATCGTATACATACTTATATGCTGCATCGCCGGTACCGATCAAGGTGAAACGTCTGTTCTCATAAGTAAGAACGTTCTCGCCATCTTCACCCTGAAGCGTAATCTTGTACTCCTTAGGAGACCAAGTATATACCACGTTCACAGAACCGGAAATGGTATCGCCTACTGCCGGAAGAGCGCCTTCTGCGGTCATCTCATAGTAAGCATTTACACCGAGAGCTGCCTCAAGTGCAAGCATCTCAGCTGCGAAAGTATCAAGAATGCCCGGAGTCATCAGCGCGTCCTTATCGAAGGTAGAGGAATAGCTTCCAATCTTCGAGCTTGCAATGTTGCCATTGCTATCAGCTACCTGTACGGTAATCTTAATCGTTGCCTTAAGAGGTGCATCTGCTACGATAGACTCTACGCAGTACAAGCTATCTGCTGCAGTGTACTCGTTAGCGTCTGCTGCTACAAGCAATGCGAGGAGAGCCTCGAGAGATCCGCTCGTAATGTCAATGCTCTCGTTCTTCGGTACGAACTTGTCCTTGAGCTCACCGAGCTTATCGGTTACCTCACCGAGACGATCGATGTACTCTTCGTAACCCATCGATACGATAGCCTTGTAAAGAGCACTTTCCGGATTGGTCAGGTTCGGGTCTGCTACGATAACAGCAAGGTTGTCTGCAATGATCGTAACCTGCTGCTTAATCTTAGCGTAGGTATTGTTCTCATAGTAATATGCCAAACGCTCGGCATCAGTCGTGTACGTCTTGTACTCGCCGATGTACTGAGCCAAATAAAGCACGTCGCCGTTAAATGCGAGATTTACAACATTCTCAATTGCGGTCTGTGCATCCTCTTCGAAGTTAGCCTTCAAAACCTCAAGCAAGCCTGCAGTAACGTCGTCGAGGTTGCTCTCGTAGCTGAGAAGCGTGTTCATGTCGTTCAACTGTGAAGCTGCTTCTTCAACGAGAGTGTACGGAATGTTCAAAATCGTAAGAAGCTCTTCATCGTCGATGTCTACCTTCAAACGATACTCAACTTCCACGTTCGTGAAATCATCAGCCGTAATTGCTGCAACGCCTGCTGCGTTGAAGCCGGTGATCGTCTCAACAACGACACCGCTGTTCAATACGTAAGCTACATAAGGAACCCATACGAGATCGTCGCCTGCGTCGTAGTTTACTGCCTTAACGCTGCTCTCGCTTACCGTAACGAGGCCGTCACCCGGCATACGAATGCTGAGGTTGCCGCTCTTTACAGCAAGGTTCTGAAGGATTGCCTTCTCATCTGCGGTCAAGGTGCCTTCTACATCGCCGAAGTACTTAGCAATCAAATCATACAGACGAAGAGTCGTCTTAGACTTCTGAAGCGTTCTCTCGATGGTGAGGTCCTTCGTTACACGAATCTTCTCTGCCTCATCATACTTCTCGCCGTCAATCGTGTATTCATAGCTCTTGCCCTCTTCAGAAGAAGTAGGAAGAGAAATAGTCGTTCCGTAAGGAACTTCTACGTCCGTCAATGCAGCGTCGGTATAATCCACGCTGAGAGTGATCGGATTGTAGGTTACCTTATAAGAAGCGTCAGCATTTAACTCATCGGTAAGGTCGGTTACAACCGTACGTGTGTAGTTGGTCGTGTCAACATTGTAAATGCCATCGTCATAAGAGTTTACAAGGTCAAGCAAAGCGTTCTCAACGCCGGTAGCGTCGATTGCTGCGATAACTTCAGCCTTTGCCGTTGCACTTGCAAGGTTTACGGTCGTGCTCTTCGTGCCGAGCAAGGAAACAGCATTGTCACTATCTACAGCATATACTTCGTATACTACCTGTACGTTGTAACGATTAACGTTGCAAGCAACCTCCTTAGAAGCAACCAAGAGAGACGTCTCGGTTCCCGCTACGTGAGCTGAGGATCTGCCGATAGCCTTATCCACAAGCTTGTCAAATGCTACGATGTCCGTGCTAGCTGCGCCTTCCACAAAAACATCTGCCAAATCGGTTACCCAAACTCCGGTAGCCGCCGGCTCGAGATCCTCGATGATGCTGTTGATCGTGTTCATTGCCAGCTCGTAAACCGGGTAGAACTCGTTGCCCATAGCCTGCATCAAGTTTGCGATGGAAGCAATGTTAGCGGAACCGCTGATTACCTTCATAGCCTCATAAACAGACTTAACGCTTTCCTCGTATACGGCAGCATACTCAATGATGTGAGGAGTTCTCATAATCTGCTGAGCATATCCGCTAATGCCGGCTTCTACTTCATCCTGAACAAGTACGTTCATCTTGGAGTCGTTGTATACAAGGAACTCCTCGTACAAAGCTACAAGCGTCTCATTCAATTCGGGCTCGTTGAAACGATAACCGAAACCGAGAAGAGCGTTACTGTTGTTGTACGTGGTGTCCGTAAGCTTTACAATCTCGGGCACGAAATCCGTCATGACGGTCTTAAGCACGGACTCAACCTCGTCCATAGCCTCGAGATAATCCATCATGGAAGAAAGTGCGTACGGAAGATTCAAGTACAGGTCCTGAGTCTCCTCGTCGATATCCAAGTACGTATTGTAAGTTACACTTATAGAGTATCCGTCGCCGGTATAAGCGAAGGACGCACTCGCGTCATAAGCCACTCCGTCATACTCAACGGAACCTGCAGTCAGCTCCATTGTCTCAACCGTTACGGTGTCCACAACGAGCTTTGCAGCCTCGGGAACCCATGTATAGCCCCCGGATACAAATTTCTTAGCATAAACCAGCTTATTGTCGGAATCTACTGCGAGAAGTCCGTCGTCAGCTGTCGGTGCGGTGATTACGTGCGTATCACCGAAGAGAATCTCGCTGTCCAAAATGTCTTTTTCCTGTTCAGACAGTTCCTCGTCATACCAGTTGGCTACAATCTGTCCATCCGTGATTGTCAGCTCGGTAGCATCTGCTTCGAGCTTCGGTGCGGCATCTCCTGATGCGGCAATCGCAATCATGTCAAGCTGTAACGACGTTGCAAGAACGGTAACAGCTAGGATAGAAGATAACCATCTACGAATCGCGCGTTTATTCATATGTACCTCCTAAATTTTGGCAATGGTGCGGCGGGCCACTCCATTACATTGTTAAAAACATTTTACCACTCCGGAGCCGACATTGCAAGGCATATTCGACAAAATGGCTCATCTTTTTGTCTATGCACCCTTTGAACCCGCTCTTGCAACAGGCCATTTTGAATCCCTTTCACACTCTATTGTGGCAAAGGCGCCAAGCATATCAAGGGGTTGTGGTTTTTCGTTTGCCGACATTTCGGAGATTGCTTGCCACGTATTTCATTTTCGGGGCCAAAATGCAGTGTAAGATAATATGTCATCGGTAGTGAATTTTGTGTTTGGGGAGGTGATGGCCGCCGGAGCCGCCGGTGATAGCGCCGCAGAGCAGAGCTCGGCTAACACCGCGCAGCTTGCTGCGCCTATCACCGCCGAGCAGAGCTCGACTATCACTGCAGCGCACCGCGCTGCCATCACCTATATTCAATTGTGCACAAATATTTTTGCATTTTCCGAAAAAATCGTTGCGTTTTTACGCTTGAATGCCGAAGTGCTTTGGTGGTATGATACGAGCGTTGCTTCTAAATTAATATGAATCCAATAAACTCAAATTGAAAGAAGGTATCCTGCTATGCAGACTTATTTGATCTCATTGGCCGTTGCACTTGTCGGCGGTCTGATGCTTTCGCGACTTACGAAGCTTCTGAATCTCCCCGCAGTTACCGCGTATCTCGTTGCCGGCCTTTTGCTCGGACCGTATGTGCTCGGTATGCTCGGTGTTCCCGGACTCGGCTTCAATACGATGGAACAAGTTGAGGGTCTTTCGATCATTACGCAGACCGCGCTCGGCTTCATCGCATTTACCATCGGAAACGAGTTCCGACTCAGCCAGCTGAAGGCGACCGGCGCAAAGGCCATTACAATCGGTATTCTTCAGGCCGTTGTTACGACCGTGCTTGTCGACATCGTGCTGATTGTGCTTCACCTTCTCTTCCCCGACATCATCTCATTGCCTTGCGCGATTGTTCTCGGTGCCATCGCATCGGCTACCGCGCCCGCCGCAACGTTGATGGTTGTTCGCCAGTACAAAGCAGACGGTCCTCTGACCCGCCTTTTGTTGCTCGTCGTAGCAATCGACGACGCTGTCGGCTTGTTGCTCTTCTCCGTTTCCTTCGGAATTGCAACGGCACTGTCTCAGAGCACGGTGAGCATTTTAAATGTGATTGTGGATCCGATTGTGGAAATCGTGCTTTCGCTTGTGCTCGGCTGCATCATGGGCTGGCTGCTCAATTGGGTGGAGCAGTTCTTCCACTCGAGAAGTAAGCGTATGACGATATCCGTAGCATTTGTCATGTTGACCGTAGGTCTTTCGATGATCAAATTCTCGATTGGACCCGTGCATTGCGGATTTTCTTTGTTGCTTGTGTGCATGATGACAGGAACGATCTTCTGTAACATTTGCGATACCTCGGAAGAGCTTATGAATCGTGTCGACGGCTGGACGATGCCGCTAAATGTACTGTTCTTCGTCATTTCCGGTGCCGAGCTTGACCTCGAGGTACTTGCGAACCCCGTAACGGTAATCGTCGGTGTCATCTACATCATCGCGCGTTCCGCCGGCAAGTACTACGGTTCCTTCGCAAGCTGTAAGCTCACAAAGCAGCCGAAGCCGATTACCGATAACCTCGGCATTACGCTTTTGCCGCAGGCCGGTGTGGCACTCGGCATGGCATTGACCGCATCCACTCTTCCCGATGGTTCTCTTACGAGAAATGTCGTACTGTTCGCAGTGCTGGTTTATGAGCTCATCGGTCCTACACTGACGAAGCGTTCCTTGATTGCAGTCGGCGAGATTCGTCCTGAAAACAGAACGAGTGCAAGAAAGCTGAACGAGGCGCCGCGCAGCAGCGAGTGATAGGCGGCAAAGCCGCCGGTGATAGCCGCCGTAGGCGGCAGTGATAGCGCAGCAGAGCTGCGCAGTGATAGACGAGCGCTGCTTGTCGGTGTTAGTCGGCCGATGGCCGACGGTGTTAGCGCCGTTAACGGCGCGGTGATAGAAAAATTTAAAGCCTGCGGCTTGTGAGATGGTTCGTTGCTATGAACGAATCGCTTCACTCGCCGCAGGCGTTTTTGTTTTGTTGTTTACTTTGTTTTGGGTCTTGGTTCAGCGACAATTGCTTGTCCGGAAGAGGATCCGTCCCGTTGCCCGTTACAAGTCATTCGCCGAACGCCTGAGAGGCCTACTACGCCATCACCGACGAGCTTAGCTCGTCTAACACCGTGGCCCATGACCACTATCACCGCAGCGCCCCGCGCTGCTATCTCTGCCGGCTCCGCCGGCCTACCCCTCCAAGCCGAAGTGTTTTGCCAGCGCTTCGAGCATTTGCTCTCGCGTGTCATTTTCAAAATCGGATCGCGTGTAGGTGAAGAAGCCGGTGTTCTTCCAGTCGATTTCAATCGGCGGATGGTAGGTCGCCCAAGCATTGAAATTCTTGAGCGTTGCCTCGGGGTCTTTGCACATTTTGATTTGGTCCATCATGAACTTCTTATCCGAATCGTCTCGGTCGAAAAATCGCGTTGCGCAAATGTCCTCCGGATCGCACAGCATAATCGCCACGTGCTGATAATCGGATATTTCGCGCAGCACATCGGGCGGGATGTTTGTGTCCACAATCACCTTTTTGCCGCTCGCCGCCAGCTTGATCAGCTCCAATATCTCGACCTCGATGCATTCCTGCGATACCTGGTGCGTCCAGTTCCAATGCTCCTCCGGAGTCATGCTCAACCACTCTTCCCAGCCGCTCATCGTATCAAAATAGCACAGTCCGGGCTGCTTCCACCGCGACAGCTTTTCTCTCGGGAACGCATCGTGATAATTCTCCCCGCAGAAAATCATGTCATAACGCTCCGCCAACAGCTTCACCATCGTAGACTTGCCCGCGTAGCTGTGGCCGTTGATAAAATAGACATTTTGCAAATAGTGCTTAATCAAGTTGTCACTAATCTGTATCTTCAAATGTACCTCCTTGCGCCCCTTCGCAGAGCTATCACCGCCGCCCTTGGCGGCTAACACGTTCGCTCTGCGAACATATCACCGCGCCACTTAGTGGCGCTATCACTGCCGCCCTCGGCGGCTATCACTGCGCTTCGCTCCAAAACCTTTCCTTAATCATCTTCGCCACCACATCGGGCGCCAGCTCCGTGTTGTCTATCTTCATGTAGTTCGCAAACGTAAGCTCGCCCTCGTTGCTCTCCAGACGATGGTTCGCATCCTCATTCATCAAGCGACGATCCGAAACAACCACATCGCGCTTCGAAGCCTTGTTCTTCAGGCGATTTTCCGTCTTATTTCGCTCGAGACGCACCTTCTGGTCCGCCACAAGCTCGACGTAGTAGACCGTTCCGCCGGTCGCCTCAAAACGTTTCGCCAGGTTGTCGATGTAGTCCCAATCGGACTGCATGTCAAATGCCCACATATACGTGAAAATCATGCCCTTGTTGTCGCTCTTAATGAACTCCTCGAACACAACGTCGCGCAGTCGATTGACAACCGCTCCGTTAAATGCACCGAAGATTTCGAGCACCGGTTCAATCGTCATATGATTGTGAAACAGTCGATAATCCGTTATCTTCATGAGCTCTTGGCCGACGGTCATCTTACCGACCGCACCGCTGCCGAATATCAATACAAGATCCATATTGTTGTCCTCCGTTCTTCGCAACTCGATTGCGTCATCGTATTTCGCCCTTCCCACAGAGCATTTTCCTACAGCTCCAGCCGCATAATAATCTCGCCATCGTCGATTTCACCCGTGGGGCGGAAGCCGATCTTTGTGTACACGTGCTCCGCCAGCGTATTTCCCGGAGCATAGTCGAGCAGTATGGAATCGTATTTGCCCGATTCCTTGGCCAAATGCACGATCTGCTCGATAGCCTGTGTACCATATCCTTTGTTTTGGTGCTCCGACGGAAACATGATGCGCCACAGCACCAAGCACCGCTCGGCCAAATCCTCATCCAACATCATAAAGCCAACCGGCTCGTCGTCGTTGTAAATCGCAAACGGATGCACGCGATTTGTCTCGCGAAACAGCCATGCCTGCGCCAACGAATACGCATTTGACGCGACAAAACCTTCGCCGTCCGGTCGTTTCATTCGCATGATGACATCAAAATTATCTTCGGTTATCTTTCTGAAATGAATCATTTCCCTACCTCAATGCCGCCCACCGGCAACGCTACTGCAACTCCTTCGAGAAGCAAATGATTCGATTCGCTTCCACAAAGCCCATCTTAAGATGAAAATGCAGACTCGCCTCGTTGTCCAGCTCGCAATCGCTCGCGAACTCGCGGCAGCCCTGATCCTTTACATACTGCTCGCACGCCTCGACCAAGCGTCTTGCCACGCCCTGTCGTCTCGCATTTTCCGCAACATAGATGCCTTCCAAATACCCAACCGGGCTGCTCTCCGTGCCTTCCACATAGTCGTGGCGCAAGCCGCACTTCGCAAATCCAATCGGCTCACCGTCGCGCCATGCCAAAAACACCGCGCCACCGGCCTCGATATCCTCGGCAAATTCCTGCTGCAGCTCCTCCACCGAAGAAGAGTCCCACATGCAAACCGCCAATTCCGCAACGACCTTCGCATCGTTCCGTGTCGCTCGTGTAATCATTTTCGTCCTCCAAAATGTACTGTGTCGTTCACCCCTTCGCGGAGCCATCACTCTTCCTCCACCCACACATCAATCTCATCCTTTGCCGGCATTTCGAACAATGCGCCGAATTTGGCCGCCAAATTATCATCCACGTAGTAGGCGCTCGTTTCATCGGCGAGCACCGCGCTGTTTCGCTTCTTCAAGCGCTCCCGCCATGTCTCGTCACTGATGTCTATGTAATGCATCTCGCATGCAATGCCCCTGCTCTCGTAAAATTCACGGGCGTAGTCACGCTCTTCCTTCATCCAAAAGCCCCAGTCAAGCACCACATTGATTCCCGCCTCGATGAGCTCCAGCGATTTGCCGAACAGATAATTCTGCGTTCTTTCCACGTAGTCATCGTGCTTATCGCCACAGTGCTGCCCGAACAACGCAAGCGTTATCTCATCAACCGAAAGCAACGCGGCGTGATTTTGCACACGCATCTGCTCCGAATAGGTTGTTTTTCCGCTGCAGATCTTTCCGCAAACCAAAATCACATTTGCCATGTTGTCCTCCTTGTAGGCTCCAAATCGAGATACATTTATTATACACTAACTGACTGATTGCAGTCAATTCGACAATGCCTCTTGAACAAGCGCAAATAAAAACAGCCTACCTTTGCTGCGCCATCACCCGCGCTGCGGAGCTGCGCTACCTCCGGCCTCCATCAACTCACAAATCGAATCCATGTTCCGCACATATGCCTTGATGTCTTCGATGGTCGCAGAGACCTGCTCCGTGCCCAAGCGTTGCTCCGCGACGTCCGCATTTTCCATGCCGAGAGAACGCTTCAGACTGTACTCCAGCCAGCCGAGCTTCGACGAAAGGCCATAATACAACACCGATTTCCACTCGCATTTTGCAGGATCGCCAACTCCGTCTTCCGGTTCACGCTTTCCGGTTACCACGTCACGCGCGCCCATGTATCCTTGGACAAATGCCCTGAAGCGCTCTTCGTCCACCTTCAAATCCTCTCGCGTCGACCAATACAATGCGGTTTCCATGAAATCATGGTACGGATTTGCCACGCCTGCACATTCCCAGTCAATTAAGATAGGCTCATCTCCCGCCCACAGAACATTCTTCGGGTCCAAATCACCGTGACACAGGACAACCTCTTCCCCGAGTCTCGCCGCTGATTCATTCATTCGGTCAGTCAGGCACGCCAAATGCTCCGCATTTTCCCGCAACAGCTGCGCCCAAGCGGTTCCTTCTTCTTCGCCTTTTTCGGCATAGAAATCCCACGCGATGTTCATATTCACAGGAGCATTTCCACATGCGATGCCAGGCTCCGACGGGTCGGCGTTATGAATCCTCGCCAACGCCAGTCCGATTTGGTACGCATGCATCGGTTCAATCTGCGTCGGCATTATAGCGTTGCCTTCTACGAAATCGTATATCAGATAATACTGACCATCGAGCTCCTGCAGATGGCTTCCCCCAATGCTACGCGCACAGCTGACGGCAATCGTCTCTGCCAGCTTGTTCGCAATCTGCTCGGACCTCACGTAGTTCCCATAGGCCGCTTCTCGTTCCATGATGTTCGGATTCAGCGCT
>JAZODS010000164.1:0-5847 GCA_045597165.1 Lachnospiraceae bacterium | reverse complement strand
ATCAACTCAATCAGCGAAAATCCTTGATTTCGTTTCATATAATATATCCCTCTTTTCAAAAGCATCGCTTTTGTCTGCCACTAACTAATGCTTGTTCCAGTTCTCCAGCTGAATCAAGTCGTTAATCTGGTTCTCCTCTGTAATCGATCCCTCGGAGCCGCTTCCTTCGCTGCCCGCGGTCTCGTAGAATACCTTAATACCACCCTTGAAGAAGTTGTTGATAACGAGGCACTGATAATCCGAAACCGAATACCCGCTCACCTGATTATACATCATGCACTCACCAAGGTTGTCAAGGTATGCCTTCAAGTACTGCAAATCCGATGTCGTATCGACACTAAGAAGCGAAACACCCTTTGTTTCCGCACCGGTCTGCGAATACTCTACCGTGTCCGTCGCCATGAATAAACCGGTATACGTATTGCCCGAGTTCATAGGAACTCGGAGATCTCCGTACTTTACGATGATATAGATACCGGGGTTCGCAATCTCACTTAACGTACCGAAGTTAACCTCTACCTGTGTCGACTGCGTTGCGGAATACTGAAATGTTCTATAGCTGTTCTGATCACCGTAGGAACTAAGCACGTCGAATACGAACTTTCCATCGCTCGTCTCGCGATAAGTTCCCGGATTAAGATGTGCTCTCGGGTTCTTGTAATTACCGACCGGAGACAAGGACATCTTTGCGAAATACTCGACATCAATAATCTCGAGATATCTTTCGTCATAATAGTTGCCGTCCGCTGCTAAGATGTTCGGATGCGGCTTACACTCTGCACTTCCCTGTCCAAGCAGTACCACTTCATCAAGCGGCATGGAGGACTGGTTCTTTATGATACCACCATTAACTACAGCGTCAAAGCACTGACTTCCGTTGTAATATACGATGGAGGAATTGTTGCTGATGTACGGACTGCCACTCTGATTGAAGTACTTCTTCGGCAAACCCTTGTCGTATTTGTTCATTGCCGATGCGGAATACGCACCATTAAAGACGGACTTGTTCTCAATCACGACATCCTGAGCAACAAGGTTCGTGCTCTCACCGATAATCAAGTGCGAGTTTCCGCTAAGATAAATCACGCCACGGACCTCTACGTTTTCACCGGTTACAACCAGGTTGGAATGATTCGAAATATACACGTCTCCGTTGATGACAATGTTGTCTCCGTCAAGCGTAAACGTCATGTAGTCCTTTACTTCACACGCCTTAGCAACCTGTGTCGATGCGTTGTATGTCATATAACCGATGTATACGTTACCTTCCTGCGTCAGGTTACCGTACTGATTCAAATTCGCCGAAGGGTAACCGCTGGCTACGTTCGCACCACCACCGGCAAACATCGAATACGTACCAATCGGGTGAGTCTCCGAGCTTGCAAAATACGGCGCGTTGATTCGAATGTCCGTCACAATGTCGGATTCATAGCCGGTCTGCGGATCCACGTAGGATACGTGTACGTCCTTGATGACCAAGGATTCATTCGTAGTGATGATAGTTCCCTGAATATCAACCGTTGCTCCCGCAACGATGTGACTGCTGATATAGCTTTCCGCATTTTCCTCCGGTGACTTCGAAGGGTCGCCGTTCGTAAGCATCGTATATACGGTGTTGATAAAAGCTGCTCCATCTGTCGCTCCCGAAACATTAAGGGCTGCTGCCGATGCCTTCTGTAGCTCCATCCGAATGTCATCTACAACACTCTCTGCGTTATAGAACGTATTGGTCGAGGCACGGTCAACATTTCTCGAAAGAAGCGCAAGATAAGAAAGCCTCAAGATAGTTCCCGACAACAAGAAGCACAGCATAACCGTAAGCAATACGCTAACCATTGCGATACCACGGTTGTCGAATTTGTTCTTGTAGTTTCTCTTCATCTCTTCTGCTCCTTTCTAATTATAGTCGGTCTTTGTTCCGGAGATCGTCGCAAGAGGTGTCTCCTCCGCATATTCCGCAATGAGTTCATTCACAAGCGTCTTTTCTCCGGATTTGTATACATCTATTGTGACTGTATAATAGCGAAGTGTCTTAACCGCAAGCGCACCGAGCGTATCCTTTACCGGAATCTCTACGCCTTCGGAATCAATAAACGTCTGATTGCTTCTAGCCTCGTCCAGATCATATGTCAAGATTGCATCGTATGTCGATCCGCCCATTGAAATATTCCGAATGAAGAAATAGTAATATCCGTCCGCGCTTTCCACAAAGGTCACTTCCGCCCCATTCTTCGTTACCGAATATCCGGACGCCTTCTCCAATAGCGTTCCGGTTGCCTTCGACAACTCATAGGCACTTCCGCCTCCCTGAACGAACGTCTTGCCCTGTTCGAGATCTCCCGCCACAAGAGAGAATCCGTCTTCGGTGAAGACACATTGCGTTGCAACCTCTTTTAGAGGCGTCGCCTTTACAGTCTCCATAAGGCTTTCTGCCACAATCGTAGCCGACAGACGCTTTCGTGAGGTACTATTTACTCTCGCTACTGTTACAAAGGATGAAAGGATCGGTGCAACGGCAACGCCGAGAATGGCTACCGCCACAAGTACTTCCACGAGTGTAAAGCCACGGTCTTTTTTGTCTTTATTGCGTTTTCTCCGTTTCAGCCAGATCACGTCCAATCCCTCCTTTTCTACTAATTCGTGCGCAATAGCCACCCGGCGTCGGATACATCCCAACTCCCGTGTGGCTCTTGCCAATCGTTTTAATATGATTATTCTGAAACTTCCTCATCCGGAACTACCGGAGGTGGGGTTACAATCGGTCCGAAGATACAACCGGGCTTCATCTCCACTGCAGGAATCTTCACGCCTTCATATTCGTTCGTTACGCCATCCGTCAAGGAATACATGTTAATGAGCATGTTGCCCTTTATTTCACCGGTCGAATTGTTGAAGGACATCGTAATGGACTCTACGTTCTTCTCGTGCTTATCGTCGTAGATGCTGTTAATGAACGCCTTCATGTCCGCGTAGGTACCTGCCTTAAAGCTCGTGCTAATCGTAGACAGTCCGTATACATAATTCTTATCTACGCCATTTACTACCGCGCTCTCTGCCCGCAAGACGTAAGTCTCTACTACCGTGTACGAGTCAAACTTCAAATCCATCTTGCCTTCTTCATAGTCACGAAGATACATGATGCCATCCTCGTACAAGTACTTCACAGGGTACTGCGATACGAGGTCGTTCAGACTCTTCTCCCAATTGGACGTCTGCGTTACAATCTCCTGCTCGTTCTTGGAAACCTCGTCGATAACCTTAATCTGCGCCTCGAGATCGGCACAATCTGCCTTCAACGTCTCCACTTGAGCCATTGTCGTACGGAAGAAGAACTGATATACGACAAATGCTGCCGCGATTCCCAACAGAATCATAATGATTCCCAAATCTCTTCTTGAAACCTTCATCGCCGTCTCCTCCTTCCTACTTCTCAGCCTTCACATCTGCATATTTGCACTGCAAGGTGAAAGAAAGTGTTGTCTGCATGTTCGGAACGTAAGTGCCATTTTTCTTAGCTTCCTCTCGCTCCTCCTGGGTCATAAATCCTTCCTGGCCTTCTACAAGTTTGAGGTTAAGGTCTTCCTCTGTTTCTACAATACCACTCATAGAAATAACAGTAATCGTATCGAACGAACGAAGGTTCTGCGTAATCGTTGCGGCCTCTTCCTTTGTATTGCAATTAACTGCAATCTGAATGGATTCGACACCTGCCGAAATGGAAAGTGCTCTAAACTGCTTAGGCATCTTCTTCTCGAGTTCCTCGATGAAATCGACAAGCTGCTGGTTGTTATTGATCGGGATGTCTTTAAATGCATTTACTCTGTTATACGCATCCTCTGTCTGCTGATACGTAAACTGCACTCTCTGCAAGTAGCTCTCGCTTGCGATACGATCGTTCAGCTTGTCCTTCTGTTGCTGTTGCGTCGTCAACATAATCTGCGCCACCATGAACAGTGCGATTGCTACCAAGAAACCGGCGATCATAACTGCAAACGGTACGACGAGCGACGTCTTCTGCTCGCTTCTAAGAAGCTCTGCGGACAACAGCTGCAACGGCTTCATCGCAGCTCCGATACAAGCAGCCATCGTATGCATCGTGATGTCCTGTGCATAACCGGTTGCCACGATACGGATATTGTTCAAACCATCGTAAGGACGCACGTCATAGCCGAGCTCGTTGGAGAGAAGTTCTCCGATGCCCTGGAAGTCGGCACCCACGCCTACGAGAGATACGTTCTCAATTACTTCGTTGTCGTTACGAGATACATAGTACTCGATAATACGGCCGATATTGCCGATCAAGTATCTTAAGTTCTCCGTCAGCATGATACGAGACATCATCATCTCGTCGGAAGTATCCTCTTCCTCTTGATAGTCCACGTCTACGTTGAGATAACGGCGCAAGCAATGATTCTCGCAAAATGCTCTCGTTGCTGCTTCATAATCAAGATTCTCACCGAACAAATCAAGCTCCATCATACTCTCGATTGCGCCATGCACACCGTGTGCGACGGAACGCTGAAGCACAATCTCTCCTGCCTTTACAATCGTAACAACGGAGCTGTGCTCATCGATCTTGATGATGGCATTCGTACCGGTCTGATACGTCTCGCGTACTGCCTGATAGATACTGTTGCCAACGTAGTCAAGCGCTTTGATGTGAAGACCAAGGGAATGTGCGAGATCCAGGTACGACGTCGTTACATCGTTCGGAACAGCAAGCAACGACAGACGGTACTGCTTCTCCTCCTTCGTCTCAATCTTACCGAGGATGTTGTACACAAGGTGGTACTGGTTCATGTCGACAGGGAAATACTCTGCCGCATTTGCCGTAATCAACGGAAGAATCTTGTTGGGCTTACAAAGCGGAATTCTTGCCTCACGATTGGCAATACGGCTGGAGCTTACAGTGAACACAACCGAATCCGTCTTAATATCCCTTCTACGCAACTCTGTCTTCATATTGATGATGAAGTCCTCGTTACGACTGATAACACCATCCTGTACCATATCCGCAGGGGTAGGCATCTTAAAGGTGTTGTAGATCTTCGGCGACTTTGCCTGATAGTCAATCTCGATGACTCTTGTCACGGCCTGGCCGATTTCCATGGATAACACTTTTCCCATTGTTTCCTCCTTCCGGTCCCACCTTGGTGGCCCGTATCTCTGTTCTATCTTCTCGGGAACCTTGTCCCGCTATATGCTATGTTATAAGCCGACAAACGGCAGGTACCAGTTCAAAAATTGCTCTCCGACCAATACCGCAATTACGATTCCGACCGAAAGATATGGTCCCATCGCAAGCATTCGCTCTGCTCCGCTAAGCTTCATGCGAAGCACGTGGCACACAGAGCCGATGATGCATCCGAAGACGAATGCAACAACGATAAGCTTCCATCCGAGCAGCAACCCCGCTGCTCCCATGAGCTTCACATCTCCTCCTCCGATGGCTCTTCCGCCGGATACGAGATACAAAAGCCCCAAAAGGCCGCTCACCACACACATTCCGATAATGTAGAGCCAGATGTCCGGCTCATCCACAAATACAATCCGGTACACCAAGTTCAAGATGCCCAGACATAAAATAAAGATGTTGAAACCGACCGGGATATAGAAGGTTCGAAAGTCGATTACACTCAAGGCAAGTAGCGCCGAGGTCATAAGACAATACAATACACTCTCCACGCCGATTCCACACATCACAAATATCAATACATACAACAAGCCGTTGGCTGCTTCTACCAACGGATACTGCGGCGAGATCTTCTCTCCGCATTTTCTACAGCGACCGCGTAAGAACAGCCAGCTGAACAAAGGAATCAAATCAAACCATCGAAGCTGATAACC
>JAZODS010000163.1:0-5063 GCA_045597165.1 Lachnospiraceae bacterium | reverse complement strand
CTTGTGAACAATGGCTTGACGGCTTACGATGACGAGGGAACGAAGGCGACGGAGACGTGGTTGATTAAGGACGGTGTGTTGACCGGACGTCTGCACGATGCGAAGTCGGCGGATGCACTCGGTGAGGAGCTCACGGGCAATTCGAGAGCGCAGAGCTACATCCACACCCCGATTGTACGTATGACCAACACCTTTATGGCGGCGGGAACGGACGACCCCGAGGAGATGATTCGCGAGGTTAAAGACGGTATCTACGTGTATAGCGTGAATTACGGCACCGGAATGTCCACGTTTACGATGCAGCCGAGCATTTGCTATCGCATACGCGATGGTAAGCTGTGCGAGCCGATTCGTGCAAATGTAGTGACGGGTAGCGTATTCCAGACGCTGTTTGACATCGATGCGGTCGGAACGGATTTCACGCTGTTTGACACGTACACCTGCGGCAAGAACGGACAGAGCGTGCCGGTATCTGCGGGTGGACCGACCATTCGTGTGAAGAAGCTGACGGTGAATTGATGAAAGTGGGGAGTGTGAAGAACATGAAAGAAAAGTTTAGTATTCAGCAAATGTACTCGGAGGTTAGTATCGAGGAGAACAAAATCGTTGCATTTAACAAAAAGACGGGAAACGATCAGTCCTTCCGCTTTTATAAGGACGGCTTCGTCGGAGTGCATTATCAGCTCGGCGAGATGAGCGACGAGGAGGGCTTTGCGAAGGCGGAGGAGAACCTTGCGTTGCAAAGACCGTATCCGTTTGAGCTGGAGACGGGCGTTCGCAAGCGTGATTTGTCGGAGCGCATTTTCACGGACAAGGAGCTGTTCGAAATCGCAGAGGACAATCTGGCGTGGTTGACGAAGAATTACCCGAACTTCACGTTCAGTGGCAACGTTGCACAGGTGACCGAAACGAATCGTCAATGGAACGAGGCCGGCCTCGAGTATGAAAATACGGACAGTCACTTGGAATTCAACATCGGTTATAAGCACAAAGACGGCAAGGACATCCGAGACGGCGGCTTTTATCCGGGCATGCGTGTCTACGAGCAGGATACCTTCCGTGACATGGCGAACAATTACCTTGCAAATTACGAAAAGCAGGTAGAGCTTCCGGAGGAGGGCATCGTTCAGGTGCAATACTACGGATTGCTTGGCAAGCTCGTGTCGTCTCTCGATGCGGAGCAGCTGGCACTTGGCACCTCGCTGCTGTGCGGAAAGATGGGACAGCAGGTGTTCTCGGAGGAATTCACGCTCATTGACGACGTGTCGGACGAGGTGAGCTGGCACAATCCGTTCTTCGACGGCGAAGGCTGTGTGCGCGAGGGAGACCGTCGTGTGTTCATTGACCATGGTGTGCCGTTGCTCGGTTATGCCGACAAGCGTACCGCGCAGAAGTACGGCGTGCCGCATACGGGAAATGCATGGCGCAACTACACGGACATTCCGCAGAACGGCAATGTCAACATGCAGATTGCGCGAAGCACGAAGACGACGAAGGAGCTTTTGAACGGACGTCTGACGATCGTTCCCGTGAATTACAGCGGTGGCGGCTTCAACGAAAAGGGCGATTACGTTATGCCGGTTCACAAGGCGTTTTTGTGCGACGGCGAGAAGATTCTCGGAAGCCTGCCGCCATTTACGATGAGCAGCAACATGTTCGATATGTTCGGCAAGGACTTCATCGGCGTCGCTGCGGACAAGCCCGTGTTCAACGACAAAGCCATTCTTGTACGAATGAAGATCAGTTAATGAAAATGCACTGCTTGTGCGAACGAAGAGCTGTTAATGAAAATGCACTGCTCGTACGAATGAAGATCAGTTAATCAAGAGGCCCGGCCGGTGGAAAAGCCGACCGGGCAATCGATTTTCTGTGGAAAAAGAGGCTAAGACAGAGGTATTACATGCGAAGCAACGAGATTGAGATTTTGAGATGTTATCTGTGCGCCATCGAGGGTCATTCCTCGGCGCGCTACAGCGAGATTAAGATAAACGAGGAGGACGACCTCTACGGCTATGCGCAGAAGCTCGTAGCCGGAGCATTTGGCAATCCGGCGGCAAAGCTCGGCGAGTACAACGAGGGCGATTTTGCGGATCAGTTCATTTCCGACGATCCCGACGACCAGGAGCGCTTTGTAAAACACGTGACGGAGACGGTGCACGAGCTTGTGTGCGACAACGCAGAGCTTAAGCCCGGAACGGCGCTTTGCGTGCTTGCTGTGGCAGAGGAGCAGCCGCTTGTGGGATTTTTCAAGCTGCCCTTCCAGGAGCAGTACATTTGCGATACCGGTCGGGATGACCGCGTGGTATGGCGGCTAAATGCTCACGTCGTTCCGAAGAGTGCTTCGCTGAGAAGCTGCGAGTATTTTCTCGTAAATGTGCTGGAGCGCAAGGTGAGCATTTGCGATTGCGAGCATACGATCGACGATGCCAAGGTGAATTATTTGGCGGAGTACGTGCTCGGCTTGAAGACGAAGAAGTCCGAAAAAGAGAAGGTGGACATCATTCAGGAGACGACCATCGAGACGATTCGCGAGCATTATCCGGCCGAGGAGGTGCACCAGAAGATTATGGACTACCGCACCGAGGTGGCGGAGCATGTCGAGCAGACCGGTCGCGTGAGCGTGGCGAAGATCGAGGAGGCGGTGTTCGCGGACAAGCCCGAGGCGGCGATGGAGTATCGCGAGCGCTTGGAGCAGGAGCGAATCGAGCGAGAGCCGATGGCGGTCAGCAAGAAGACCGAGCGTCAGTACATGAAGAAGCAGAAGCTCGTTGCGGACAACGGTATTGAGATTCTCGTGCCGGTTGCGTATCTGAAAAATGCGGATTACGTGGAGTATATTCAGGACGAGGAAGGACATATTACGATTGTACTGAAGGAGATTCGGTCTATTAACGCATAGGCTGCTCGAAAAATGCGAGAAGCACGCCGGACGCGCCGCGATGGTGAGGCTGTTCGGGGGCTTCGCAAGGAGGTTGTTATGAACGATTTTATAGAATATTTGAGTGAGGCGAAGACGCCGTATCATTGCGTAAAGGCCGCAAAGGAACGACTGGCCGAGGGCGGATTTCGCGAGCTTCGTATGGAGGAGCCGTGGAAGCTTGAGAGCGGAGCGTATATGTGCTCTCCGGCAGATAGTATGCTCTATGCATTTGTCATCGGCAGTGGCTACAAGCAAGGAGATGCGATGCGACTTGCGGTGGCGCATACGGATTACCCGTGCTTGCATATCAAGCCCGCAGCCGAGGTGAAGGGCAGTTGTCTGTTGGATGTCGAGGTGTACGGAGGCCCGATTTTGAATACTTGGTTGGACCGTCCGCTCGGAATTGCAGGACGCGTGTACGTGAATCACGAAGGGAAGGTCGAGGAGCGTCTTGTGGACAGCGAGAGAGCCGTTGTGACGATTCCGAACCTGCCGATCCATTTTAACAAGGACGTGAATAAGGGCGTCGAGCTCAAGAAGCAGATTGACCTCCGTCCGCTTGCGGGCGCAGGCTATGCGGAGGGTTGGTTTGAGGAGTATGTGGCAGAGCTCGCTTATTGCAAGCAGGAGCAGCTGCTGGATTTTGATTTGTACCTGTACCTGACGGAACAGCCGGAGACGGTTGGCCTGCAGGAGGAGCTGTTGTCGTCTCCGAGACTTGACAATCAGACGTCGTGCTATGCGCTCATTTCCGCAATTCGCGCAAGAGCAGCGGAGTACAACGCAAATGGGCTGTTCGCGATTGCCTTGTATGACAACGAGGAGGTCGGAAGCATGACAAAGCAGGGCGCGGACTCGTCTCTGTTCTCGATGCTGTTGGAAAAGCTGTACGAGGGCTTGTTCGGAGATACGATGCTGCTAAAGGAGGCCATCGTAAAGAGTCGCATGCTTTCTTTGGACGTGGCGCACGCGCTGCATCCGAACCACCCGGAGAAGTACGACGCGGCCAACACCGGAAAGCTCGGTGAGGGCGTGATTATGAAGCTGAGCAGCACGCAACGCTATGCGTACGATCCTCAGATAGTGGCTGAGGCGGTGCTTGCTTGTCGCGAGCATGGAATTCCGTTCGTAAAGCACGTCAACCATTCCGACCAGCCCGGCGGTAGCACGATGGGACCGGTTCTGTCCGCTTGGCTGCCGATGCCGACGCTCGACATGGGCGTGCCGATTCTTGCGATGCATTCTGCGAGAGAGCTGATGCATATGGCGGATATGGATGCGCTGCTGGCATTTGCGAGCATTTTCTTAAGCTGAGCATAGACGGAGCTTTTTAAGGGAATATACTGTCCTTTGGGCAGAAAACAATACGGGCAGGCGCTGTGGCGCTTGCCCGATTTTTTTGGTCATATTGAGAGTCGTTCCCCGGTGGCTACGGTGGCTACAGTGGCTACGGGGGCTACACCGACGATGGTTATTTCGGGCACGTTGCTCCAGTGCACGTTATTCCACCCACGGCACGAGCAGCTCTGCCGGCACGAGCGACGCGTCGAAGCGATAGTGGGCGGTGATGTTGCCGGAGGCGCGCTTTAGGTAATCCTCCTCGCGCTTTGGCTGGCCGCCGTTGTGTAGGATGTAGGTGCGACCGTCGGCATTTCGCTTGTTAGATACGATGCCGATGTGGCGGTTGTCGCCGAAAATGACGATGTCACCTGGCTGCCATTCGGCGATTTCGTCCGGGTCGGTCGTGAGCGAGACGGCATAGGAATCAAAGAAGACGCGAAGGTTTTTCACGCGGCGAAAATCAATGTTCGGGTCGGGCATTTGCGCGGCAGGATAGGCGCCGGGGCGAGAAGCGATGTCGCGGTCAATCATGTCCTTTAGACAGTAGCCGGCCTGCTTAAATGCTCTCCACACCACGTCCGCACATACGCCGATGTGCTCCGGCGGGTAGCCGGTATCGTAGTAGGCATCGTCGTAGGTCGGATGATTTTCGGCATCGGCTCGAGCGCCGAGGACAAGGTCGGCGTAATCGTTAACGCCGTTGCCGTTGTAGTCTACCGGGCTTTTCAGCGTATCGATGCCAAAATGCTCTGCCGTATACGTCGTCGCCCCGAATAGATTGAACAAAAAGGCAAAGCAAATG
>JAZODS010000162.1:0-17069 GCA_045597165.1 Lachnospiraceae bacterium | reverse complement strand
GATCATCTGACGAACCATCTCGCCACCTACGCTACCGTTCTGAGCGCTGGTAAGGTCACCATTGTAACCCTGGCTAAGCGGTACACCGATCTCAGATGCAACTTCCATCTTGAAACGATCCATAGCTTCCTTTGCCTGAGGTACTGCCATTCTGGAACCACTCTTACTGCTAGACATAACTTTCAACTCCTTTCTGAGTCACGAATATATTTTCTCCAAATCGAAGCTACTTCGAGGCACCGCATCTCTTCGATTCGGAGCTTCTGTTCACTTTCCTTTGGTACTCTTAGTATCTCACGAAGGTTGAAAATTATATTGGGAATTGTAGGTTTTTTGTCGAGTCACACGCCACTATTTACGCGCGCATCAGCGGAATGAAGAGAAGCATTTTCGAATACATTAGTATCAAAATGCTCGGTAAGCCGCACATGCTCGACTCATTTATCAAAATCAATCAGGCTCTTTGGAACGGACCTGTTCTTATTATATTGTTGACCTGCCATCTTTATTTTACGATTCGTTCGAAATTCGTTCAGCGCCACCTCGGTCAGTCGTTTCGCGTGCTACGCAATGCAAATGGTGCCTCGGCTCTTCGCGCCCTCTTCGCAACGCTTGCCGCAACGCTCGGCACGGGAAATATCATCGGCATGTCGGCTGCTGTCGCCATCGGCGGTCCCGGTGCCGTCTTCTGGTGTTGGCTGACGGGCATTTTCGGTATGGCTACCACGTATGCAGAATGCAACCTCTGCCTGCAGCATCGAGACGAACCGGGTGGCGAATACGGAGCAATGCATTTATTAAAGGATATGCTTCATATGCCAAAGGTGGCATTTGCCTTTGCCGTGGCGTTACTCATCGCGTCTGCTTGCACGAGCTCACTTACGCAGTCAAATGCTTTGGCCGCCTCCGTAGCCGCATTGTCGCGAAAAAACGACCACCACAGTGTACTTCTTCTGACCGGCATTGTCGTCGCCGTATTGCTCGCGCTTTTATTTTCGGGAAAGCTGCTCGGCATCCGCGAGGCCTGCAGCGTGTTGGTGCCGGCTATGTCCGCATTTTTCGTACTTGGACTCTTGCTTTTACTATTCAGTCACATTCGGTATGTGCCGGATGCGCTTTGTCGCATACTGAAAGGAGCCTTTTCCGCAAGCTCGCTAACAGGCGGTTTGGCGGGCTATACGATCGGTGCCGCCATTCGCCAAGGTGTTGCCAAAGGCTTGTTCACGAACGAGGCCGGTCTTGGCACTGCTCCGCTTGCAGCTCTGACAAGCAAGGGGACTACTCCTGTAGAACAATCACTGGTTTCCATGTCCGCCACCTTTTTTGACACCGTCTTTTTGTGCGGCATTACCGGCATTGCGCTCGTCAGCTGTATCCTCGCCGCGCCCGCTTCCTATGTCGGTGTGCCGGGCGGCTCCTACTTGATTGTTGCATTTGCCGAATTAGCGCTGTTCGGCTCCGCCATGCTCCACATCAGCATCATTACCTTTGCGCTTGCGACCTTGCTCGGCTGGTCGTATTTCGGCGAAAAAGCGGCAGCCTATCTTGCCGGAAATGCCGGCGTTCAGTGCTACCGCTTCGTATACCTTATTATGATTGTCATCGGAAGTGTCGTCGATACCGCATTCGTCTGGGAATTCGCCGACCTCGCCAACACCTTTTTGCTGCTGCCGAATCTGTACCTACTGTTCCGTATGCGAAAGGAAGTTACTTATCCTTCGCACTGAATGCCGGCCTTGATGCGTTCTGCCGCCTCCGGCGAGAACACTGCGAGCAGCGCAAGGGAAAATGCCACGGACACGCCCATGCCCTTTCCGGTAATGACTTTACCGTCGCGCTCTACGGAAGCTCCGGTTACCGTTGCTCCGAGCAACTCCTCTTCAAAGCCCGGATAGCACGTTGCCTTCTTTCCCTGCAGAATACCGTTTCGGCCGAGTACACTCGGTGCCGCACAGATCGCCGCCAGATATTTGTCATTCTCCTCATACGCCTTCAGCAATGCACGCACGCCCTCATGTGCAATCAAAGCATTCGTTCCGCCGAGTCCGCCGGGCAGTACGAGCATGTCGCCGTCCATCAAGTCCTCACGCGAAAACAGGCGATCCGCCATAAAGCGAATCTCATGTGCGCCGGTAATCTCCAAGCCGTTCTCAATCGAAACCATCTCCGTAGCAATGTTGCCGCGACGCAAGATGTCGACGGTCGTCAACGCTTCTATCTCTTCCAGTCCATTTGCCATCAATACATAAACCTTAGCCATACGTTCACCCCTAAGTTTTTCTTTTATCGTAGCACACGCATCGGCAAAGTGCAACTCGAAACGGCCGAGTGACGCATTTTCTTAGCACATAAAATGCGCACTCAGCGGAATTAGTAAGAGATACTCCATTGTATTTTTTCAATTTATCCGTTACAGTATTCTCAGTGTGATAAAAATGCATAGATGATGCAACACAATATCGATAGGAGGCTATGAGCTATGGCAAATAAGCATTTAGTTATTCAGACCAAAAACACTCGCGGCACGATCCGCAAAGAAGTGTACGGACATTTTTCCGAGCATTTGGGTCGATGCATCTACAACGGCATCTTCGTTCCCGAGGATTCCGATATTCCGAACCATAAAGGCATGCGTGATGACGTGGTACAGGCACTTAAGGATATGAAGATTCCGGTGCTTCGTTGGCCGGGCGGCTGCTTTGCAGACGAGTATCATTGGCAGAACGGCATCGGACCGAAAGAAAACCGCGTAAAGATGATCAACACGCACTGGGGCGGCATCACCGAGGACAACAGCTTCGGTACGCACGAGTTCATGGAGCTGTGCCGTCAGCTCGAGTGTGAGCCTTACATCAGCGGTAACGTAGGCAGCGGCACCGTTCGCGAGCTTTCCGAGTGGATTGAGTATATGACCTCTGATGCCATCTCTCCCATGACGGAGCTGAGAAAGGAAAATGGTCAGGAAGAGCCTTGGCACCTGAAGTATCTCGGCATCGGTAACGAAAACTGGGGCTGCGGCGGCAATATGACTCCCGAGTACTATGCGAATGTATATCGTCATTTTCAGACGTACTGCCGCAATTACGGCAACAACCGTCTCTTCAAGATCGCTTGCGGACCGAACGGCGCAGACTACGAATGGACCGAGAAGCTCATGCAGATTGTAAAGCCGTGGCATGCAGATGCAATCAGCTTGCATTTCTACACCGTAGTAGACGGCAACTGGGTTCACAAGGGAAGTGCAACCGACTTTGATGACGTGACCTATTATAAGACGATTTACGAAACCCAGAAGATTGAGCCGATGATCGATAAGCATCTCGCGATTATGGACCGTTACGATCCCGAGCACAGAATGAGCTTGGCAATCGACGAGTGGGGCTGCTGGTTCGACGTAGAGGAAGGTACGAACCCCGGCTTCTTGTATCAGCAGAACACGATGCGTGATGCAATCGTTGCCGCTATGAACCTGAACATCTTCAACCGTCGCGCAGAGCGTATCTGCATGGCAAACATCGCTCAGGTAGTCAATGTACTTCAGGCTGTCATCCTTACCGAGGGCTCTAAGATGATTAAGACTCCTACGTATCATGTATTCTGCATGTACAAGGATCATCAGGATGCTACAGCTGTAGAATCCGTCCTTTCCGACACCGTTGTAGAGCATGACGGCAAGCCGGTACAGGAGGTTTCCGTATCCTCCTCTGTAAAGGACGACAAGCTCACGATTACGCTTTGCAACGCAAGCCTCTCCGAGTCCTACACGCTCGACACCGTGCTTGACGAAGCATATGCGTCCTGGACGGGAACGATTCTCACCGGTAAGGCTACCGACTACAACACCTTCGACAATCCGGAGCAGGTAGTGACTGCCGACTTCGACGGATGCACTTTGACCGGTACCACGGCAAACATCGTATTGCCTCCTTGTAGCGTTGTTACCTTGACTCTTACGAAGTAATACAGTGCGCGAATGGTTGCCGGCACACAATGTGCCCTTTCGCAACATTCAAAACAGCAATAACAAAGGCAGTGCCGCTTGGCACTGCCTTAATCTTTTTCCGGGCAATCTCATCATCTCTCCGAAAGCGGCGTATACTCTCTTTCATCCATAACACTCTTGTAGGACGGACGAATGATCTTTCCGGCATTGATCAACTCTTCCATGCGGTGTGCGCTCCAGCCGGCCACACGCGCAATCGCAAAGATCGGAGTGTACAGCTCAAGGGGAAGTCCGAGCATCTGATAGGCAAAGCCGCTGTAGAAGTCGACATTTGCACTAACGCCCTTGTACATCTTACGCTCGCTCGCGATAATCTTCGGAGCAAGCTCAGCCACCTTTGCATAGAGCTGATATTCCTTCTCCATGCCCTTTTCCACCGCCAGCTTCTCCACGAAGCCATGGAACACCTCGGCACGCGGATCGGAAACCGAGTAGATTGCGTGGCCCATGCCGTAAATCAGGCCTTGCTTATCGAACGCCTCCTTATGTAACAGCGCGCGCAAATAAGCCGAAACCTCCTCGTCGTCGGTCCAATCGGATACCTTCTCCTTCATGTCCGCGAACATCTGAATAACCTTCACATTCGCTCCACCGTGCTTCGGGCCCTTCAAGGAACCGAGTGCTGCAGCCATTACGGAAAATGTGTCCGTTCCGGACGAGGTTACCACGTGCGTCGTAAAGGTCGAATTGTTACCGCCACCATGCTCGGCATGAAGAATCAACGCTACATCCAAAACCTTTGCCTCAAGCTCGGTGTACTGACAATCCTCACGCAGCATGTACAAAATGTTCTCCGCCGTAGACAAGTCCTTCTGTGCCTTATGAATGTACAAATCCTCGTTACTATGATAATACTGGAACGCCTGGTAGCTGTATACCGAAAGCATCGGGAAGAGCGCCACCATCTGCAAGCACTGACGCAATACGTTCGGCAACGAGGTATCATCGCCACGGTCATCGTAAGAATACAGCGTCAAGACGCAACGCGCCAATGCATTCATCATATCCGCACTGGGTGCCTTCATAATCGTATCGCGTACAAAGCTCGTCGGAAGCGAACGATAACGTCCGATCAGCTTCTTGAATTGCTTCAGTTCCTTTTTGTCCGGAAGCTTACCGAAGATCAACAGGTACGTCGTCTCCTCAAAGCCGAATCGACCGTCTTCTCTACAACCTTGAATCAAATCCTTCACGTTATAACCGCGATAAAACAGGTTTCCTTCACACGGCACACTGACACCGTCGACCTCTTTCGTCGAACGAATCTCCGAAATCTCAGTCAAACCGGTCAACACACCCTTACCATTCAAGTCTCTCAGACCACGCTTCACATCGTATTTCACATACAACGCAGGATCAATGTTACTGTTCTCGCAACAAACCTTCGTCAAATCCAAAATCTCATCCGTAATCTCACACAAATTAACCCTTACTCTTGCCATAACAAATCTCCTTTCTCACATACAGCATTTCCGTTATTGTGCCACCTCATCGTGCCACATTTTCCAATCCGTAATCCGTTCTTCTCGTCGCCGACGATCAAATCTTCTCAAAATAGTCCACATTCACGGCAAAGATAACCGCACCGCCAACCTCGGCATTGACTGCCATCGGCATAAAGTCGTCCATCTCTCCGCCACCCATAGCCAAAGACATGTTGCAAGTAATCTGCTGTCTCGGACCGCAAGTCTCCTTAATAATATCCACCGCCGGCGCCACCTTCTCATCGTCGGTACAGAACATAAGCGTCGTATTGCCGCGACGCATAAAACCACCGGTCGTCGAAAGCTTAGTAATACTGTAGCCCTTCTGATTCAAACGCTCCAGAACGTTGTTACTGTCCTCATCACGAATATTCGCATACACTAACTTCATAAAATAACCCCTGCCTTTCCGACCAAACAGTCCCCCATTCGGCCGCTATGTAATC
Organism: Lachnospiraceae bacterium; assembly: GCA_045597165.1. GTDB lineage: Bacteria > Bacillota > Clostridia > Lachnospirales > Lachnospiraceae > ISDg. The sequence goes on along the minus strand of JAZODS010000162.1, from coordinate 11,136 downwards.
AAAATGCAAATGCAATCCGAGCCCGTTCCTCCCAGCCGATTACCCACTCCTTGAAGTTAACCCAAGAGAAAAACGTACCTCAATTATATTATATATGATTACGTCCAAAAACAAAAGTACAAATTAGATAAATTAGCGAAAAACACTACTCCTCTGCCATCAGCACCAATCCGGCATTTGCACCCTCGCGAAACGACTCGAAGAATGCCGCTGACAAGACCCTCTTCGGGCAAATGCACTGTTGACAACGAAAGTGTTCGTTGCTATAATGAGGAAGCCTTAACGGAGGAAAACGACATGGATATAGATTGTGGATTTACGAGTGAGACCAAATGGTTCCGTTACCGCGCGGCAGCAATCATCATCGAGGATGGCTGTGTTCTTTTCGCAGGAAACGAAAAAGATGACTACCTTTATTCCGTAGGTGGCGGTGTCCACATTGGCGAAACCGCAGAAGCCGCAGTAAAGCGAGAGGTTCTCGAAGAGACCGGTGTCGCTTACGAGGTAGACCGACTGGCCATCATCCATGAGAACTTTTTTCAGGCGAACAACAAGGATTGCCACGAAGTAGCCTTCTATTATTTGATGAAGCCAAGAGGTAGCAAAGAGCTGAACAGCAACAGCCACACTCAAGGTGTAAGAGAAACCATGCACTGGATTCCGATCACCGATTTGGCCAACTACGTAGCATATCCCACATTTCTAAAAGACGAACTCCCACTGCTCGATACAACGATCAAGCACATCGTCACGAGGGAGTAAAGTGCCTCAATCCTCGCGGATGTGTTGGAATTGGAGCTGTCGGAACGACAGGTTACAGACTACGATAGATTTAGGTTCGATTCAATTTAATACTTGCGGATGTGGTGGAATTGGCAGACACGCCAGATTTAGGTTCTGGTGCGCGAGCGTGCAGGTTCAAGTCCTGTCATCCGCATAAAAAGTTCCGGGAAGTGATTATAGTCACTTCTCGGAATTCTTTTTGTCCTTTATGTTGTCTGGCAAAGCCACATTTGCGGATGTGGTGAATTGGACCTGCACATTTAACTTCTCCCCAAAACCACACATTCCTACAGTTGCTTCTTATTGAAGATCGGGAAGCTGATTGCAACGCATGCCACACTGATAAGCAAGGTGATAAGAAATGCTGCCGCATACGAGCTTGCTTCCGCGTTGCCGTAAATCAACGCATTTCCGTCCGACAGCAGTGTCGGCAGATACTTCTCCACCTTCGGGAATAACCCGAGCAGATTCAAGGCGAGAACGATTCCTCCGGTGCCCACGAGTACCATCGTATTGGACTGTACCAATGTCGAAAACAGCACCATCAACATAACGACCCACAAGCCAAAGACCCACCAGCAAGTCGCAGCGAACCATAAGCTTTGCGCCACGGAGTTGTCCCAAAAATACTCACTATAGGCATAGGTGATTCCAAAGCAAAGCCAGTACCCTGCAGTCCATAGTGCAATCAACATCACCGTCTTAGAAACAACCACCTGATATCGGTCGAGGCCCTTAGTCAGGGAAAGCACCAACGTGCCCGACTGATATTCCTTCGTGAAAATGCTGCTCTCTAGCAACACAAAGACAATCAATCCAATCGGCATATTCTTAAAAAACTGCACCCACGAATCCATTGCGCTCACAGTAACCGTAGTTACACTCACTCCGCTTTCGGCAAGAGTGTCCGCCATCATCTCAAACAGCCACGGAGTCATCTTAGCTACTGCGGGATTCATAATGCCGAACAACAAAAATAAGATACCCAAAAACAGCAGTCTTCCCGTGCGAAGCTGCTCCATCCACTCTTTCTTCAAAAAGGCAATCAAAGATTTCATCTCTCAACCACCTCCATAAACAAAGATTCCAACGTCGGTTCCACACGTTCCAGCTTTACAAGGCGAAGCTGTCTGTCCGCCACCGTGCCAAGCACCTCGAACACAGTGTGCTCATTTTCCCTAAAAACCAGTCGGTTCCCGCCGCATCTACGCATATTGGGAAAGCGCTGTAAAAGCATAAGCACATCCGCCGGATTCTCCACCTCCAGCATATATTCTTCACTGCGATATTTCGTCTTGATTTCGGAAAGCTTACCTTGGACTCCGACCACTCCATCATTCAAGAACGCCACGTCCGTACAGATGCGCTCCACATCCGAGAGAATATGCGTCGAAAACAAAACCGTCGTCTGTTCCTTAACCGCCAAAAGGATATCCAATATTTCTTTTCTGCCAATCGGATCAAGGGCGGATGTCGGCTCGTCGCAAATGAGCAGCTTCGGCCGATTCAAAAGCGCCTGAGCAATACCGAGTCGCTGCTTCATTCCTCGTGAAAAGCCTCTAATACGGTGCTTTTCGTCCGCAAGTCCGACAAGCTCCAAAAGCTCCGCACTTCTGCTCTGTATATCGGACTTCCCCATCCCGGTAATCTCTCCGCAAAAGGAAAGGTATTCGGATGCACACATATACGGATAGAACTCAGGAACATCCGGCAAATACCCAATATACCGATTGGTCGCAGTCTGTCCGTAAACCACCTTTTGGCCGGCCACCTCGATATCTCCGCTATCCGCCTTCAAAAGGCCGAGCACAGTCTTCATCGTTGTCGTCTTGCCGGCACCGTTTTTACCGATGAAACCGAAGATGCTGTTCTCGGGGACCGTCAGTTCAAGCCCCTTCAGCACTTCCTTGTCCCCGAACCGCTTATGCAAGTTCTCTATGCGCAGCATGTCCATCTATGCATCCTCCTTGCCCAGTATAAAGTACAAAATCGGACCGACATAGCTCATCAATACGATGCTCACAACCAGCCACAAAATACGGTTTCCTCTCTTATACGTCTTGTGCGTCAAAATATGATGCAGTGTATACGCCAATAGACCGAACTGTACAATCACGAGCGGAATCAAAAACGGAAGAAAATCCGAAGGAATTCCCATTCTACCGCACCTCCTTTCTTAACCCTTTCATCACTTCAAATAGTTCACTATCAATATAGCCATGCTGGTCGCAATCATAACGACACCGACTACACGATTCAAAGTCTTAGCATCGGATTTGTTCGCAATCCATGCCGCAATGCGCGCCCACAGTAAAGTAAATGCTACACACAGGGACATGCACAGTAAGTCGGGCATACCTCCGATTACAAAATGACTGATTCCGCCGGTCAATGCCGTGAAGCACATAATGAACACGCTCGTGCCTACCGCCATGTGCATCTGATAGCCTAGGAAGGTAGTCAGCACAAACAGCATCATCATGCCACCACCGGCACCTACAAAGCCGCAGATAAATCCGACAAACACGCCTCCCACAATGGACTTGATCAATTTTTCGCGAGGAGCGATGGCATTCATCTGCTCCTTTGTCGTTGTAACCGGCTTCAACAAAAACCGAAGTCCGATGATGATCAATGCAAACTGCATCGTGCCACTCATCGTCCTCTCGGGCAGAAAGCTGGCAACGAAGCTACCGACCACCGTAAAGACAATTACGGCAGACAGCATCGGCAAGCTATTCTTCACATCTAAGTTGTCGCTCTTTTTATATGTGTAAGCGCTCACCGCACTGGCAAGCACATCGCTGATCAGTCCGATTCCCACGGCCTCGTATGCGGGCACACCCAAAAAGGTAGTGAGTATCGGTCCGATGACCGCCGCAGCGCTCATCCCCGCGAAACCGGTTCCGATACCGGCACCCGCGCCGGCCAAGAAGCATACTAAAATCGTAATAAACAAGCCCATCTCATCGTTCTCCCATACTCGTTCCTTCATAATTTGATCCGCACTTTATATTGTAATACACGGATCATGAATAATCAACAAACAGTTCCGCAAATCAAGTGCAAATGGCATTGTCTTTGCAAGCATTCCGTGCTATACTGTACCCATTACATAATGAGAGTTAAGGAGTATTCAAGATGTTAATTCCGATTCTATTGCTTGCACTCGGCTTCGCCCTTCTTATCTACGGCGGAGACTGGTTTGTAGATGGTGCGACAGGCATCGCACGTCGTTTTCATTTGCCCGAATTGCTGATCGGCGCAACGGTTGTATCCATCGGCACTACCTTGCCGGAGGTTATGGTTTCTGCCGGCGCAGCCTTTCAGGGAAGCGGATCCATTGCCTACGGTAACGCCATTGGCTCCATCATTTGCAACACCTCTTTGATTGCCGCTATCACCATTGCCATCAAACCCGGTCCCGCAGCTAGAAAGAGCATGGCCGTACCGGTTGCGTTCTTTTTTGTCGCTGCCGCTCTCTACTGTGGCACAGCATATTTTAGCGGTACCTTCAGTCGTACTTTTGGTATCATTATGCTTTGCACCTTTGTCGTATATATGGTTACAACTGTACTTCGCATGAAGAAATCCGGTGCGGAAGAAGCAGCCGCCGTTGCTAACGAAGAAGAAGCGGAAGGCAACGATGGCAGTCTGCTCAAGGACCTCTTCTTTTTGGTGGCAGGTGCCGTGTTGATTGCATTCGGTGCTGATCTTCTTGTAGACAATGCCATCATCGTTGCCGAAAAATGCGGTGTTTCCGAGAAGGTTATCGGTTTGACAATCGTTGCTCTCGGAACGTCCTTGCCTGAATTGGTTACCGCCATCACTTCCCTTGTCAAGGGACATGGTTCTCTTTCCTTAGGTAACATCATCGGCGCAAACCTCTTCAACCTTGTATTGGTCAGCGGTGCCGCAATTACCATCAGTCCATTTGACATTCCCGTATCCGGAACGATTGCCGGCATCAATTCCTCTTTGGTATTGGACATCCCGGTTATGCTTGCGGTTATGGCAAATATGACGATTCCTACCCTTTTCCGCGAGAAGCTTTCCCGCTGGCAGGGTATTCTCCTGTTAGGAATCTACGCTGCATTCTGCGTACTGCAGTTCACAATCTAGATTGATCTCGTGCATGAAATACAAATAAGGCACATTTCCTTTTGGGAAATGCGCCTTATTTTTTTGTTTCACTTTACTTGCTCGACTTATGCGATCTGCGTAATAACAAGATGTGCGGATACCGGTCTTGTTCCTCCGGCAAGCGGTGTGATTGTAAGAGCCGCAGCATTGCCGGCAGGGTTTCTAACCGTCAAAACGGAGTTGATGACGGTTGTCGTTACAATCGCCATTCCTACAATCTGCGACGCGCCGGTTGCTCTTCCGACTACGGTGTATTCAAGATCGGCGCCATTGAGCGTGAGAAGCAACTGTCCTGCCTCATCTACACTCACCTCAAACAATATTTGATACGTTCCGATCAACGCCAGATTGAAGGAATCCGGACCCGTTCTGGCAATCTCCCCACCACTGTTCGGACCGTCCTGCGGGAAGCTAACGTCTGTTCCCGGGGCTACTGTGGCTGCATTGTCCGGTGGCATCAACGCGAAGAAATCAGCGAAATTAAGCACACCTCCTGCGGGGCCGGAGGACAATTCGTACAATCAATCCCGCAGCCACAGGAAGTTTCATCTGCACACTCATCATTTGAACAACCACAATCGCGCCGACCATTATTGTCATTATCGTGACGCATATTGTTGTTATTATAGAAGTTCCATCTGCTCGTTCTATTCCCCTTTGCTTAAGAGTTTACTATAGGTATGCTCTCCCTCGGCAAATGGCACTACATCAGGCAACAAAAGGAGGACACTGCTACTTTGCAATGTCCTCTTTGTTTATCATCTTATCAATTATGCGCGCTCACGCTTTGCTACAAGCAACAGTGCCAATACTGCAAGACCGGCAAGCAATGCGAACATCACAACTCCTGAATCTCCGGTTGCGGGCTGTTCGTCAACATCCGGAGCCGCTGTCGGAGTCGGCGCTTCGGTCGGCGTCGGAGTCGGCTCGTCAGTCGGAACTACTACCGGAGCCTCCGTAGGCGTAGGTGTAGGAGCCTCGGTGGGGGTAGGAGTCGGCGTTGCCGTAGGCATCGGAGTCGCCGTAGGTGTAGGCGTTGCCGTAGGTATCGGAGTCGCCGTAGGTGTAGGCGTTGCCGTAGGTGTAGGCGTTGCCGTAGGCGTAGGCGTTGCCGTAGGTATAGGCGTTGCCGTAGGCGTAGGCGTTGCCGTAGGTGTAGGCGTTGCCGTAGGTTTAGGCGTTGCCGTAGGTGTAGGCGTTGCCGTAGGTATAGGCGTTGCCGTAGGCGTAGGCGTTGCCGTAGGCGTAGGCGTTGCCGTAGGTATAGGCGTTGCCGTAGGTTTAGGCGTTGCCGTAGGTGTAGGCGTTGCCGTAGGTATCGGGGTCGCCGTAGGTGTAGGCGTGTTCGTCGGCGTAGGCGTATTCGTCGGCGTAGGCGTATTCGTAGGTGTAGGTGTATTCGTAGGGGTAGGTGTATTCGTCGGCGTAGGCGTATTCGTAGGCTTCGGCGTATTCGTAGGTGTAGGCGTATTCGTAGGCTTATTCTCTACCACAAGCGTCACCGTCTGAATGCCATCAACATCCGAAATCGTAGCAGACTTCACGGATAAATCCTTATATGCACTCGAGTATGCGTCCAGTTCAAAGGTATACTCGCCGGCAGGAACATACATCAACGTTCTTCCCATGGTGGGCCTCTCAATCGGATTTATGCGGATATCAACGATATCGGCGGAACTACCCGAACTACCATTAACTCCACCGCCGCCACCATGCGAACCTCCAATCGAGAATGAAAAATTAGTAGACCAAGCATACTTTCTGGTAGCCTTCTCGACATAAAACTCGAGATAGCCCTCTGCATCCGGCATTACCGCATTTACCACGCCGCCGCTACAGATAACAAATGCCATAGAATGCGTCGTTTCATCGGTAATAATGTTATACGTCAAACCATCGTCTACAATAGTTCCATCCTCATTGAAATAACTGCCGCACACATCGGTCAACTTTTTACGCACCTTAATATATTCGGTGGCTTCTGTCGGAATAGTCAGTTCTGCGCTACCTGCGCTACGGCGCGTTCTATTAGCAATGTAAAGCATTGGCGAGGCCGTATTCCCCGGTCCAACAAAGGCTTCCGGCATATCATATACGTGAAGACCCGTCGCCGTGTTAAATGGGTAATCATATCCTCTGTCGAACGTAATACCACAAGTGTATATACGATTCGCCCATCTGGGATCCACGTTTGTTAACATCTGACCACCTTCCAATGTCAGCGCCGTAGGATCCTTCGAATTTGCACACGTAACGGTAACTACGCGATCAGAACCGGGTGTCATGGAGATTGTTTCATCCGGATCATAAGCGGTATAGTTCACTCTCAAAATCGTATCATTCGGTGCTACCAACGGAAGGAACTCCGAATACTTAATCCAGAACGTATTAAGCGAACGAATCGACGTTGTGTCACTGTAATCAAAGAAAATCGATGTACCTTCGGAGGTCGCAGTCCAACTAGCCACTTCCGTCATACTCGAGTCATACATGACAACGTCGGCGTATACATACTCGCCATTTGCATCCTGTACTACAACATTCACGACATTGCCGGGCTGTACATTCAAGGTGGGCTCTTCGGCCTGAACTGCCGCTTTGCTTCCGCTTGCACCGGCAGCTACGCAAGTCAGCACCATAGTTGCCGCAACAATCAAAGAGATTATTGCATATAGTTTCTTTTTCATTGATTATATTCTCCCTTCAATAGAATCCACAAAAAACAAGTATACTCTTTTCCGACGGCAAGTCAATGCGTTTTACGCTCAAAGTAATTATTTTACCCCAAAAAGTAAAGATATTACCTCTCTGCTGTGAAAATGCTCTACTACCGCATAGTTTCCCTCTTCTCACGACGCTTCACATAATAATGCACCATTTTCGCGCATGCTCAATATCGCATTTGCACGTTATCAGCTCCTAGAAACCAATCAATTCTATTCTTGTCGAATAACCCACTAAAAGGACAAATTTCCGCTTGCAATCAAGCCGCTTTTATACTATAATTATAGTAATTTTTTTGGACAAGTACCAATTTCATAAGGAGGACTCACTATGAGAAAACTGATTTCTTTAGTTGTGTGTCTGGCTCTCGCTATTAGCTTGGTTGCTTGTAGCAGCGGTTCCGCTGACAAGATGACCATGGGTACCGGTGGCACTTCCGGTACATATTACGCTTTTGGCGGCGTTTTGGGCCAGTACATTAAGAACCATGCAGAAATCGACGTAACCGTTGTATCTACCGATGGTTCCAAAGCTAACATCCAGGGTATTGCAGCAGGCGATTATCAGCTCGCTACTGTTCAGTCCGATGTTATGGCTTACGCTTGGGAAGGAACCCGTTCCTTCGAGGCAGACGGAAAGATTGATTCCTTCCGCGTTATCGCCGGCTTGTACGCAGAGGCTGTACAGTTGGTAACTATGGATCCCGAGATTAAGAGCGTTGCTGATTTGAAGGGCAAGTCCGTTTCTATCGGCGCTCCCAGCTCCGGTGTATACTTCAACGCAATTGATATTCTCGGCGCAGCAGGCCTTACCGAAGAGGATATCAAGCCTCAGTACCTCAGCTTTGCTGATAGTGCAGACGGCTTGAAGGACGGCAAGATCGATGCAGCATTTATCGTTGCAGGCGCTCCTACCGCTGCTATCTCCGAGCTTTGCACGACCAACGACGCGTACCTTGTACCGATTGATGGCGATATCGCTGCTAAGTTGATGGAGACCTCTCCTTTCTACACCGTATACAACATTCCCGCTAACACCTACAAGGGTCAGGAAGCGGAAGTTGCTACCGTTACCGTTAAGGCTACTTTGATTGTTTCCGCAAGCGCTTCCGAAGAGGCTGTTTACAACATTACTAAGGCTATCTTCGACAACGTAGAAGCAATCACGAGCGAGAACGGCAAGGGTGCTGAGCTCAGCATTGAGAACGCTACCAGCGGTATGACCGCTCCGTTCCATGCAGGTGCAGCTAAGTACTTCGCTGAAAAGAACGTGACCGTAGCCACCGAGTAATTCGATTCGTCTCAGTAGTTTGTTGGCTGTGGCGCAATTGCGCCGCAGCCAATTTTGTGTTATTAACCCGAGGAGGTTTTTATGGCTTTATTCAAGAAAAAGACAGCCCCGGCTCAAGAGCCAATGGATCTTGAATCCGTAATGAAAAAATTCGATCGAGAGTCCAATACTCGTGTTTGGGAAGGAAAGCCCAAGTTCGTGGTTTCTTGCGTGTTGGCTCTGTTTTCGCTTTTTTGTCTGTATGTGACGCTGTTTGCAAGCTGGTTGGAGGAGTTACGACTGACTACATTTGTTGCCGGCATCATTTTCTTGGGCTATCTCGTATACCCTGCACGCAAAGGAACTCAGAAGGTCAACTATATGCCTTGGTATGACATCATTCTGATGATTGCCGGTACCGGTTCCTTTTTGTACTTTACAATCAACGCAAGGACGATTATTACACAGGGTATCAATTTTAGCACGTTTCAGATTGTAATCGGTATCATCGGTATCTTATCGTTGGCAGAGATTTGCCGACGCAGCGTTGGTATCCCGATTTTGATCGTGGCTGCGGCGTTAATCATATACGCTTTTATTTGGGGTCTTGCCAACCCTTCCATTTGGGGCAAGGTCAATTACATCGTTCGTGCGCTGTTCTACAGCAAGGAGGGTATTCTCTCGACACCGATTAACGTCTGCTCCAAGTTCATTGTCGTATTCATTATCTTCGGTGCCTTTTTGGAGCGCACCGGTATCGCAGACTTCTTCATTAACATCTCCAACGCAGTTGTTGGTGGCTTCTCCGGCGGTCCTGCAAAGGTAGCCGTTGTCGCTAGTGCAATGGAGGGTATGGTATCCGGCTCTTCCGTTGCCAATACCGTAGGAAGTGGTTCCGTTACCATTCCGTTGATGAAGAGAACCGGCTATAAGGCTGAGTTCGCCGCTGCCGCTGAGGCTGCTGCTTCCACCGGTGGACAGATTATGCCTCCTATCATGGGTGCTGCTGCATTCTTGATGGCAGACTATGTGCATCTCCCTTACAGCAACATCGTCGTTAAGGCTATCTTGCCTGCAGTCCTTTATTTCGCCGGTATCTTTATCTCCGTACACTTGGAAGCAAAGAAGCTTGGCTTGCGAGGTCTTACTCGCGAAGAGCTTCCGAGACTCCGCCCGATGTTAAAGCAGTGTTATTTGCTTCTTCCGCTAATCACATTGATCTACCTTGTTTCCTCGAATTCGCGTACGATTCAAAATGCTGCAGCCATTGCTATTTTGGTTGCCATCGGTGTCAGTTTGCTCAACAAGGGCAACCGCATCACTCCTAAGCGTATTCTCGAAGCATTGGCAGCCGGCGCGCAGGGAACGATTACCGTAGCTGCCGCTTGTGGTGTTGCAGGTATTGTCGCAGGTACCATCACGATGACCGGCCTTGCAAACATTATCTTCAACGGTATTCTTAATTTGGCTGGCGAAGAAAAAATCATCGCACTGTTTCTAACCATGATTTGCTGTATCGTGCTTGGTATGGGTGTTCCTACTACTGCTAACTACTGTATCATGGCAGCAACCTGTGCACCGATTTTGGTACGTTTGGGCATTCCGACAATCGCAGCTCATTTCTTCGTATTTTACTTCGGTATCGTAGCAGATTTGACGCCGCCCGTAGCATTGGCGGCTTACGCAGGTGCTGCTATCGGCCAAGCGAATCCGATGAAGACGGCATTTACCGCAACGAAGCTGGCAATCGGTGCATTCATCGTTCCGTATGTATTTGCACTAAATCCCGCAATGCTGTTTATCAATACTACCGTTTGGGATGTCATTTTAATTTGTATTACCTCATTTGTCGGAATCTTCGCGATTTCAGCTTCTTTGGAGGGTTACATTCTCTGCCACATCCCGTGGTATCAGCGTATCGTCATTGCCATCGGCGGATTGATGCTGATCTACCCCGGTGTCTTGACTGACGTAGTCGGCCTTGCCCTTGTGGCACTTGTGGTAACTCTTCAGATAATTACCCGAAGAAAGAAGCCCCGCACCCGTGCAACGGCAACATCCAACGTGTGATTCGCATAGAAATCATACGCCGATGCTATTCTAAAAGACAACAGGCACTACAACGACCTCACACGGTCGTGTAGCGCCTGTTTTTTATTTGACGCAATCTTTATCGTCAGTCCACCATTATGTCCTTATGAGCCGTCCTGTGGCCTC
>JAZODS010000161.1:0-5110 GCA_045597165.1 Lachnospiraceae bacterium | reverse complement strand
CGCGCAGGACTCGCAATGGAAAAGGCAGCGGTTGAGACGCTGTAGAGCATTTTGCCGACGCTTTTGAGCAGGTTTTGAGGCCCTTTTAGGGCGCGCCTGAATGAACAAAATGCCTATAAAGGAATATTTTATTGCAAAAATGATGAAAAGCTCTCGTTGCGCCTGCGACGAGTGCTTTTTTTGTGCGCTGATACGACTGGAAAATTTATTTTCCGCTTGCGATTCGATGAAAATTCGTATACTATATTTAAGAACGACTATTAATAAGAGAGGTTAGAATATGAACGAACAAAAGCAATTCGAACCGTATGTTCCTGCTGATCGAATTACCCCTGAGATTACGGTAACTTCTATCGTTATGGGTATCCTTCTTGCAGTAATATTCGGTGCAGCTAATGCGTATCTCGGCCTTCGTGTCGGTATGACGGTTTCCGCATCCATTCCGGCAGCGGTAATCGCAATGGGCGTGATTCGTGTTATTATGCGTAAGAACTCTATTTTGGAGAGTAACCTTGTACAGACCATCGGTTCTGCAGGTGAGTCCCTGGCAGCCGGCGCAATCTTCACCCTTCCTGCATTGTTCCTGTGGGCAGCAGAGGGTAAGATGGACAAGCCCGGAATTCTCGAGATCACCTTGATTGCACTTCTCGGTGGTTTGCTCGGAGTATTTTTCATGGTTCCTTTGAGAAATGCTTTGATTGTAAGAGAGCATGGTGTGCTTCCTTATCCCGAAGGAACGGCATGTGCCGAAGTTCTTTTGGCCGGTGAGGAAGGTGGCGCAAATGCTTCTACCGTATTCGCAGGTATGGGCTTTGCAGCAGCATTTAAGTTTATCATTGACGGTCTGAAGGCAGTTCCGAGCGAGATCAATTTCCGCGTAAAGAGCTATCCCGGTGAGATCGGAACGCAGATTTATCCTGCGGTAATGAGTGTTGGTTATATCTGCGGACCTCGTATTTCTTCTTACATGTTCGCAGGTGGTGTTATCAGCTGGTTGGTATTGATTCCGCTCATCGTTCTTTTCGGTGAGAACATCATCATGTATCCCGGAACAGAGACCATCGGCGCAATCTTCGCAGCAAAAGGCGCAGGCGGAATCTGGGGCAGCTATATTCGTTACATCGGTGCAGGTGCACTTGCAGCCGGTGGTATCATCAGCTTGATCAAGTCCCTTCCGTTGATCGTTCGCACGTTCCGCGATGCCATCAAGGGCATGCGCGCAGGTGGTGCGGTTAGCAACGAGCGTACTGCTCAGGATTTGAACATGAAGATCGTTCTTTTCGCTATTTTGGCGTTGACGCTTCTTGTATGGCTTGTTCCGGCAGTTCCGGTAAGCTTCCTCGGAGCTTGCATCGTTGTTATCTTCGGCTTCTTCTTCGCAACCGTATCTTCTCGTATGGTTGGTCTTGTAGGAAGCAGTAACAACCCTGTATCCGGTATGGCTATTGCAACTCTGTTGATTGCAACGGTTATTCTTAAGGTGACCGGTTCCACCGGCGCAGACGGAATGCGTAGTGCAATCGCAATCGGTTCTATTATTTGTATCGTAGCAGCTATCTCCGGCGATACGTCTCAGGACCTTAAGACCGGTTATTTGCTTGGTGCAACGCCGAAGAAGCAGCAGTACGGCGAGGTAATCGGTGTTGTTGCATCCGCAATTGCTATCGGTGGTACGTTGTATCTCTTGGATCAGGCTTGGGGCTTCGGTTCTAAGGAGCTCGGCGCTCCTCAGGCTACCTTGATGAAGATGATCATCGAGGGCGTTATGGAGAACAACCTTCCTTGGGCACTTGTATTCATCGGTGTATTCCTTGCTATCGTTGTTGAGGTTCTTGGTATTCCGGTACTTCCGTTCGCAATCGGTGTATATCTTCCGGTTCAGTTGAACGCTTGTATTATGGTCGGCGGACTTGTTCGTCTTGCATTTGACCGTATGAAGAAGGACGAGACTGAGAAGCAGAGAATCGTGAACGACGGTATTCTCTTCTCCTCCGGTATGATCGCAGGTGAAGGTCTTGTCGGTATTCTTCTTGCAGTTCTTGCAGTATTCGGCGTAGACTCTAAGCTTAACATCTCCGGCGTATTGAAGCTCGGAACCGTTGGCGGAAGCATTGCAGGCTTGGTAGTATTCGCGCTTGTAATTCTTTCTCTTCTGAAGTTCTCTCTTTGGAGACGTACGAAGAAGGAAGCGTAAGCAATGAAAAAAAAGAATGTGGTCACACAGAATTATCTGAAGCAGATTCCGATGCGTTCGCAAAAGCTTGGCTGGACGGTAGCGGAGGACACCGGTTTGATTACGCTCAGTGTTGAGAACAAGGGCGCTATGAACCGCATTGCTCAGGTACTCTTTAAGAAACCGAAGGTATCCTATATCCACCTTGACGAGATGGGAAGCTTCCTTTGGCCGCGCATGAACGGAGACAAGGACATTGTTGCGTTGGGCGAGCTGGTGGAAAAGCATTTCGGTGAGAAGGCACATCCGCTGTATGAGCGATTGGCAAGATACATGCAGATACTCGACAGCTACGGCTTTATAGAATGGAAGCAGGAAGCGTAGCTTCGAAGCAGGATACGAACAGGATATTTCGAAACGGCAGTAACCGAAAGGTTGCTGCCGTTTTTTCGTTGCGAGAAAATGCCAAAAAAAATTTCAAAACACCTCTTGACACGCCTCGAAGATTGTGTATATTATATATATACAATATTAAAATGCTGCATTTGCATTGGAGGATATATGAACATTGTCGTTACGAACAACTCGGATAGTCCGATTTATGAGCAGATTGAGGAGCAGCTGAAGCTGATGATTATGCGCGGCGAGCTGAAGGAGGGGGACGCCCTTCCGTCTATGCGTCTGCTTGCCAAGGAGCTGCGCATCAGCATCATTACGACGAAGCGAGCGTACGAGGACCTGGAGCGAGAGGGCTTTATCGAGTCGTTCACCGGCAGGGGCAGCTTTGTGAAGGGCATCAATCACAGCCTTATGAGGGAGCGCGTCGCATTTGAGGTGGAGAGCCTTTTGGGACAGGCCGTCGAGAAGGCGCAGGCAGCGAGCATTCCGTATGAGGAGCTGGCTGAGGTGCTGAAGCTGTTGTACGAGGGAAAGGAGAACTGAGATGGACTACGTAATTGAACTGAACAACGTGACGAAGAGATACGATGAATTTGCGCTCGATAATGTGAGCTTTCGTGTGCCGAAGGGCTGCATATGCGGCTTCATCGGGCAAAATGGCGCCGGCAAAAGCACAACCATCAAGCTGATTATGGACATCATTCGCCGAGATGACGGAGACATTCGAGTGTTCGGCGAGGACATGAGAACGAACGGGCCGAAATTAAAGGAGCGAATCGGCATTGTATTTGACGAGATGGGTTTCCACGATTTCTTGACGGCGAAGCAGCTGAGCAAGGTTATGAAGGGCATTTATCAAAAGTGGGACGAGGAGACGTTCTTCCGGTATCTGAAGAGATTTGGGCTGCCGACGAAGAAGCCCTGCGGAACATTTTCCCGAGGCATGCGCATGAAGCTGCAGATTGCCGTGGCTATGTCGCACGGGGCTGAGCTACTGGTGATGGACGAACCGACGAGCGGACTGGATCCGATTGTGCGCAACGAGATTCTAGAGATCTTCCAGGAGTATGTGATGGACGAGTCGCACACGATTTTGCTGTCCTCGCACATTACCGGAGACCTGGAGCGCATCGCGGACGAGGTGGTGTTCATCGACAAGGGCCGTATCGTGCTTGCGGGCAACAAGGACGAGATGCTTGAGAACCATGCTTTGGTCAAATGCGGCAAGGAAGAGGCAACGCAGCTTGTGGGAGACGATGTGATTGCGAGAAAGGACTACGGCTTCGGCGCAGAGCTGCTTGTGAAGAATCCGCAAGTGTGGCGCGAGCGATATCCGGAACTTGTGATCGAGCCGTCGACGCTGGAGGAGATTATGATATTCTACGTGAGCCGGGCAAATGCGCAGCATTTGGCGGAGCAGAGCGAGGAGTAGGAGGGCGGAAGAATGTTAGGACTACTCAGAAAGGATTTGTACTGTATGCGAAAGAACAGCCGCGAGCTGATATTTGTCTCGCTGGGAATTATCATCCTGGCAGTCGCGTTCGCGTATAGCATGGAATACGGAAACCTCGCCGTAGCCATTGGAAAAACGGAACCGATGGAGGGTATGAACGAGGAGAAGCTCGAAGAAATGTTTCTCGGGGTGTTTCGATATGCAATATGGATGATCTTGCTCATTCCGGTGGCGCTTGTGGCAAATGTGGTGGATTGCTTCCGAGAGGACAGCAAGGCCGATTTTGCCAAGCTCGGGTACAGTCTTCCGGTGAACGAGTTACAGCTGGTGGGCAGTCGATATTTGACGACGTGTATCTACATTGCAATAGGCGTATGCTCGTCGTTGCTTGCAGCATGTCTGGTGGCGTGGCGAACGGTAACCCACACCTTTTTCGGACTGGCGTCTGTCGTGCTATGCTTCGCGGCATTGATGATCGTCGCAGTGAGCACGTGGATTGTAGCCTTGTCCTTATTCGGCACAAGACACTTCGAGAAGCTGCAGATAGCCGAGCTCGTAATCGGCGGCGGCATAGGAGGCTACTTTGTACTGAACAAAATGGGAGCATTCGAAGAGCTCGGCGAGCCGGAGGCGACATATCGTATTATCGCTGCGCTGGACTCCATAAAGAGTTTTTTGGAGAGCAAGGGACTTTTGCTTTTTGCGGTGTCTCTCGGAGTGCTTGCACTTAGCTATGTGGTTACCGTACTCATAGCGAAAAGAAGAAGGGAGGTTCGCTGATGAAGGGACTTCTTTATAAAGATTTTGCTGAGATTCGCGGCGGATGGATCTTAAGTGCGATGATAGCAGCATTTTTGTTTCTGGTCGTCTTGTGCGTGGCGACGGGTGGCTCCGAAGACGCAGAGGCAATACTACCTTGGCTGATAGGTATGTTTATGGTGGTGTTTGCAATTCTGACGGTATTTGTGCTGGATGGACGGCTTGTGAGAAACGATGAGGGGAAGAAGCAACGAGAATATATCCTCAGTCTGCCGCTTTCAAGGCAACAATACGTATTGTCCAAATACCTGTTTTTGCTCCTTGCT
>JAZODS010000160.1:0-3914 GCA_045597165.1 Lachnospiraceae bacterium | reverse complement strand
ACAAAATGCGCAAAAACCGCAAGATGACGGAAAACACGAAGTTTTTTGTGAAATCTATATGGCTTTTTCGTAGAGATAGGCATTTGCCTGTTTGCCGACGCGCTGCACACAGCCAAGATGCAAAAGCACGTTCAGCGCCGTCCGTGCCATGTCGGCCGGAATTCGCGCCACAGACGCCAAATCGGCGGAGGAAAAGGTGTGCGGAAGCCCGTCGGGAAGGAAATAACGATAGTCCGACGGCGCACGAAAAGGAATCTCCGCAATCAAAGCCTTCGGAATGCCGTCACTTCTTGTGGCGCGTTTTTTCTTATCGGCGCCGTAGCCGTCCAGTAGCTTATATTCTTCAATGTCCATCAGCGCCAGCTGAATCGTGAGGTTCGGGTGGCCGAGAAAATCCTTGATCCCATACAACTCATCAAATACGCGAAAGCCATAGTTCGTCTTAGGCGAACGCCGCGGACTTGTCACGGCTCCGGTGGCAGGGTCGACCCAGCAGAGCCATTTGCGATACGTGACGGGATACACAATTGTCACCGGATATTCCTCGAGAAATGCCTTGAGCTTGCGCTTCATCGTATAAAAGCTCCGCGTCTGAATCTCAATCACGCCCTCGGGACGGCGAATGTCCGCCACAAATCCGCACGTCGGCTGCTCCTCAAACATCGGATCCTCCGCATAGAACCGCTTCAAAACCGCATGAGTGCTCTTCTCCGCCAAGGTGCCGATGCCACCGGTCGCGGTGAGCTCGTCTAGCGTCGTGTCGCACACATCATCGAAGAGCTGCGCACGCTCAGGGGAAATGCTATGTTGTAGGAGTTGCTTGTTCAAATGCGGACCTCCGGAGGGTGAGAATAGGCGTCTCAAGAGCTGCCTTCGGAGACTATCTTACCATGAGATATCGGGGTTGGCAAATGGATTCTTGCAGATGCGCCGGAGGGCGAGCGACAAAAAACGACTTGGGAAAGATGACGAAAAACTGGTTGACACAGCTCCTTCCTGTTTGCTATAATTAGACACAAGAAGACAAAAGAGAGATTGACGCAACAAAAAGAATAAGCGCTACTGGAACGAAAGAGAAAAGAGAGGGACAAAGCATGAGAAAGGAGTCGATGTGATGAAAAGAGGGCTTGTTGCCGGAGTGGTTGTATTCCTTGCTCTGTTCTTTCTTGTGTGTTGCGAAAAGAAAGAGATTGTAGAGGGGATTGAGGATGCTCCGAAGACTTATGCATGTAAAGAAGATGCTACATTTGTGGATGACGGAATCTTTATGAAAAGTGCTGCTTTGCGTTATGTGGATAGAATGAGCGGAGAGGAGTTTTTGTTGTGTGCTGATCCAACCTGTGAACACAAATATCCGGAGAACTTGGATGAGGGGATTACGTGTGTCGCATTACAACGCGCGGCAGATCTTTATTTTATTCCTGTAGGGGATGTGTATTATTCTCTAAAAGGGAGAGCGGACAAGAGTTCTCTGTACAGAGAAAGCATGGATGGTTTGCAAAGGGAATTGATAGCCGAGGTTGATGCACAATGGGTACGTGGTATGCAGTATTTTGACGACTCGGTGCTGGTGTATTATCGAAATGATTATCTCTATGAAGATGCAGGAGCGGATGGAGATGTTCCGCTGAGAGAAAAGCCGCTGGTGGGATGCGCATTGATTTCGTTACAGGATGGAAGTGTAAGTTATCTGGTTCAGAAGGAAGAAGAGACGAATTGGATAGTGCAAGCGTATTATGATGGGACGCAGTTGATTTATTCTTACGAGACAATCAGAAGCACGGGGGGAACAGACAAAGCCATCTCGGAGATTTTCTGTTACACTGTGCAGACAGGGGAAGAGAGACTTCTGGCGGAATTCGTTAACGCCAATGTATCTATCAGTGAAGAGGGAATCTTGGTTCATCAGGAAAATCCGGACGTGGATTATCTTGATCGTTGGCATGATTACGAGGAACAGCTGTATGAGATTAAGCTTGACGGAACGAAAACTGAGATAGCAAGAGGAGTGGAAATAAAAGATTATTTCTATTGTAGTGAAGGAGTTGTATATCACAGTAGTGACGCTGATGGTGAGAAGCAGGGAACATACCATTACTATAACATCAAAACCGGAGAAACGCAGCGCTTGGGAGACGGCGAATGCCAGATGGTATGTGCCGTGTGTGGAGATGTGATTTATACATATGCATATCGTGACGATGGAGAGCTTATGTACGGCTGGATAAGTGTTGAAGATTTCTTGGGAGGTGCGTATGACAAAGTCTCTCTCTTGGCCGAGGTCAACGAAAGCAGAGAGAGTTATCGTTAAAGGAGGGGGTTGCATGAGAAATATTTATAGGTATTTATTGATAGTATTGTTGTGCGGCATCGCTTTTTGCGCATGTTCCGGAGACGGCGAGCGGAAACCTTCCGTAGAGCCGACGATAACCGTACCGGTAACGGTAACGAATACGCCTACAGACAAAGTGGAAGGGCCTATTTTCACGAAAGACAAGGTGCTGAATTGGGCTGTTTCCGAGAGCTTTCGCATTACTGACGAGCAATTGCGGGAGTTTAACCGAATGCTCGTAGAAGATGGTTGTGACTTTAATGTGCAGTTTGTTGGCTTCAGCGATGAAAAGTACGAAGGAATGGTCCGGAAATACACCGGAGCTCCTTTGGATGTCGCATATACCGGACTGGAGTACGCGAATGGTTCCAGTAGTAGTTATGTATTGGTCAAGTCGGGATTCTTTGAACCATTGGATAGCTATCTGGCGGCCTCCGAAATTTACGGATTGTTTAGCGAGGTTTTATGGGATGCAACGCGTGTCAAGGGAAAGGTATATAGCGTCCCTAATCTGTATGCCAAAAGAACGAATGTTAAGTACGTGTTCAATATGGAGCATTTTACTAAAGAGGAAGTGGAAGATATAACGTTATCGTTAGAGGGGTTGGAGCCCTATTTGAAGCGCGCAGAAGGCGGTGATAGATTTTCTTCGCTACTTTATGAGGATTCAACTCACGAATCTTCCGGCCGTGAGGGGATAGTATTTCTTAAGGGTATGGCGCTTTCTGTAGCAGAAGATGCTTTCCTGGATATATCGACATCGGAGGAGGTTCTTTCGCACTTTGATACCTTGCATCGTTACTTTGGCGAGGGGTATATAGATTATCAGATAGCAGTATATGATGCGCAAGAGGAGCTTTCGGCGGGACTTAAAGAAGTAGTGGAAGAACAATGTCAAGACGTGAGTTTCGAGGAACTTGTGAAAGAGGGCGGATTTGCTGTATACATTACGAGCGATGACGTGTCTGCGACAGATTTTGAGTACGATGTGATGATTCGGGAGAAGCCGACGGTGATGACCGGAAGCACTGCTATGCAGATGGGAATTGTAGCAACCAGCGAGAACAAGGAAGATGCGTGGCGGTTGCTGGAGCTATATTATACGAAACCCGCATATCAAAAGTTGTTGGTCATGGAAGATGCCAACGCGACGGTCTCAGAGACCGAGAGAGAGGCTTTGTTCGACAAATATTATACGAGATGTATATTTGCAGGAACAGAGTGTGAATTACGGGGCGCGTGGCCGGAGAGAAAGAGGACTTATGATACAAACTTTATCAAGACTGCAGTCAATTCTTTGCAGCTTGAGGTTAAGAGTTATGGAGAGACTGCAAATGGTGCGAGTGTTCTTTGGGACTGCGTGCGTGATATATGGATTGCACCCGATTATGAAGAACGATTGGCAACGTGGCAGCAGATGACGACGGACATGAGTATTGAGGAGTGGGTAGCAGAGGCAAATGCACAGCTGCAGGAGCATTTGGAGGAGTCAAAGGAGTAGCGCCGGACGATGCGTGAGGCGTGATTGTCCAAGCGACAGAGGGAGATGGATATGGAACTTATGGTATGCAACGTGACAAAG
>JAZODS010000159.1:0-6513 GCA_045597165.1 Lachnospiraceae bacterium | reverse complement strand
TTGATATCAAGTAAGGTAACAACATCCTCAGATACAACAGTACCGATGAACTCGGAAAGAGCACCGTAGATATCTACTTCACAAGATACCGGAATACCCTTAGCGGTCAAACGGCTGTTAACGTAGCAAGGAACGAACTTGAACTGAGTCTGGAATGCAGGCCAGCACTTTCCGGCGATAGCTACGAACTCGCGGCTACCCTTGTGAGCCTCAACCCAGTCAAGGAGAGTAAGCTCGTACTGAGCAAGCTTCTCAAGAACTTCAGGCTTCTTGTTGCCTTCGCCAAGCTCTGCAACCATGTCTGCAACTACCTCAGCGATACGAGGGTCGCCCTCATGCTTGTTAAATGCCTCGAAGAGGTCAAGCTCGGAGTTCTCTTCAATCTCAACACCAAGGTTGTAAAGCTGCTTAATAGGAGCGTTACAAGCAAGGAAGTTAAGCGGTCTCGGTCCGAAGCTGATAATCTTCAGGTTGCGGATACCGATGATTGCCTTAGCAATCGGAACAAATTCATTAATCATGTCAGCACACTCGGAAGCGGTTCCAACAGGATACTCCGGAATGTATGCCTTAAGGTTGCGAAGCTTCAAGTTGTAGCTTGCGTTAAGTACACCACAGTAAGCGTCGCCACGGCCGTCCATCAAGTCAACCTTGGACTCCTCTGCAGCTGCGATGAGCATTGCAGGACCATCAAAATGCTTAACGAGAAGGGTCTCAGCGATCTCAGGACCGAAGTTACCGAGATATACGCAAAGTGCGTTACATCCAGCCTTCTTAATGTCTTCAACTGCCTGAAGCATATGAATCTCGCTCTCTACGATACAGATAGGACATTCATAAATCTCTGCCTCATCATACTTTGCCTTATAAGCGTCAATGACAGCTTTTCTTCTGTTTACGGACAGGCTTTCCGGGAAACAGTCACGGCTTACAGCCACGATACCGATCTTTACTTTGGGCATATTCACCATAGTAGGTCACCATACCTTTCACACGTATTTATGCAAGCGTATGCTTGCACCTAGAGGATATTATACATTTCAAAATGTTTCGTGTCAATCAAAACGACATAAAAATGCACGATAAACTGAAAAAAAGACGCCACGGTTGCACAGATAGACAACCATGGCGTAGAATCAGTCGAAAACTCGTATTTTCTCTGTCGGACAGCACGTGCATTTGCCGGCTGCGGACCGAGCATTTGATCAGTCGGGCAGTTTCTTAATCTGCTTGCGATAGACGCGAATTAAGAAGATCAGACAGAAGAAAGCCGACACTAATTCGGCGATCGGGTAGCTGAGCCATACGAGCTCGAGCTTGCCGACGATCTTGCCCATAATCCATGCGACCGGAAGCAGCGCGAACACCTGACGGAACAGGGAAGCAATCAAGCTGTATGCACCATTTCCGAGAGCCTGGAAGGCTGAGGTCGCGATGATACAAAAGGCTGCGAGAGGAAAATGCAGCGAGATAATACGGAAGGCGGGCACACCGTAGGTGAACATTTGCTCGGCGGTAGCCTCGTCGCTCGCGAAGATGCTAAGCAACGTCTCCGGGAACAGCTGGAATACAATCAGGCCGATGCACATGATGGACACGGCGATTGCGAAGCTGAGCTTGAGTGTGCCGAGAATGCGCTTCTTGCGGCCGGCGCCGTAGTTGTATGCGACAATCGGTACCATACCGTTGTTTAGACCGAATACCGGCATGAAGATAAAGCTCTGCAGCTTGAAGTATACGCCGAAGACGTCTACGGCCACCTTGCTGAAACCAAGCAGGATGTTGTTCATCGTGAAGGTTACAACGGAAGCGATGGACTGCATGATAATACTCGGCATACCGATGCGGTAAATGCCCAAAATGATTGCCGGCTCCGGGCGGAATCTGCGGAAGTTCAGAGAGATCTCTTTGTTAACGGTCAAGTTGAAGATGATTGCAAGAATCATCGCTGTCCACTGTGCAATTACGGTTGCGGCAGCGGCACCGGCTGCGCCCATTGCGGGGAGACCGAATTTGCCGAATACGAGGATGTAGTCAAGGATGATGTTCAACACAGCACCAACCGTCTGCGTAACCATGGAGAACATGGTACGACCGGTTGCCTGCAACAGACGCTCGAGCATCATTTGCATAAAGAGACCGAGCGAGAAAATCGTAATGATTCCAAGGTAGTCGGCACCGTATTGGATTACGGCCTTTGTCTGCTCCGGATCTTCCTTCATGGCCTCTGCGCTAAACTGAACGGAGTAAAACGTTTCGCTAAACCAAAAGCCGAGCACAAGAAACAAAATGCAGGCCATCAGCGCCAGGAAGACACCGTTGCGTGCCACCTTGCTGGCCGCCTCGCGGTCGCCGCGACCGAGGTTGTAGGAAAGCAGTGCATTTACACCGACACCGGTACCGCCCGCGAGAGCGATCATCAGCGTCTGCGCCGGAAATGCCATCGAAACGGCGGTCAGGGCGTCAGGGCTGAACTTCGAAACGAAATAGCTGTCGACGATGTTGTACAAGGCTTGCACAAGCATCGAAAGAATCATCGGCAGCGACATAGATATCAATAATTTATTTACGGGCATAGTGCCCATCTTATTCTCTTCAATGTGACTCATATGGTTCTCCAATCTTGGTTTACGAATCGATCATTTTGCAAACAGGAATCATTGTAGCGAAAAATGCGAGGCTTGTCAATGCGTAGTGAAGGGATTGAGGGCTTTTTCTTGACTGTAAGCAGTCGGCTTGTTATAATATGAAAAGGTGTGCACATAGGCATTTTCCTATGCAAATGCACGATTGGAGGTAAAGTGTAATGAAGAGAGTAGTAAGCCTGTGTTTGTTGACGTGCCTGGTACTGTGTTTGACCGGTTGCGGCAGCAAAAGCAAGATTGAACTTGGACAGTACAAGGGGATAACGTATAAGCCGTTGTCGACCGAGATTCTCGATGCGGAGATTGAGGCGGCAATGAATACGGTTGTTCAGAAGATGACGACCTACGAAACGCTTGAGGACCGCAAGGGTACCGAAGTAAAGGACGGCGACATTCTCCTGATCGATTATAGCGGAACGCTGAAGGAGACGGGTGAAGCATTTGGCGGCGGCAGCGCAACGAAGCAGCAGCTGACGATCGGCTCCGGCAAATTCATCGAAGGCTTTGAGGAGCAGCTGATCGGTAAGAAGGTTGGCGAGAAGTGCGTTGTTGAGGTGACCTTCCCCGCAGAGTATAGCCTTGCACCGGAGCTTGCCGGCAAGGTGGCTGAATTCGCGGTTACGATTCACGAGGTTCAGGAAGAGAAGGTTCCGGAATTGACGGATGCGCTCATTGCCGAATATACCGAGGGTAAGCACAAGACGATTGAGTCCTATCGTGAGTATTGCGAGGAGTACCTGAAGCAGCAGAAGGAAGTAGACGCCGAGGCTGCGAAGAAGCGTGATGTGCTGAAGAAAGTAATCGACGGCACGACATTTGAAAAGGTAAGCAAGAAGGCAATCGATGAGTACTATGACAGCATGGTGGATTACTACAAGACCGTAGCGGAATATATGTCGCTCGATCTTGAGACCTATGTGTCCTATTACTATGGAAAGTCGATGGACGATTTTTATAAGGAAATTCGCACGGTGTCCGAGGAGACCGTACGCGAGCAGTTGGTACTGGACGAAATCATCGAGAAGGAAGGCATCAAGCTTTCTGACGACGATTACGACAGATTGATTGTGGATTACATGGAGCAGTACGAGTACACAGACCAGAAGGAATTCGAGGAGACGTACTTGGTAGCAAAGCTTCGCCAGAGCATGCTGTACGATTTGGCAATTGAGTTTATCGTGGCAAATGCTGTGGAGGAGTAGGCGCCGCAACAGGCGGCTAACACCGCGGCCGCAGGCCGCAAACATGGAGGGAGAAACAATGGCATTACTGGCATTGAAGGACATTGGCAAGATCTACGTATCTGAAGGCAGTGTCGCAGTTGGTATTCGCGGCGTGAATCTTTCCTTTGACAAGGGAGAGTTCGTTGCGATCACCGGTAAATCCGGTTCCGGTAAGTCTACCCTTCTGAATGTGATTAGTGGAATGGATTCGTATGAAGAGGGCGAGCTGTTCATTGAGGGACAGTCGACGTCACACTATTTGCAGGCGGATTGGGAAGAGTACCGAGAGAAGTACATTTCATTTATCTTTCAGGATTACAACATCATCGAGAGCTTTACGGTTTTGCAAAATGTTGAGCTTGCGTTGATGCACATCGAGGACAAGAAGGAGCGCAGAAGACGAGCTGTCGAGCTGTTGGAGAGAGTTGGTCTTGGCGACCGTATGCGTCAAAAGGGCAGCAAGCTGTCCGGTGGTCAGAAGCAGAGAACGGTTATTGCGAGAGCGCTTGCGAAGGATAGCCCGATCATTTTGGCTGACGAGCCGACCGGTAACCTCGATTCGGTAACCTCTGCGGAGATTATCGAGCTGTTGAAGGAGGTTTCTCGCGACAAGCTACTCATTGTCGTAACGCACAACTTTGAGCAGGTGGAGGCGCATGCTACGCGTCATGTGCGCATTTATGACGGTGCGGTGGAGTCGGACCATGTACTGGCGAAACCGGAGACGGCAGAGGACGTGGCGGCAGTGGAAGCGTCTGCTGAAGCAACGAAAAAGTCGACTCCGTTTAAGAAGCAGTTTAAGAACGGTCTTGAGCTCGGTCGTACGATCTTTACCGCAAAGCCGAAGCTTTCGCTTTTCTGGTGTGCGCTAATGATTCTCGGTACGCTCGGAGTGTTTTTGATCACGTCATTTTGCGGCGAGGTTTCGGTACTTTTCCAAAAGAATTATATGTTCCAAAACATCGAGGGTCGTATGGTCATTACGACGCAGGACGGTTTGCCGTTTGAAGAAGGTGAGATTGAGAATCTTGCGAAGCGTTACGGTGCGGTATCCTTCCGTAAGTACGACGCTTTGTTGGATGAAGCCGGTACGATGTGGAGCTATGTAGACGAGATTCAGTATGCTGTTCAGTGGAGATATTCGACCGGTGAGGATTACGGTGACGACATCATCGGAAGATATCCGACGGCGGCGGACGAGGTGTTTCTCTACCTGCCGATTACGTTTGAGCCGATGTACGGCAAGGATGAATTGAAGACGACGAAGTTTTTTGACTCCACATATTCGCAGCTTGCGAAATACACGGTTACCGGTGTCAAGTATTTCTACGACAACAACATGAGAGCAGAGGCATTGCTGACGGAGGAGGGCTTCCGTACCTGCACGACGACGTATTTCCTCTCCGAGACAGACAATCCTACTGTGGACATCACGTTGTCGGTAGATGGCGAGGTAATGCAGTCTATGTCCGAGAAAGCGATTTATATGTCGTTTGATTGCGAAGACGGTAAGGTATATTTCGGCGAGAAATTCTTCGACTTTGAGGATTTGAAGGAAGAGGGCGTGGAACTCGACATTACCTTCCGCTCCACATATGAATCGTACGATGTGTATTACGACGATCGCAATACGGTGGAGTTCCGATATGACATTACCGAGGATATGCTGACGCAGAAGCGTCCCGAGACAACGACCTCTCCCAATTCGTCGATATCTATGTCGAATAGCATCGTATTCAGTGATGAGCTGCTGTGGGCGATTGCGGATGCCGGCTTGGCGGAAAGCTATGTGCAGGCCTCGCTGTTCTTCGAGGACTACGATGCGGCCTATGATGCGGTAGATGGTCTGCGTGAAGAAGGATACATTGCAGTGCCGGCGGATACGACGTATAAGATGGAAGCATTTGAGATGATCGGTATGCTGGTCGCTTGCATTGTAATCGGATTTTTGTGGGTTGCCACTGTAGTATTCCTTGCATTTTTCATCAACCTGTGCTCGAGCCGTACGATGGAAGCCTTCAAGAGCGACATGGCCATCATGCGTTCGATGGGTATTCAGGTAAAGGTAATCCGAATCGCGATGTACGTAAGAATGGTTCTCTCGTTGATTCCGTCGTATGTGGTCGTGATAGCGGTGGCATACTGGATCTTCACGAGCCCGACGCTGAACGAGTACTTCGTGTTCCTGTACCCGTGGCAGTACGTCGTAATCTTTTTCGGTATTATGTTCTTGACGATAAGAATTACGAGAAAGCAGGTACGTAAGCTCTTTGGCGAGAGCGTAAAGGCTTCCTTGAAGGGAGGTGCCGCAGAATGATTCGCATAGATTCCTTACATAAGTATTTCAATAAAGGACGTCAAAATGAGATTCACGTCATCAACAACGTATCCCTTGAGCTTCCGGAGAAGGGCATGGTTGCCATCTTCGGTAAGAGCGGATGCGGTAAGACGACGCTTTTGAACGTCATCGGCGGTTTGGACCGCTACGCCTCCGGTAGCCTTACGATTGAAGGCCGTGAGGTACGCAAAGACACGGACGACATTCGGAACCGTTATACGGGCTTCATCTTCCAGAACTACAATCTGCAGGTCACCGAGACGAATTATGAAAATGTTGCAAATGCACTGCGTCTCTGTGGCATGAA
>JAZODS010000158.1:0-6293 GCA_045597165.1 Lachnospiraceae bacterium | reverse complement strand
TAGCACCGACCGGAATGACTTCTTCCGTCGGCTCCTTAGGCGTTTCGATTACGGAGAAGGAATCCACGAGACACAACGAGGGGAACAAAAGGCACCACCAGTTTTGGCCGCTTGCTTCACCCAGCGTGATTTGCAGCGTTTCGTACGTTCCGGCCGGAAGAAAGATGTCGCCGTATACCTTGAGAGGGAATTGCGCGGACGTAAGCCTTGCCTCCGCGCGATAATGATAGCCTTGCTCGGAAAGCGCGGCATTTGCCACGTCACAGATGCTTTCAAGCTGCGTCGAAAGCACGTCCTTCGCCTCCTCCTTGTCGGTGCAGGTGTGCAAAGAGTCGCTTAGAAAGGCAAGCACGGCGTCTCGCACTACGAGCTTCACGGCTTGGTCATCGGCGGAATCGGAGTTCGCAAGAATGTGTAGGCGAAGCACCTTGTCCGCCAAGGAATCCGTCATCGTGACTGCATCCGGACAAAGAGGGTCGTGATTCTCGGCCGATGAAAATGCGCCGACCGTCGCTTCGGAGCGAAGCGCATCGTAGGTCGCGTCGGCATCGCGCATTTGCTCCTGCGCTTCCCAATCCTTTTTCATCAGTAGGATGAGCGTTATCGTCACGGTCACGGAAAGGATGGCAAGCACGATGGTGAGAATGGTGCGAAGTCGTTGCTTTCGTTGTTTTATCATGGCGGTATGTAGCTCCTCCACTGTGGATGCATAAAGAATAGCGGCCGTTCTCGGCTGGCGATACATCGAATATTTCATAATCTACTCCTAAATTACCGGTTTTGTGTGCAGCCAAATGCAAAAACCTTTGCACGATTGGCTCGAACGTGGTATAGTAATGGAAGTATTTACGCAAATGCAAAATATTAAACCTGTAAGGATCATTTTCGGAGGGAAGTAATGAAAAAGACAGTTGCAGTATTATTCGGAGGACAATCATCGGAGCACGACGTATCGTGTGTGTCGGCGGCAACGGTGATTCAACATATGGACAGAGAGCGCTATGACGTTCTGATGATCGGTATCACAAAGGACGGACGCTGGTTGCTCACGGATTCCGTGGAGGCGATTCGGGACGGAAGCTGGAGAAAGGGAAAGGTGACGGCGATTTTGTCACCGGACAGAAGCCAGAAGGGCGTTCTTTTGATGGATGGCGACAAGGCGACCGTGAAGAAGATCGATGTGGCATTTCCGGTGCTTCACGGACTGTACGGCGAGGATGGAACGGTGCAGGGTCTGTTTACCCTTGCGGGAATCCCCTATGTCGGCTGCGGAGTTCTGTGCTCGGCAGTATCGATGGATAAGCTTTATACGAAGGTTGTTGTAGATACACTCGGCATTCGCCAGGCAAAGTACGTTGCGGTATTGGCACATGAGCTGGACGACATGGCAGCGGTAATCGCTCGAATTGAGAGCAAGTTGCCCTACCCGGTATTCGTGAAGCCGTCAAATGCCGGCTCCTCTAAGGGTGTCAGCAAGGCTCACGACGTTTCCGAGCTTGAGATAGCGCTGAAGGAGGCATCCTATCATGACCGCAAGATCCTCGTGGAGGAGACGATTGTCGGTCGTGAGCTGGAGTGCGCGGTGCTCGGTACGGTACGTGACGTAGACGCAAGCGGTATCGGAGAAGTATTGGCAGCAGACGAGTTTTACAGCTACGACGCTAAATACAACAATTCGGAATCCCAGACAATTCTCAACCCCGCATTGCCGGATGGCGTGGCAGAGCAGCTGCGCGACGCTGCGAAGCGCATTTTCGTGGCACTGGATGGCTTCGGTCCTTCCCGCGTAGACTTTTTCTACGACACGGAGCGTGGTGAGCTTGTATTTAATGAAATCAATACTTTGCCGGGCTTCACGGGCATCAGCATGTATCCTATGCTTTGGGAAGAGCGCGGAGTCGAAAAGCAGGAGCTCGTTACGCGTCTGATTGAGATGGCTACGGAGCGCTAAGCTTGGGAGGAAGTAAGATGAGAAGAGAGTTGCCCATTGGCGTATTTGACTCCGGTGTCGGCGGACTTACCGTCGCGAAAGAGATTATGAATCAGCTTCCCGGAGAGCAGATCGTCTATTTCGGAGATACGGCACGCGTTCCCTACGGCAACAAGTCGCGGGAGACTGTTACGACGTACTCCAGGCAGATTTCGCAGTTTTTGTTGAGCCAAGAGGTGAAGGCGATTGTCATCGCGTGCAACACCGCCAGTGCATTTGCCTTAGAGACCGTGCAAGCAGAGGTGCCGGTGCCGGTAGTCGGCGTAGTGAAGCCGGGTGCGATTACAGCGGCTGCTACGACGCGAAATGGTCGTATCGGCGTAATCGGAACCGAGGGTACGGTGAACAGTGGTCTGTATCGCTCCTTCCTTACAGGACTGAGACCGGAGCTTCAGGTGTTCGGAAAGGCATGCCCGCTGTTTGTGCCTCTCGTAGAGGAAGGCTGGTGCGAGGATGACATTACGAGACAGATTGCTAAGCGCTATTTGGCGGAGCTTTTGGAGCAGAAGGTAGACACGATTGTACTTGGCTGTACGCACTATCCGTTGCTGCGAGAAGTCATTGCGGAGACGGTCGGAGAGGATATCGCACTTGTGAATCCGGCGTATGAGACGGCACGAGAGTTGAGAGCCTTGCTGGAGCGAGAGGGCCTGTTGTCGGTAAGAGCGCAGGCGGCGGAGCATCGTTTCTACGTAAGCGACGGCGCGGAGAAATTCCGCCGCTTCGCAAATTCCATTCTGCCGTGTGAGATGATTGAGACCGACGGCGTCGGTGTGAAAGTATTTTCGTAACGGCTTAGAGCAAGGAGAAGCGAATGAATAATGCAACCATTGAAGTAAAGAGCAGAACCCTTCACGACGCAGACGAAGGGACTACGCTACTTACGAGAGGAAGCTACCACAAGAAGAAGGATGTGCATTTTATCTTTTATGATATGGCGGACGCGGAGAATCCGGCCGACATCGTGAAGCACAAGCTACAGGTGTATCCGGACTACGTGAAGATTAGCTACAGCGGCAGCCTCAATCAGTCGTTTGTACTGAAGAAAGGGATGAAATGCGAGAGCGTGTACGTGACGCCGTACGGAGAATTTGAATTCGTATTTTGCGGCAAGAAACAGAGCATGACCGAGAAGAACGGAAGCTGGGTTTTGTTCCTGCAATATGAGATTTTGAGCGGTGGTTCACTGATGGCAGAGCAAGAGCTGCAGATTACGGTGACGCCGGACGCAGAGTAGAGCGACGCGGCAGACTTTAGAGAGGCTCAACAATCAGCAGAGCGCATCGACAAGAAAAAGAGGGAAGATAACCGATTGGTTACCTTCCCTTTATTGCGTTCATGGGATGCTTGCGGCGCAAGCAAAATGCGATGTCTTACATGCCACGAGCGATGCGCTTCTTCGTAACGATGCCGGTAACGATACCGATGATGAGAATCAAGGCACCGCTTGCTACAAGGAGCAGAGCGCTGTTTCTAAGCGGAAGCAATGCTGCGGATACGATTCCCTTGTAATCCTTGAAGAAGTCGCTGATCAGCGTAAGCAAGGAATTCGAGAAGATTGCAGCAAGTGCAACGATGCCGGAGAATACAAGCATGTATGCACCGTAGCCGCAGAAACCGCGGTATACGTATGACTTCTTACGATATGTCAATACCCAAGCGAGCAGGATAAGGAGCATGAGTACTGCAAGAACAATCAAAGTGATTCCGGAGAAAGCAATCTGCAAAATCTCCTTGTACTCATGTATAAAGCTGTCGCGTCCGATGGACTCGTCGATGCTAGCCTGATATTCCTCTACGTTCTCGTCAAGGAAATCGCGAATGTCTTGTTTCTTAGCGGCAGTAAGCTCGAAGCCGAGTTCTTCTTCGATTACGTCCTCGTTGTCCTCAATCAAATCCATGATCTCTTCGGTATCGAGGCGAAGTCCGCGGCCGTCGCCGAGGAGGTAGTTCGCATAATCGGAAGCGAGAGTAGCCAAATATTCTTCATATTCAAAACGTTCCAGGAGGTATTCCACCTGCTGAGTGGAAACATCGCGCTTGATTGCCTCGGAAACACGCTCGGCAAAGCTCTGGTCGTCAAATGCAAGTCTCGTAATATCAACGGACTTAACCATCTTCGTAACGATCTGCTGCTGGCCAAGCTGGCGCACACTGGCAACACCGAGGAAGAGGATCATCAGTATCAGCAACAGGATGGAAAGGAAGAAGATCTTGCAACCACCCCAGAAACCGATGGATTTCTTGGTGGGCTTTTCCGCCTTCGTCGGCTGAGGCTCTACTACAACCGGGGCGGGCTTCGGTTCGGGAACAAAGGTCTTAACCGGTTCGGGAACAAAGGTCTTAACCGGCTCGGGAATAGACTCTTTTACTTCCTCCACGACCGGCTCAAAGGCTTCCGTCACTGCCTCTTCGACAGCTTCTACGACGGGCTCTGCAGCCGCAACGGGTTCTTCGAAGACCGGAGCTTCGGGCTCTGCTACGGGAGCAGGAGCGACCTCGGTCAGGTTGGTTCCGCAGACGCCGCAAAACAGGGCACCTTCTGCTGTGATGTTACCGCAATTAGGGCATTTCATCGCATGTCACCTCCATAAGGATTCTTCATTTGTATTACCTTTTATTATACGGAAAGCATTTGACGTTGTCAACAACGTTTACCGCACAAGAATGTTATAAAAAAATAAAACCGCGAGACATTACGTATAATCTGTCTCGCGGAATTCTTGTCTTGCTTAATTCTTTTTGAAACGTGCGAACAGGCCCTTTTTCTTGGGCTTCTCGTCCTTCTGAAGAGGTCCGCGTGCGCCGCGTACATCTATGATGTAGATGCCGCTGATCATCGCCTTTACTTCCTTCTTAACGGGGATGATTTCGAATACCTTCTCGTCACACATCAACGTGCGAACCTGAGGTCCGATCTTAGCCTTCACTACCGGCACCTTAGCACGGCGAGCGTACTTGGGAGTCTGATCGAGCACGATCTGCGGGAAACCGGCATCCTTCAGAGGCAGTCTCTTCTTATCAATAACAAGGATGGAAATCGTCTGTGCATTCGCACGCATCTCCTGTTGAACAGCATCATTTTTCTTCTGCATCTTGCGTCCGATGATGGAAAGCACGATAAAGCCTACAATCACGACGCCCAATATAATGAGTAAAGCAATTAACCAGGGACTCATAAGCATCTTCCTTTCTGTATCTAACTTGGACCAATGAAACGGTTATGGTCCGCAATGTCATCATTCTACCACCGAATTCGTGAAAATGCAATGCATAATCGTTCGTTCGGCGAAACATCCTAGCACATTATTCGGTCAAATCGTCCAGCATAGCTTGCACTCGTTCCTGCACGAGCTCGTGAAGTGTGCTACGCTCCTCGCGAGACATCTCAGCGACGGGAATCGGCTCGCCGAAACGGATGGAAACCGGCGAGGAATAGATGCGCGGGAAATGGTTCTCGAACACGTCGTCCGTACCGACAATCGCTACCGGAATTACCGGGCAGTTGGTACGCTCGGCAATCTTCAAGCTGCCGGGCTTGAACGGGAGCAGGTCGTGTCCGTGATTACGCGTGCCCTCGGGCATAATAAACATGGAATGGCCGTTCTTCACATCGGCAACCGCGTCCTGAATCGTCTTCAAGCCCTCTCTGGCGTTGGTACGGTTCAAAAACTTGCAGCGGAGCAGAATCATCCACCAGCTCAGCACGGGAACCTTGCGTACCTCCTGCTTGGAGATGAAGCCGGTCAAATGCGTGCACGGCAATACGCTGTACGCCATTACGATGTCGAAAAAGCCGCGGTGGTTCGCCGCAAAAAGCACCGGAGTGCCGCGAGGGATGTTCTCTAACCCCTCAATGCGCTTCTTCGTGCCGGAGACGAACAAAATCACAGTCATAAGTCCTTTGATCAGCGGCTGGCTAAGCTGAGCCGCAAGCTTCGTATTGAAGCAACGAATGATAAATAAAATCAATTGAATCGGCAGCGTCAGCAGTATGAATACCGCAATGACTACTGCAACAAAAAACAGTCGAACCATAGATTATCGTATAGGGCACGTTACCGTACCGATATACGCTCCTTTCGTAAAATGTATGATCTTTTCAATAGTATAGATTGTATCATACAGAGCATTTTTCAACAAGAAGTTTTTTCATTCGTTACAAAACAAATGCAGCGCAAATGTCGTATCACGGAGTATATTTTCACTCGACGGAGTCAACAATAAGTGCAGACCGAAAAGAAAGAAAGGAGATTGCAATATGAAGAACAACAAGAACAGAAGTTCATATATTACAGCCATT
>JAZODS010000157.1:0-3398 GCA_045597165.1 Lachnospiraceae bacterium | reverse complement strand
GAGTCTGTCGCATCTCCTCATCCAACAAGCCACTCAGCGTTCCGACTAGACTTTCGAAGGAATCCACCATCGGCGCGACCGTCTTTTGAATTGTGCTTACCTCAGAAAGGATGCTCTGCGCCTCAGAGATGCTGCTCAAAGTCCCGGCAACAACCGCTCGCAATCTTGCTTGCTGTCCCTGGAGCTTAACCAGCTTGTCCTCAGCACTTTCCGTCCCCGCAATCATTCTCAAAATCTCTTCTATGCACACCGTGCCGTCCAAGTATCGGCTCTGCAGCTTTCGGTAAAATGCTCCGTTGTTCATAAGCACCGCCTCTTGCGTAGCCTCCCCCGGAACGAGCTGCTTTGCGAAGGTGCTCATTGTCTGAATGGTTCCGTCCGACAAGAACAGAACGCCCTTTTCGCCCGTTGCTACGCCGTCCAAATGCGGCATCAGCTTCAATAAGAGCTCATCGATTCTCGAAAGCTGTTCCTCTACCTGCAGCTTTTCCTCCAGCACGGACAATGTCGCATCCGAGCTCTCCAGCAATCCCACTGCGTCCAACAGCTCCTCCGCCAAAGCCTCCACGCCTCCGTACAGTCCGGCTTCGACCATTTGCTTCTTGCACAGGGCTCCGCCGCCATCGATCAGTCGAGTCGTCTTAGAAAGCGTTACTTCTGTCAGCTCATATTCATAGGAATAACCCGACTTCGTCTCTCCCGTGTATCCGGAAGGAAGATTGCTCGTCGGAAGCGCAGTTGCTTTCAAATATTCCTCCACGCGACTTTCCGGCGCCACCCCATACAGTGCAAAGATATCGTATTGGTCGTAGAGCGGGGCATAGTACTCCCCTAAGGTCGATTCCAACGCCTGCGTTAAGCTCACCTGTAGCACGGCTGCTGCCACCTGGCGCCTAGCCGACTCGAGGCTTACCAACACAAGCGAAAGCACCAAAAAGAGCACAAAGCTCAAGAACACCGTAATCGCCCCATCCAACCTCCGTCTCATCTCACAATCGCCTCGGAATCCAGTCGAATCGAATCAAATGCGGTAGTGATAATCGTCGATATCTCATTTTTGAATATCAGCACCAAGCCAATCAGTATCACGAGAATTAAGATGATCTCTACGACACCGATACCTCTTTGGTCCTCTTGAAAACTCTTCATTGTCTCCTTCATGCGATTCCATAATTTCTTCATAGCTTCTCCTTTCCGCCTAAAAGGCCATAAACGCAGGCACCATCACAATCGCCAGAATCAACACCAATATGCCGCCCATCGGCAACAACAGCTTCGTCCCGGCCTCCTCGCCGGCCTGCTTCGCTCGTTCTTTGCGGTCGCAAAATGCTTCCGCCGCTTCTTTTTGCAGTAACGGGATAATACTCGCCGTTCCTTTCTTCAGATTCTGTACCAGCACCGACGACATTCGTAGGTACCGTAGATTTCCGCAGCTTCTACCGAAGTTCTCGTACACTTGCTCCTCGATGCCTCCCGCGAGCAACTGATTCCTGCCGCGAAGCATCTCTTCGTATACGTATCTGCGCACACCGTCTCGCTCTTTTCTCTTCACGTAATCCGTCACAATACGCTCCCATGCGTGACGTGGCGTCATTCCCGCTTCCAACAACAGCGTCAGCTTGCTAACCACGTCCGGGTAGTCCTCCAGCAGCTGCCGCTCCCGCTCCTTTCTTTCCTTCTTTCGCGCGCTCTCCTGAGCAAGCAACAGGCCGAACACACACAAAAATGCGATCAACACAAACGTCCATGGCGACTGTTCTCCTTTCAGAAAGAATTGAATCGGTCGCTCCTTCCATTGCTCCGGCAAGGAGACTGTGTCAACCTCCTCTTGTGAGGCCTCCACCTCCTCTAAAAGCTTCTGTAACTGCGCTTTCAGCTCCCCTTCACCGAATCCGTCTTCCGAAAGCACGCGCAGCCGTAGCTCCAGCTTGTCGCTCCACTCGCCATACGCAACCTCGGCCGTGAGCGTCACCTCGCTTCCCTGCGGCGCCGCATTTTCCGCGTGCACAGTGCCATCGTAATCGATTATCTGATAGTCCGAGGTTAGCCATTGGATCGGAACGGTCGTCCCCGGAATGCGTTCGATGAGTGTGAGCGATTCTGTAATCGACGCAAGGTCGGCATTTTGCCCGCGTATCCACTCCGGCAAATGCTCTCTTGCCCGGCTCCAGACCTCCTTCACCTCTTCGAGCAACAGCTTTCTCTGCGGAACCATCATCGTCAGATCATATCGTTCCCCCTCGTAGATTGCCGTCAAATTCCGAACTCCCGTCCCATCCTCCGGACGTATCACTGCCTCTACCGGCACCTCGGCAAATTCTCCTTTCGCCGCCAAAGCAACCAACAGCACAGACAGGATACCCAACACCGCTAGCACCAAAACTCCCTGCTTGCAACCGTCCAAAATCCGCTTTTGCCCCGGCTGCTCATTTACGTACAGGCCCTCGTAGTGCGCCTTCTCTTCTTCCTCAAGCCGAAGCTTCCTTATCACAGAAAGACGCAACCCGTAAAACCAATACCCTGCTGCCAAAGCCGGCTTCTTTTTCAACACGTCGCTTGCTTCCCTTGGCGCCGCGCGTGAACTATAGATAACGCTCGTTACTCCAAGCGCAATCAGCGCGCACAATACTCCTATCGATACGACAAGCATCTTCTAACCCCCTTTTCCTGACCGAAAAATGTCCGACTACCGGCCTCTAGATTGGCACACCGGGTATTGACACCCTCATCTTTGACTCCTTCTAGATTCTCACCATTGCAATTGTCTCGGCCGCGCGGCAACAAAACAGATACATCACATAGATTCCGGCCATAAGCAAATGCCCCGCAAGCCCTTCGTACAGCGGCTCCAAGAAACCACTCGAAAACACCTGAAAATACAGCAGAATCGCATACGGCATGACCTTCATAATCGTCACCTCCAACTGCTTCGCCAGCAACACCGTCTGAATCTCTCGCCGCACCTCGTGCTTTTGATACAAAATGTCCGTCACGGAACGTATCACCTTGATGACATCTCCACCGGTCTTCCGCGCAATGGCATAGAGCCCGGCAAAATTGCGCATCTCCTCAGACTCACTTCTCTCCGCCAGCTCCTCCAGCAGATTCTCGGCATTGCTACCGTTCTGAAGCTTGTACTCCATCCAGCGAAACTCGCGTACAATCGGCTCCTTCTCGCCAAACATCGTCCGCAGGTCCTTGCCCGCGTGCAAGATGCTATTCTCCATGCTATACCCCGCCTCCAACGCCGCCAACAGGCATTGCAAGGCATCTCGAAACTGTTCCTCTATTCTCTTTTTTTGCAAATGTTCTTGATGTTCCAACTCCCGGCGAAACCGGTAGAAGAAGAATGGCAGGAGCACAACAAGGCTCCACCATGTATGAAAAAACAGATGTGC
>JAZODS010000156.1:0-3822 GCA_045597165.1 Lachnospiraceae bacterium | reverse complement strand
CTGGAAGCAACCCAAGGAGTTTGCGAGAACACCGGCCAGAGCTTTGCTCGCAGCTTCGTATGCGCTCATCTCTTCTGAAATGACTTCCTTCGTGTGTACACGTTCCGCGATGATAGCCTTTGCGGTGTCGGAAAGCCTCTGCGTGCTGTTTACGGCCGGTGACGTCGCATTGCATTCCACCTTCTGCGCACTGTGCATCTGGAAGGTCGTGTGAGTGCACACAGCCATATATTCGTGGGATCCGTCTACTACCTGTATAAGGTCTCCGGCTTCAATGCTCGGATCCGACTTGCACGTGATCTTGAGTGGCCGGAACGAAAGCCCCACAAGACATTCCGCAAGGTAATCTGCTGCCGCCTGCGCCTGACCAGCTGCAATCAAAGGATTGTCCTTAATGGCCAGCTTGTACCCCGTGGCTCCCGACGTGGCCAGAAGCGTGCTTCCGGAGTACACATCGATGCCGGTAATAGTCACGTCATCTGTGCAAATGTTCTTCGAACGCAAGCTCGATATCGTCTTGTCTACGTCAGTGCAATACCAACGAATAGCTACCTTACCATCGCTATCGCATCTAGCAAAGCAAGCACACAGCTGTGCAATAGCTGCCACGACTTCTCGGCACGTCATATCAACCGGAGCCGTCTGCACCATCTCATCCGCACCACGGAAAGACGCGTTTGCGAGCTGTACGCCGCACTGTTCACATGCATCCTGTGCAAGCGCGCCTCTAGTGGCCGGAAAAGAGATTCTCGGCGTGTACAGATGGTCAAGCTGCAGCATGTTGTCGTAAGCAAGCAAGCGAATCGTGATGCCCGGGCTCACAGGCTCGTCCACGATGTAGTGTCCAAGCTTTAGCAGCTCCGGTACGCCGTCAACAACAATGCCTGCCCACACATCCAGCGTAGCACCGTAAAAGTCCTTGCCATCGAACTTGCCGTCTCTGTTCTTAAGGCTGATGTCAGCCTCGTTAATGATTGCGGATCCAATATCGAAGTTGCTCTGACCGGAGCACGCATCATCCACCTTGAACGACATAAAGTCCGACAGGTCGTTCAGCGTGACCGTGGATCCGTCTGGATATGTAATGTTCACTTTCACGCAAAACATGCGCGATGTGTCATCTATAAGTTCCTTGTAACGTCCTGATGTGTGTCGCATCCGACGAATACCTCCTTTTTATCGTTGTACGATCTTGCAGCTCACTGACTTGTAGTAAAGCACTCCGGCCACCTCTCCGAGCATGACCTTGGATAATGTGGCGCGGTAACTCTCTATCGTCAGATTGCCGCCCGCATCACGAAAAGTAAGCGGGAAGAATCCAGCACACAGATGGTTGCTCAACGTAACCACCTCGCTCGCCTCCAGCACTCCCCATGCGATCGTGACAGTCTTTTTCTCCGCGATGATATCGCCATCGAATAGCCCGGACAGGTCTCTTCCGGAGTCTGATGTCCATATCATCTCATCGTCTACTTGCAAAGAAACGGGAGACGGCAGTACCGTCTCCCCAACCTTCAATGTTATCATTTCACATAACCTCCTACACGAATTCTACCTCGCCGGTCGTGTAACGTCTCTTGATTCGGAGCGAGCCACGCGCGGATGCACGAGCAAGTTCTTCCTCGCCGACCATCAGAACGACGTCCTCACCGTCCTGCACGATCGAAATCAGTACTTCGAGCAGCGAGACGATCCGAGCCAAAATAGCAGAATCTCCACCACTCATGGAAGCCGCCATTTTCGCCATTTCGAGAAGTTTACCTTCCGGTGCTACAACTTCACCCTGATGTCGGTTATCGCCGATTAGAGCGAGCTGTGGTGCGTTGGCACGCACGTAACCGCCTTCAGCAAGCTTGGGAACTTCCATCTCCTTTATGAGTGGAATGTCAAAACCGAACTTCTCACCGCCGATTCCCGGAACCCAGTCCGGAACCGTAAAGCTAAGCTTGTTAATGCCCTTAAGAACTGCATTGATGGCTTTAATCACGAGGTTCATTGCACCGGTAAATACGCTGGATATGGTATTAATAATTCCGGCAAACACTCCTTTGATGCCTTCCCACGCCTTCTTCCAGTCGCCCGTAAACGTGCCGGTGATGAAGTCTATAACGCCGTTGATTACATCTAGGAATCCGTCGAATGCTTCGCCTGCAGTATCGAGCACGTCTGCGATAACAGTTCCGATCGCATCGAACGCCGGCTCGAGTTTTTCTGCGAGCCACTGTACGCACGGAAGAATCGCGTCTGTGTATATGGTTGTGAAGCTCTCAATAAGGTTCGCGATCACCTTCATGAACTTGTCGAACGTGGGCTTGATCGTGTTCGTGTACACTTCGCTGATCTTGCTCGAAAACTTCTCCCACACCGGCTTAATGGTATCTTCCCACATGGCTTTCACGGTATCGGCCGTCGCGGTAAATGCCCCGCGTATGCCTTCCATGATTGGTTCGCCATGCTCTGCCCACATAGTCTCAAACGATGTGAACAGATCCGAAATCACCGTGCCGATGCCTTCTGCAACCGGTGTGATGATTGTGTCGCGGATGTCTGTCAGCGTCGAGAATAACGAAGCCTGCATTTCGCTTGCGCTGTTGGTGACCGTGCTCCAGACTTCGGTCATAATCGGCAAGAACGTATTCATGAAGCCGTCGAGGAACGGCATGAGTACATTGTCCCACAGCGTAGAGAATATCGCGGTGAATGACTCTATTTTGAACTTTGTCTGCTCGACGATCATGTCGAACACCGTTGCAAAAATCGGCGCGAAGCCGTTTACGAGCCAATCAGTGAAGGGTCCGCTCAGTGACTTGACATCCTCGAACATGCCGCCAAACATACCGATCGCGTCCTTGATTGGTTCCTTTAACTTCTGCAGGCTCTTCTTGATGCTGTTCACGAACGACGAATTCATGAACTTCTCGAACTTCTGCATTACCTTCTGCAACCCGGTAATATCCTTCTTCATTTTTTCAACGCCGGCCGTGTCCACGTTGAACTCCAGCGAGCCTCCAGCAGCTCCGGATCCACCGGTACTGCTGTCGTTTGGTTCAGATGCCTTGTTTACCACATCAAAGCTGGCGAGGAACTTGTTTGCTTTTTTCAGGTTGTCGGCAACGGCTCCCGTGCTTGCATCCATGCTCGCGGTTGCGTCCGCTGCCGCCTCGAATGTGCTGCCGGCAGATCCACCATTTCTGGCGAAGGCCTCTGTAAGCTCTTTGAACTTGTTACCCAGAACGGTAAGCCGTCCGAGAAGCTGATTAACAAGCTTGATAACCGGAGTGAACAGGTTAATAAGCCCCTGTCCGATCGTGGCCTTGAGGGAATCGACCTGCAGGTTGAGGACGCGCACCTGATTGGCCCATCCGTCTGATGTACGCATGAAGTCACCCTGCGCGGCCGAGAGCTGGTTGGTCACGAACTTATAACGCAGCGCAACCTTCTCGGATTCCGACATCTGTGCAGTTGTCTTCCCCAGACCATTCGCAAGGGCGAAGCTATCAAGAGCCGTCTGCGTCATCACAACACCGAGGTCCTTGAGGCTCTCAGTTTCGCCCGTGAACACGCTTTTTAGCTTGGTATAGGCTTCGTCCTGAGTGATGTTGTAAAACGACGCTACGTCGCCCGCCAGGCCCGTGAGAGCCTTGCCCATGCCAGCGGCCTGCTCCTCACTGAAGCCAAATGCTTTCGCCATGGATCCAAACGTGCCGGTAAATTTCTTGGCCATCGTTTCAGACAGACCGAAGCTTGCCGCAGCACTCTGCGCGAAATCATTAATTTCTTCTCGCATAGTCGGGAAGGTGACGTCAACGACGTTCTGCACCT
>JAZODS010000155.1:0-10074 GCA_045597165.1 Lachnospiraceae bacterium | reverse complement strand
GATTCGGTCGTTGATATGTTGATTGAGCGTTCCGGCAGTAATATCAGCTTGTTGACGCAGGAGATGAACAAGCTGATTGCGTATTGCCACGGCCAGACATCCGTAGAAAAAGAGGATGTGCTTGCGATTACTGCGTTCCCGGTGGAAGGGCACATTTTCGCGATGATCAATGCGGTGTCGGAGGGGAATCAGAAGACTGCGACGAGACTGTATGTCGAGATGTTGGAGGCGCATGAGAATTCGATGCGCATTTTGCAAATGCTGACGAAGAACTATTATCAGATGGCACTTGCCGTACGTATGTCGGCGCGTGGAATTGCAAATGATGAGATTGCGCAGAAGCTCTCGATCAGGCCTTTTGCGGTACCGAGACTTCTCGGAAAGCATCGAAACACACCGCTTGCAAGAATCTTTGCCGCTGTGGATTACGGCAACGAGCTCGAGTACAAAATCAAAACCGGTGACATGGACGAGCGAACCGCAGTAGAAGTGTACATTACGTATCTTTGTGAACAAAAAATATAATTAAGCCTTGCCAAAATAGGAACGGTATTGTATAATCTACTCGTTTGACATGGAGGAATACCCAAGTGGCTGAAGGGTCTGGCTTCGAACACCAGTAGGTCGGTAACACCGGCGCGAGGGTTCAAATCCCTCTTCCTCCGTTTAAAGCGTATCGAGTTTTCATGAAAAAGCACCCCCATTAGTTTGGGGGTGCTTTGTGTTTTGGCGACAAATTAAATCATATCTAGTTTCTTCATTGCCTGCAAAAACGTATCAGCGGTTCCATTAATGTTAGCGTTTTGTGTTGCTTCAATGTCATACCATGCATACTCAAGACCATGAATTATAATCGGGAGCTTTTTGCCAAACTTGCTCTCGAGAAATCCCTCTTGCTGCAAACGCTTGGCCACCTCGGAAACTAACGTCAGCAATTCGTAATGGCCGACAGGACCTTTTCCGATATATCTACCATTGTCATCGTAGCAATCCTCATCCTCATCACCAATGTTTGAAAGACCATTTTCCTTGTACCAATCAAATAGTAGATCGATCAGTTCATTCGGCTCATATGGATCAATGATAGAGGTTTCATCCTGTCGCCAGAAGGCATAATTCCAACGTTCTTCGTCGTATTTGCCTGCGCCTTCGCAATCTTCCTCAGTATTATAACTAATAGCAAACGATGATACATTGCTGAAGCCATTGTATTCGGATAACTCATTAGAAGATACAAAAAAGGATATTGCGTAGATTCCGTCTTCGCACCAAGTATCCATAATGGATTTCACCTTCAAATAGATTCTCTCGGTAATATTGCTCATATTGTCGACTCCCTTTTTTTTCAGTGTACTACAAAAGGATAATATACGCAACCATATATTTTGAACGCGTTTGAAATGAAATTAACGTTATTAGTTGCTTGTTCAGCTCATATTTCATAGCAATATTATTTCGAACATGCTATAATAGTTTGTGTGAAGGGTTAAGGACATTTTGAAGAAGTAAGAAAGGAGTGCAAATGGAAGAGTTAATTGAAGCAGCATTGGAATTTGTGTTTTCATTATTTGGCGTTAAGCATGCTGAAATGCCGGAAGTTGATTATAAAGATAGTTTCATTATCAAATATTCGACTAAAAGACTGGTTATCCAAACCTGTGTTATATCTTTATTTATTGTTGCATTTATCGTTGTATTCATTTTGATGCAAGACGACACGAGATTTCTCTTTATTATTTTTTCTGTTTGCTTGTTGATTTTACTTATTATCAATGTGATTAATCTATTGTACAGATGCATGGTCAATGAGGAAGGTTTCAAAATAAGTTATTGTGGCAGGCTCAGCAGATATGTTTCTTGGCAAGAGGTTTTGTGCGTACTCATCAAACAGAAAAATGAACGGATTGAAGTTGACATAGAGGTGCTTGATTGTAACGGCAGGTGCATTTTTGATTTTTCGAGTAATATGCAAAATGCATGGTATGCAGTTAAGATGGCAGAAGACAAAGGATTAGAGGTTAGACATGAATCGACAAATTCGTAACTCGTCGAAAGCATTGATTATCAAAGATGGCAAGATGGCTGCCATCAAGATTCGGGATGGTGCGGAAGAATGGTACATCATGCCCGGCGGTGGGCAAGAAGCCGAAGAGACGCTGGATCAAGCGGTTTGCCGTGAGGTTGCTGAGGAACTGGGTCTTAGCGTTAACTGCAAAGAGCTGCTTTTCGTGATTGAAGGAGTTCACGGCGAGAGCTTTCAGCGTGTAGACATGGTATTTTTATGTGAGCTTCTTGGTGAAATGCCGGATGCAGTGCTGCATAACGATACGAATCAGGTCGGAATCGAATGGCTTGACATTTCCACACTGAATCGACAGCCATTGTACCCATCCAAGCTGAGACGGCAGATTATGAACTACTACGAAGGAAAACCATATAAGACGTACCTCGGGAATGAAGAGGT
The DNA here is from genome assembly GCA_045597165.1 of Lachnospiraceae bacterium. GTDB lineage: Bacteria > Bacillota > Clostridia > Lachnospirales > Lachnospiraceae > ISDg. The sequence continues at coordinate 7,610 of JAZODS010000155.1, read as the reverse complement.
AGGCGACCCGGAATGTACGGATTGAACAAATTTGTCCGCACTGCACAACGTACTGCACATAATGCAATGTCGTTGTTCTGTGCGGACAATTTCGTGTTTTAACTTAGTATGTTACCATTTCGCGAGATGGTTACAATGTTCAAAGAAACGGATTTGCCGCTTGCTTGTATTGCGCGTTTCATAGCATACTCTATGCCGCCACAGCAAGGCACTTCCATTCGTACCACGGTTATGCTTTGGATGTCGTTGTAAGCTAGGATTGCGGCAAGTTTTTCGCTATAGTCGCACGAATCCAGCTTCGGACATCCGATGAGTGTGATGTGATCTCGTATAAATTCCGCATGAAAATTGGCATACGCATAAGCCGTGCAATCTGCGGCAACCAATAGCTTTGCTCCATCGAAGTAAGGCGCCTGAACCGGAACAAGCTTAATCTGTACAGGCCATTGTGAGAGGTGGCTGTTTACAAGAGAAGCTTTCTCTACAAAGGTAATTGCACCGGTAGGACATACGGGGAGACAGTCACCGAGTCCATCGCAATAATCCTCTCGCGTGAGTTTGGCTTTGCCGTCTATCATTTCAATGGCACCCTCGTGACATGCGCTGGCACATGCGCCGCAGCCGTTGCATTTGTCTTCATCAATTTTGATTATTGTTCTTGGCATAGATAACACTCCTTTTTGATTTTGTTTCGTGAAAGTTGTAAGCGTCAATGAACTTCCGATTGACTTCATACAATGATTATAGTACGATAAATCAAACAATGCGGTTGTATTTACAACGAAATGGGGTTAATTATGATAAAATATATACCGGTTTTGAAGAGGACGCAGCTATTTGCCGGCATTGGTGACGAAGAGATTGCTTCGATGCTTACGTGCCTGGAGGCAAGAGTCCATGCGTACAAAAAAGGAGAATATGTGTTACGACGAGGAGAGCATCTTGACGATATTACTGTGTTAGTGGAAGGCAATCTTCATATTCAAAAGGATGATTACTGGGGAAATCGTAGCATTCTCGGTCAGATTGCCGTTGGGGAAATGTTCGGAGAGGCATATATCGCGCCTGAAAGCGGAGCTCTCATCAACGACGTGCTTGCCATAGAGGATAGTACGGTCATTTTCTTTGATGTGAAGAGGGTTATAGCTACTTGTCCGTCCGCTTGTCGTTTTCACGCCATGGTTGTGCAGAATTTGTTCTTTGCCATCTCGGAAAAGAACAGAAAGCTCGTTCAAAAGCTCGGATATCTCTCGAAACGTACTATGCGCGAGAAGCTGATAGCTTATCTGTCGGAAGAAGCTCGCAATCAAAACAGCTCGCAAATAATGATTCCGTATAACAGACAGCAGCTCGCAGATTTTCTATCGGTGGATAGAAGTGCGATGTCTAATGAACTAAGCAAAATGCGCAAAGAAGGATTGCTTGAGTATAATAAAAATCAATTTGTGTTGTTGTACCGTGGGCAGTAAGCCTGAAACATAGATATATTCTAGTTATCGTAACCGGAGGCGATTATGAACAGAGAAGATGTGCTAACTGCGATATACAATCAGTTCGAGCAGTCTACAAGACAATTTTGTGAAGAAACACAAGCTGTGTACTTTGATATTTCAAAAGAGTACAAAGGTGAAGAGACGCCGGAGAATCTAAAACATTGCATCGCAAAGATATATTACAATTCATATCGTGTTAGTTTGATTTACATGGCTCATAGTTTCTTGAGCGTTGTGAACAGTATCCTGGGATGTAGCGTCTGCTTTGATAAGTCGGAGGAAACGTTAGAGATTCCGCTACCCCTATTGACCGATTATTGTGATGTAGATATTGCGACCCCTATGTTTATTCCGACAATCACAAATAAAGAAGGAATGATTCAGGCATTTGAATGTGTCGGCGACGTGTTAAAGCAAATGCACGGAATGTTTATTGACATAAGCCATGATGTAAGTCGAAAAGCATCGATTATGGCTTCATATTACGATGAACTCAAGATTTTCTATGGAAGTGATGAGTTTATTTCTTACAGCTCAAGCCTTGATATTTATGAATTCTTTATGCTGCGGTGTTGTTCGGATGCGTTTATCAACTATATAAAAGGAGACACCGACACCGCAATCAAACAACTGAAAAAGATAAAGAAGCCAAGCGGTTACGAGTCACGTATGATAAAGCTATTGAGTATGGGGGTACGGCATGAGATTCCCGAGTCCTCTTCGTTGATTGAAAATGCGAAGACGTATAACAAGCATGGTGTTCAAGGCGGAACATTTAATGAATTTATAATATTATTGCTTTCGTGGCTGATTTTAACGATACCCACTTCCGTTGTATTTCTTCTAATGTACCTCGTATTTGTCTTGTTGGAAGGGCGAGATTCTATAGCTCTTTTAGGACCGAAATACAACATGCCGTATGCCATTATGAGTGGTTTCGTTTTGGCAATTTCCATGAGCTATTTCGCAAGAAAGAAATTCACAAAGATATTCGACAAGAAGAATTACGAAAAATTCTGCGAACTGGATAGCATACAAAACAGTGTCGGTTCGGACAAAATAATGAAAGGCTTTATCGGTTTTGTGTTTTTCGTATCCGTGATATCTCTAGCCTTACTTTCTCGATGGAATGTCAATTTTCTGTCGGATGGCTTTATCGACAACACAAAATTCTTTTCGATTAAAGGACAGTATTATACCTACGAAGAAATAGAGGAAGTGTATTACTTGCCGAATCGCGAAAATGATTTTGGCGCCATTCTAGACTTCCCTTCGTATGTCATTAAGATGACAAACGGTAAGGAAATCGATCTATATGAGATTGCAGAAATTGAGGACTATGAAGATACCTTGGTACCCTATTTGCGTGAGAAAGGCGTGACAGTAAAAACGTCGGAACCATAAGCATTTCAGCGCTATCACCGTCGGCTCCTCCGACCATCACTCCCTACAACCACCATTGATTCTCCATCTTAACTATGCTATACTGAATATGCATTTTCAAAGCCCGTTTTTGCGGCTTGAACAGTGCGTTTTAACATATTGATTTTCATCATTCGGATTTTGAGGAGGACCTTTATGAACTATAAGATCTTTGATTATGACCCTTATTTGAAGCCTTATGAAAATGATATTGATCTTCGCATGAATAACTATAAGAACAAGCGTGAGCAGTTGATCGGTAGGGACGGTAGTCTTGTCGATTTTGCGAATGGCTATGAGTACTTCGGCATTCATCCGACGGAAACCGGTTGGGTGTATCGTGAGTGGGCACCTGCGGCAGAGAAGATGTTTTTCACCGGTGATTTCAATGGCTGGGATGTGTATGCTTGCCCGATGAAGAAGCTCGATGGCGGTGTGTTTGAGATAGAGCTCGAAGGACGCGATGCGTTGCGTGTCGGTCAGAAGGTACAGGCGATTGTCATTCACAAAGGTCAGACGCTTCGCCGTATTCCGTCTTATGCGACGAGAGTGGTGCAGGCGCGTGATACGTACCTTTGGTGCGCCGAAGTAGACGATGTATTGTTTGATGATTTTCAGTGGACCGATAACGGCTTTAAGCCGGCGGTTACACCGTATATTTACGAGTGCCATGTCGGTATGGCGCAGGAGAGCTATGAGGTTGGCAGCTACAAGGCATTTGCCGACAACATCCTTCCTCGAATCAAATCGCTTGGCTACAACACTATTCAGATTATGGCGATTATGGAGCACCCGTATTATGGCTCGTTCGGTTACCAAGTCTCCAATTTCTTTGCTGCATCCTCGAGATACGGAATGGCATCCGATTTGAAGGCGTTGATTAATCGTGCTCACAAGATGGGCATCGCTGTGCTTTTGGATGTCGTGCATTCTCATGCGGTAAAGAATACGAACGAGGGCTTGAATCAGTTCGACGGAACCGAATATCAGTACTTCCACGAGGGACCGAAGGGTCACCACAGCGCTTGGGATACGAAGCTGTTCAATTACGGCAAGAATGAGGTGCTGCATTACCTTTTGTCGAACCTTAAGTATTGGATGAATGTGTTCCATTTTGACGGCTTCCGTTTCGATGGTGTAACGTCGATGCTGTACCAGGATCATGGACTCGGCAGTGCATTTAGCAATTACGATATGTACTTTTCGATGAACACCGATGTGGATGCGGTGACGTACCTTCAGTTGGCAAATGAGCTGATTCACGAGGTGAACCCGAAGGCGATTACCGTTGCGGAGGATATGTCGGGTATGCCCGGTATGTGCATACCGATTTGCGATGGCGGTATCGGCTTTGATTTCCGTCTTTCAATGGGCGTTCCGGACTTGTGGATTAAGCTGATTAAGGAAAATGCGGATGAGCATTGGGATATGTTCCGCATTTGGTACGAACTGACCGGACGTCGTCCGAAGGAAAAGAACATCGGTTATGCGGAGTCGCACGATCAGGCACTCGTAGGAGATAAGACGATTATGTTCCGTCTTTGCGATGCGGAGATGTATACTTCGATGAACAAAGACAGCAATAGCATGGTGATTGACAGAGGCATTGCACTTCACAAGATGATTCGTCTCGTTACCGCTACCTTGGCGGGAGAGGGCTACTTGAATTTCATGGGCAATGAGTTCGGTCATCCGGAATGGATTGATTTCCCGCGTGAGGGCAATGGCTGGAGCTATCATTACTGTAGAAGACAGTGGAGCCTTGCAGACAACGACTTGCTACGCTACGGACAGCTCAGAGAGTTCGATAAGGCGATGATCGGCATGCTTAGAAGAGAGCGTCTTTTGACGAAGCCGGTTGAGAGTCGCTGGATTCATAACGACGATAAGGTGATTATCTATAACAGAGGTACTGTGGAATTTGCGTTCAACTTCCATCCGAATCGCTCGTTTGAGGGCTATTTCATACCGGTACCGAAGGAAGGCGATTATGAGGTCATTCTGTCGAGTGACGACGGAGCATTTGGCGGATATACTCGCGTAGACAGTAGCTATCGCTATAAGGCAACGAAGCAGCCGGATGGACGCATCGGCTTCCAGTGCTATTTGCCGGCTCGTTCCGCAATCGTATTTAAAAGATGTAAGGATTGATAAAATATCATGAACAAAGAGCGTTATCATTTGCTGGACATGCTACGGGGAATCTGTATTATCCTCGTAGTTGTCTACCACACGCTATATAACTTGAGTGAATTGTTCGGCGGAGAATATGCGTTCTTTCGTTCGGATGGGATGGAGACCTTTCGCGCCGGTTTTGTAAATGTGCTCATTGTGCTTGCCGGCATATCGTGCAATCTTACGAGAAGCAACCTAAAGAGAGGCATTGAGACACTCGCGGCTGCGATTCTGGTGACGATTGTGACGTCGATTGCGTTTCCCGAGGAGACGATTATCTTTGGTGTCTTGCATTTCTTCGGATGTAGCATGCTGTTGTATGCGTTGCTAGATAAGCTCTTGCGCCATGTGCCGACGCTCCTCGGAGCATTTGCCTGTCTCGTTGTCTATGTACTGACGCAGTCGGTATATGAGAACAGTCCGGCAGTACCGCGAAGCTTTCTGTTGTATGCACTCGGTTTTCGAACCGGCCATAGCTCTGGAGATTATTATCCGATGCTTCCGTGGTTCTTTTTGTTTTTGTTCTGCGCCTTTGTGGGTAGATATTTTAAAGAGAGAAGAGTTCCTAAGCTTTTCTGCAGCAATCCGATTCCCGCGTTGTCCTTTGTAGGACGACACACGCTGATTATATACCTGCTTCATCAGCCGATTATATACGGCACGCTTTATCTGTATTTCAATTATATCAAATGATGTGTGGATAGAAGTGGACGATTCAGTTTGAGAATAGAGAAACTAAAAAAGGTCATTGCAAACGGTGGGTTAATCCGAGTGCAATGACCTCTTTGATTCTAAATGTTACGCCATCTTGTTTACTGCGATAGTAAGTCTGGAAACTTTTCTTGCAGCATTGTTCTTGTGGTAGATGCCCTTCGCAGCAGCCTTGTCGATTGCAACGATAGCGTCCTTCAAGCAAGAAGTAGCCAAGGTCTTATCGCCGGCAGCCACAGCAGCTTCAACCTTCTTAATCATGGTCTTAACCTTAGACTTGATGATCTTATTTCTTAATGTCTTAGTCTCGATAACAAGAATTCTCTTCTTTGCAGATTTGATATTAGCCATTTAACACACCTCCTGAAAATAGATTTTTCATTCACGCATGATTGCATGTACAAATCCGGACACGGACGCTTTGTACACACATATGAATCCATAATAGAGGATAGAACATGATTTGTCAACGATTTTTTTAAAAAAGTTTTTGCATTATTGCATATGTGATTGGATTTGAAATTCGCTTGCCGTGCAAGAATTCGAATCGGACTGTACATAATGAAAATGAAACGCGAAATTCGCAGGAAAATGTACAGGCGTATCCGCGAGAAGAGGTGCGGAAATGCGCCGTTAACAATATCATAAGAGATAATGGAGGGAACATGGAGCAAAGCATTTATACAGACCTGGCTCTTGAACGGATGGAGTTGGCTACAGAGCGTTCGGAGGTTACGGAAGGAATTGTTGTAGAGGAAGACGTAGATTACGACGGTGAGGTGAAGATTACGACGGTTCGTGTGCTAACACCTGTGGCAGAGAAACGAATCGGGAGAAGTATCGGAACGTATATCACATTGGAGATTCCGAACGTGCACCGCTTCGAGACGAGCTTTCATCCGACTTTGGCTCAGAGTGTTACCGATTGTCTAAAGCGCTTGGATGTCTGGGACAGAAAGAAGGTGCTGCTTGTCGGCATCGGTAATAGAGAGATCACATCCGATTCGCTTGGGCCGGCTTGTGTGCAGGAGACGATTGTAAATCGGCATTTTCATGTCATAAACAAAGAAAAGGACAAATATAGTATTAGTGCGATTGCACCGGGCGTTATGGCACAGACGGGTATGGAGTCTCTGGAGATTATACGTGGCGTGATACACGAAACGAAGCCCGAGCTTGTCATTGCAATCGATGCACTGGCTGCCAGAAGTATCACACGTGTGAACACGACGATTCAGATCTGTGATACGGGCATTACGCCCGGCTCCGGGCTTGGGAATCACAGAATGTCGTTGAATCAAGAAACGCTTGGAATACCTTGCATTGCCATCGGTGTACCGACGGTTGTCAGCACAGTCACGATTGTGGCGGACATCCTCAGTGAAATCGCATCGAACTCCGAGGAGGCGGCTGTCGCAATGCGGGCTTTGGAAACAGACGAGTACCCGCAGAGATACCATGAGCTGTATGTAACAACGAAAAATGTAGATGAGGAGATTCAATGCTTAAGTCGTATCATTTCGCGCGCTATCGAGCTTTGCTACGAATTAATAGAGGAAGAAATGTAGGTCGTGTGTTGATTGCTTTATTGCTTGTCGCGATATTGTTCGGTAGTAGTGAGCAGCTGCTTGGGATGTTGAGCGGTCGGGCATTTGCCTTTCATAGTATGTCTGCTTATTTGAGGCGAACTTCTACGGAAATGCCGTATGAGAAGTATCTGTTCGATCGGATGAGTTTTTATACCGAGGCAAATGAGCTGCCTGTTTCGCCCGAGCTGCAAATCGAGTACGGAGTGGACAACTATACCGT
>JAZODS010000154.1:0-4595 GCA_045597165.1 Lachnospiraceae bacterium | reverse complement strand
ATGGACGATGAGGGAAATGAGTGTGAGAGCGGCGAGGAAGGCGAGATCACCATCTGCGATGTCGTAAACAATCCGCCGACAGGCTTGTTCATCGGCTATTATAAGGACAAGGAGCAGACCGACGCCGCATTTGCCGGCGGCAACTACAACTTGAAGGACGTTGCTTGGCGCGACAACAACGGCTACTGCTGGTTCGTCGGTCGTCACGACGACGTCATCAAATGCTCCGGCTACCGCATCGGACCCTTCGAGGTAGAGAGTGCTCTGATCGAGCATCCTGCCGTTATTGAGTGTGCCATCACGGCCGCTCCTGACCCGATTCGCGGCCAGGTTGTAAAGGCAACCATCGTGCTCGCTAAGGGCTACACCCCTTCCGATGAGCTCATCAAGGAGCTTCAGAACCATGTAAAGAAGGCGACTGCGCCTTACAAATACCCGCGTATCGTAGAGTTCGTAGACGAGCTGCCGAAGACGCTCGGCGGCAAGATCAAGAGAGCGCAGATACGAAAGGAAGACGCAGGAGAGTAGACAGAGGGAATACGCCTAGGAGAAGTAAGGCGTGAAAAGATTAGAAAAGAAAATGTTGTGAAGAAGAGAGGAGCCCCGCGGAACGCGGGGCTTTTTAATTTCGGCGTAAATGCACTTTACATGCTGTCGAATCTATGCTAAACTGATTATATTGGCACGAATTATATAAAATTTTTCAGGAGGGTGTGTTATGTTTGACAACATTGGGGGCAAGATTAAGTTGCTTGCGAAGATTTTATGTTGGATTGGCATTGTAGCGTCGATTGTTTGTGGCCTGAATCTCATTTTGGGGACGTGGGATATCACGACGAGTATCTTTTTGGGCTTCGTCGTCATGGTGCTCGGCTCGTTTGGCTCGTGGGTAGGAGCATTTGCCTTGTACGGCTTCGGCCAGCTGGTGGAGGACAATGAGAACCGGACGGCCCTGACGGAGGAGATTTTGCAGGAGCAGGAGAAGATTGTGGCACTCTTGAGCGGTCAGACGCTGGGAGAGGGCAAGGCGCTTCTGCTTAAGGAGGAGACGGAATCCTTGCTTTTGCAAGAACAGCTTGGAGTTCCCTGCCCGCGTTGTAACCAGCGTGTTCGCATTTCGAGAGTCGACGGAAAAGGTAGATGCAAGGCGTGCAATACGATATTTGACGTAGAGAATTGAAACGTTTTTACTTGAGATTTTAATTGCTCGGGCCGTGCTTGGTCCGAGCAATTTTTTCGGCGTCGGCCCCTGCTTCAAAAGCCATTGTCCCCACATGGAATTTGTGATACAATACACTAACGAGCCGCAGGAGCCGGGCGAGAGCTTTCCGGGGAGAGGCGCGGAGTGCGCCGAGGCGGTTTCATTTCCGATGACGAGGAGATTTTTATGAACTATTCTATCCGATCTTACAACGAACTGCCGGACGATGCATTTGGCCTGCGAATCACCGTATTCGTAGAGGAGCAGGGCTTTGTGGATGAATTCGATGAGATTGATAAGATTGCTACGCACCTCGTGCTGTACGAGGAGAGCGGAAAGGCGCTCGGTACGTGCCGTGTGTTCGCCGGTGAGGAGGAAGGGAACTACCTTCTCGGGCGGTTTTGCGTCCTGAAGGAATATCGCGGACAAGGGCTCGGAACCGCATTGATTGCCGCGGCGGAGGAGGCGGTCAAGTCGCTTGGCGGCAAGTCGCTTAGTCTGCATTCGCAGTATCAGGCGAGGGATTTTTATAAGAAGTCTGGTTATGAGCAGTACGGCGAGCTGGAGTATGAGCAAGGCTGTCCGCACATTTGGCTGAAGAAGGAGCTGGCGTAGTGAGAGGTTTGCTCTTGACCGAGATGGTATAATGGACATAACAGAGCATTTGGCACACCGGCGGACTTCCGTGGGGTGCGGGCTCATTTGGATAGAGAACAGGAAAGAGTATAAGCAACACAAAGGATAATAAGGAGACCAGAGTATGGCAAATAACAGACCGAGAGGCAGAGTAAAGAATGTGACCGGAGGAGGCAAAGGCGTTAAGAAGCGCGGCGACGGTTTGGGAACCGGTCCGGTTGGTAGCGGAAGCGCGGGCTCATTTGGTGGCGGTAGCTCGTCCGGCGGTAGCTCGTCCGGCGGTAGCTCGCTTGGAGGTAGCTCCGTAGGTGGAAGTGGCATCGGCGGTTCGCTTGGCGGTGGCAAGCGTTCTACTCGTGCATCCGGCAATAAGAGCTCGTTGATTACCATTATCGTTGTCATCATCGCCTTGCTTGGCGGTGGCGGCGGTCTGACATCGTTGTTGGGCGGTGGTGGTTTGTCCGGCTTGCTTGGCGGCGGTAATAGCGGCGGTACGCAGAATCCGATCGGCGATTTGCTCGGTGGCGGTTCGTCCATCATCGGAGCGGTGAGCGGTGGTTGGGAGACCGGCAACAACACGAGCAAGCTCAATACTTCCGTAGCTTCGGGTGCCAGAGCGAAGAGAACGAAGATTCTCGGCAACAGCAAGGACGAGGTTACGATTATGGTGTACATGTGCGGTACCGACCTTGAGTCGAGAGCCGGCATGGGAACGAGCGATTTGAAGGAGATGCTGGGCGCGTCTCTCAACGATAAGGTAAATGTTATCGTCTATACCGGCGGCTGCAAGAAGTGGAAGACGAGCGGTATTAGCAACAAGGTGAATCAGATTTATCAGGTGACCGGCGGAAAGCTGAAAGTTCTCGACGACGATGCCGGAACCGGTGCTATGACGGACCCGAATACACTGGTAAGCTTTATTCAGTATTGCGAGAAGCATTTCCCCGCGAACCGCAATAACCTGATTTTTTGGGATCATGGCGGAGGCTCGATTAGCGGCTACGGCTACGACGAGAAATACGGAAGCGGCGACTCGATGAACCTCGCGGAGATCAATCAGGCGCTGAAGAAGGCCGGCGTGACGTTTGATTTCATCGGCTTTGACGCTTGCTTGATGGCTACGCTGGAGACAGCGTTAATGCTCACACCGTATGCGGACTATATGATTGCCTCCGAGGAGACAGAGCCGGGCGTTGGCTGGTATTATACGAACTGGCTGACGAACCTTGCGAAAAATACGTCTATGCCGACCATCGAAATCGGCAAAAACATCGTAGACGATTTCGTGGACACGTGCGCACGCCAGTGCAGAGGACAGCAGACGACGCTGTCGGTAGTCGATTTGGCAGAGCTGGAGAAGACCGTTCCCGCGAATCTGACCGCATTTTCCGTGTCCGCGAGCGATTTGATTCAGGAAAATGAGTACAAGACGGTGTCAGATGCCCGCTATAGCACGAGAGAATTTGCGGCGTCCTCCGGAATCGATCAGGTGGATTTGGTGCATTTGGCTCACAACATGGGCACTGACGAGGGCAAGAAGCTGGTGGATGCACTTCTTAGCTCCGTAAAATACAACCGTACCTCGAGTGATATGACAAATGCGTACGGTCTGTCCATCTACTTCCCTTACAAGAAGGTTTCTTCTGTGGACAAGGTGGTGGATACGTACGAAGCAATCGGAATGGACGAGGAATACATGCGCTGCATTCAGCAGTTTGCGAGCCTTGAGGTCGGCGGACAGACCGCGACCGGCGGCACGTCTTCACCGTTGCCGTCGTTGCTGGGCTTGCTTGGCGGCGGCAGTGCAAGCTCGGGCGGTAGCTCGGATGCCATTGCGGGACTTCTCGGCAGCTTCCTGTCCGGACAGTTCGGCGGCATCAAGGGACTGGACAGAAGCAACACGGCATTTTTCGAAGAGAGCGGAATGACGACGGAGGAGATGGCGCAGTATCTGTCGAGCAATTATTTCGATCCGTCAGCGCTCGTTTGGAAGGAAGGCAAGAACGGCGAGCACATTTTGCAGCTGAGCGAGGCACAGTGGGCGCTTGTTCACAACCTCGAGCTGAACGTCTTCTACGACGACGGCGAGGGCTTTATCGATCTTGGCTTGGACAATGTATATGAGTTCGATGACGCCGGAAATCTCATCGGCGATACCGACAGAACGTGGCTGGCCATCAACGGACAGCCGGTAGCATATTATCATCTGAGCACTGTAGAGGACGGCGACAACTACACGATTACCGGACGCGTGCCGGCGCTTTTGAACGGCGAGCGCGTGAATCTGATTCTCGTATTTGACAACGAAAATCCGTACGGCTACATTGCCGGCGCTCGCTACGATTACGTAGAAGGCGAGACGGAGACCGTAGCAAAGGCTCTTGGCGCGCTAAATGTAGGAGATACGCTTGACTTCCTGTGCGATTACTACACCTACGGCGGTGAATATCAGGACAGCTACTATCTCGGCGAGCAGATGACGGTGACCGAGCAAATGACAATCAGCAATGTGGACCTCGGAGAGGGCGACATTCGCGTGACGTATTTGTTCACGGACATTTATAATCAGAAGCACTGGACGGAAGTTATTGTGGAGTGATATCGCGCGTAGCGCGAGGTGATATTCGGCGCATAAGCGCCGAAGGTGTTAGACGAGCGGAGCTCGTCGGTGTTAGCTCACAGAGCGAGCGGTGAGGCTCCGCGAATAGCGGGGGCTGTAGCGCAGCGCGTAACGCGCAACGCGGGTGATAGTGCTGCA
>JAZODS010000153.1:0-12523 GCA_045597165.1 Lachnospiraceae bacterium | reverse complement strand
GTCGTGCTTATCAATGTGCGCAAGGCTTACTTCCGCAAGCACGTCACTGAACGTACGAATCGACGTTCCGTCGTCAAAATGCTCACTATGGACAATCTCCAACTGTTCATTCGTTAAAAATGCATGGCCGGTATCGTAAAGATGAATCTCGTACGCCATCTCTATGATGAAGTTAAAATCAATGTCCATTCCGACTACGCCAACCAATTCCTCTTCCTTGTACAGCGGAACGATGTAGGAAATGACTTTCGTGCCCTCGGTTGCATTTTGATACGGAGTCATCCATGTCGGAGCTCCGGACTGCACAGGCTGATAGTACCAATTCAGCTCATCTTGATCGTATTTCGAGAAATCCGTCACCGGCATCTCCTTCATGGCTCCGGTTGTAGCGTCCTTCGCATAATAGAAACCGGACATAGGAGGCATCTTCTCCGGGTCGAAGCGTACGTACACGCCCACACTTCCTTTGGTTTCTTCCGCGATCGTCTGTCCAAGTGCCGCGAGACGCGCAGTATACTGTTCAAGATACTCCTCGTCCTGTGACAGCTTCTCAACACTCTCTAGATTGTCCTTCGCGTACTCCGCCAGCACATCAACCGATTGCTCGGTTCGTACAAACGCATGATTCATCGCCTGCGACTTTTCACCGCACGAGGAATTCACCATGCGAACGCTGTCGCTGTGCGATGCGGCTCGCAGTTCATAGATTCCGAGCCCACCTACGCTTATCGCAGCTACCATCACGCTTGCGGCAATCAAAATAACAAGCTTAGTCTTTATCGATTTCATCTGTTATGCCTCGGTTTATTATCGCATTTTTCTATAATTAAATTGTAGCACCGCGCATTTTGCAAGTCAATATATACGAAAGGGCACCGCACTGCTGCGATGCCCTAAAGGTCTCATTATTTTATTAAATTGTCGGCTATTCATTCGGCTCCAAACCGTCTTTGAATGTGCTGTACGCGCCGGCCGCATTCCACAGAAGCCAGCCGGTATAGCCTGCGTCGTACGTAGCATTGATCTGCGCACGAAGTTCCTCCCCGCCGTAGTCGATATGGCCGCTTACCCAGCTCGCGGTAAATGCCTGCAACCAAGGTCTTACGTCCGCGCATCTGCCCTTTGCAACGGGGATACTGAGACGCTCCTTCGAATCGAGCATGGCATTGTAAATCAACTCATACGGGGCCGCATCCGGCACCTTTAGATTGTAATAGCCTTTGCCGTAGTGCGACGGGTATACCATCGGGCAAATGTAGTCCAAATAGCTCGACATCGCCGCATAGTCCTGGCCTACCGCAGCTGCGTCGATCTCACTGCTGAGTACGACACCGAATACGTCTACGGATACGAATACACCGAGGGGTTTCAGGTTCTCACAGGCGTATTTAACAAAGCCGGTGATTGCGTCGTATTTGATCTCGGTTGTAAGCTCCTCAACGCCGAAATCCGCTTCCTTCATCTTACCATCCGTAGAGAAACGGCAGTAGTCGAAGTTCACCTCGTCAAAGCCGAGCTTCGCGCACTGTCTTCCTACCTCGGTCAGGTACTCCCACGTGTCCGTATTCAGCGGATTCATCCACGTGTAGCCACTGTTGTCCTTCATGAGGGAGCCATCCTTCATGCGAACGCCGAGGCTTTCGTTGCTTCGCACGGAACGAATGTCACGAAAGCATACGACTCGCGCAATCATATAGACGCCGTGCTCCTTCAACGTCTTCATGACCTGACTGAAGTTGTTGATCATCGGGCTCGTATTCGTCATGCTGTTCAAAAGCTCGGAATCCGTCTGTACCGTAATGAAGCCGTCGTCGTTTTTGATATCCACAACAATCGCATTTAGCTCCGTTGTGTCTACCAAATCCAATATATAATCGAGCTGTCGGTTCAACACATCTGTCGTCAGATACATCGCCTTAACGTTCACTCGCTTACGGGTGTCCTCGAAGTCCTCCATCCAAATGTCGTCCTCCGTCAGGCCTTCCTTGTAAGCGTCCGTATACAGATTGTGAATCGTCGCCTGCGAATTGGCTTCCAACCCCGGCAGCTGTACCTGCACGGTCGGAGTCGGCCCCTGCTCCTGTTTCGGCGCATCCGGCTTTCTCGACGCCAACGCATAGCAGCCCACGCTTACAAGAGCACATGCTACCAATGCAATGACTGCATGAAGCAACTGCTTTCGTCTTCTCGCACGCTTAGTACCCGAGCGGTAGCGTGTGGTCATCCGGCTGTTGTAACGCACCTGTCTTCCCATAGTGCCTCCTTACTGCTCTCAACTACGTCCTACTGCATCTACGAAATATCGCAAACATTTTTCAGCGAATCCCGTCGAAATTACTTCTTGCCGCAGCAAAACTTATACTTCTTACCGCTGCCACACGGACACGGTTCGTTGCGACCGATCTTCTTGTCGTTCACAATCGTTCCCGACTTTCTCTGAGAAAGGAACAGCTCCTTTCTTTTTGCATCGGTCAAAATGTCATTCCAAGCCGGAAGCTCATACAACCAATCCGCACGTGCGGCTACCATGTTGTAATACAGCTTCTCCTTGTCAAATGCGAGACTTACTACGGTATCCTCCGTCATCTCCTCAATCGGATTCGGCGTTACCAAGCTGTCGTTGATACCATCCAAAAAGCCCGTGAACAGGGAAATGCTCATATCATACTTCTCGGCAAGCTCCTTCACCGTTCCGCATACCTCTACATCAGGCTCTGCGAGAAGCTGCTCGTATACGCCCTTCTCAACCGCAAAGTAATTGCCCCAGAACAGCTGGCCCTCCTGCGTGTTCATGTCCTTCTTGTAGGCCTCGTCTCTCCACTTTTCCAACAAACTCATAATTGTACTCTTCCTTTCTTATCACAACCGCAGCGTCTTTTGCCGCAGCGTTCTTTTGTAATCGTGTTATAGGATTCCCGAATCCTTCGGGAATTATCCTCGGCTATCACCGGACACTTCGTTTGCGAACCGGCAACGTCGGTCATCCTCTGACCACACCGCTCATCAGTCCTTGTCGGACGTCACCTGCTCATTTTCCTCCTCGTCACGATGCACTCGCTTGTACACCGCAAGCAAGATCCAGCCGAAGATTGCAAATGCTACAAAACCGAAAATGCCCGAAAACAACAAAGCCTGTCCGAGGTCACCCTCGACAAATGCTCCGACAAACGTCAGCACAATCGACAAAGCAACCAACACAAGCGTCGTAATCGCAACAATCTGCGGAAACTTATTCTTCATACTTCTATCCTCCGTTCTCTCAAAATCCATTCACTCACAAACCCGCCAACTTCGCGGAGCTATCACCGCGCAGCTTGCTGCGCTATCACCGCCAGCTCTGCTGGCTAACACTGCAGCGCCTCGCGCTGCTATCACCGCTGCGCCCCGCGCAGCCATTCCATCCATTCCTTCATCTTCTTCTCGTAACCGAGCTCACCGCACTCATAAAGCACCGTACCTTGCAAGCCATCCGGCATATACTGCTGCTCTACGTAGTGATTCGGGAATGCATGCGCGTATTGGTAGCCGATTCCGTGACCGAGCTTTGCCGCACCGCCGTAATGTGCATCCTGCAGATGCGCCGGCACAGGCGGAGTCTTCGTCTTTGCCACCAAATCCATCGCGGCTCCGATGGCTTCCACCGCTGCGTTGCTCTTCGGTGCGCAGGCCACATAGGCAACAGCCTGCGCGAGGATAATCTGCGCCTCGGGCATTCCGACACGCTCCACCGCAAGCGAAGCCGCAACCGCAACCTGAAGTGCCTGAGGATCGGCATTGCCGACATCCTCCGCCGCACATATCATAATTCTTCGAGCGATGAACGTAACCTCCTCGCCCGCATAAAGCATTCTGGCCAAATAATAAATCGCCGCATCGGGATCCGAGCCCCGCATGCTTTTGATAAATGCCGATATCGTATCGTAATGATTGTCGCCGTTCTTGTCATAGCGAAGCACACGCTTCTGAATGCACTCTCCGGCAACGTCCAAATCGATGCGGATTCGTCCGTCCGCACTCGGGTCCGTCGTCAGCACGCCAAGCTCCAACGCATTGAGCGCTCTTCGCGCATCCCCATTCGCCACATCGGCAATGAACAACAGCGCATCGTCCGTTATCTCGGCGTTGTAATTGCCGAGGCCGCGCTCTCTGTCCGTCATCGCACGTCTCAAAAGCGCCACAATGTCATCCCTCGTAATCGGCTTCAGCTCGAATACGATGGAACGCGAAATCAAAGCGCCGTTTACCTCAAAATACGGATTCTCTGTCGTCGCACCGACCAAAATGACCGTGCCATCCTCTACGTGCGGCAGCAAATAATCCTGCTGACTCTTATTGAAGCGGTGAATCTCATCGATGAACAAAATGGTCTTCGTGCCACCCAGCGCCTGCAGCTGCTTCGCCTCGTTCACGACCTCCTCGAGGTCCTTTTTGCCGGCCATCGTAGCATTTACCTGGCGAAACTCACCCTTCGTCGTGCCCGCAATGACCTTCGCAAGCGTCGTCTTTCCCGTACCGGGCGGTCCGTAGAAAATGACCGACCGCAGCTGGTCTGCCTTAATCGCACGGTACAACAGCTTGTCCCGACCGATGATGTGCTCCTGTCCCACAACCTCATCGAGGGAACGCGGCCGCATCCGAGATGCAAGCGGAGCCGTCTTTTCCAAGGAATTCTCCCGCATATAATCAAAAAGATCCATGCAAATACCTCATATCCATACTGCCGCTCTCACCCCACGCTTGCGCCGAGACGGAACAGCATTTGTATTTCCAATGAAAATGTGCTACAATGTCCGCGTACGCAAATCCCGCTTGCCCCGATGCGTAATCGTCGGCGGACAAGCCCGATTGCAAATGCTTTACGAAATGAGGTGCACCTATGGCTCTCCCACGCGATCCGATCATCCTGCTCAGCTACGTCAATACACAGCTGCGCGACCGATATGCATCCCTTGAAGAGCTCTGTGCGGAAGAGGGCATTGATTGCGAAACTCTTTGCCGACAGCTGGCGAGCATTCACTACGAATACAACCGTGAACTCAACTGCTTTTGCTGATGCACAGCCACTTTGCGGACATACACAGTTAGTTTATCATATGTAGGATATTTGTCAAGATATTCGGAGGATTTATGGCACTACCGACACGATTTATTTTTGAGGGCGGACAAGGCGAAATCGTTGAAAAACGCTCCCGTTTTATCGCTTCCATCGCACCGGTTGCTTCCGAGGAAGAGGCGCAGGCATTTGTCGAGCGCGTCAAGAAGCAATATTGGGACGCGAGGCACAATTGCTCGGCGATGGTTATCGGTGAGCACGGTGAGCTTACGCGCTGCAGCGACGACGGCGAACCGCCTCATACGGCCGGACGCCCGATGCTGGACATTTTGCTGGGCGAAGGTCTAACCGGTGTCTGTGTCGTTGTGACACGCTATTTCGGTGGCATTTTGCTCGGCACCGGTGGCTTGGTTCGTGCGTATCAGGCCGCAGTAGTCGAAGGCCTAAAGCACTGCCGTATTGCGGAGCAGCGAATGGCCGTGCCGGTCCATGTCGTAACGGATTATACCGGTGTCGGTAAGCTTCTCTACCTCGCGGGCTCGGGCAACTATCCCGTTCTTTCTACGGAATATACCGATCAGGTGACCGCCGATTTGTTGCTTCCCGAGGAGGACGTCTCCTCCTTTGAAGCCGCAATGCAAGAAGCGACGGCCGGAAAAGCGATTCTCACGATGGAAAAGCCGGTCCGCTACGCTCTGATTGACGGCGAGGTCGTTCTTCTGTAAATGCGCGTTTTGCTGTAAGCGCGGTCAGCCACAGAAACCAGTCAACGTCGGCAAACGGTCGGCTATCACGGCGCAACAACATTCGACACGGTAGTCAAATGCCCCGCATTTTGTTACAAAACCCGCGGAAAACTTAACATTTGACACGCCCCGAGAAGGTTTACAAAGTATTCGGACAATGCTATACTATAGGCATGATATAAGGAGGTCTTTGCTCCATGAATTATGGACGTTACAGTATCATCAAGAGGCAGCAAGAGATTCGGTCCTCTACGCGTAGGATTCGGTCTTTTCTTCGCGTGCTTCTTTTTCGAGTTGCCTTAGTGGCGCTGGCATTTTGTATGATCGTCGGTTGCTTCGCCGCTTACGGTGCATATCTCGGCATCATTGAGACGTCGCCGAACATCGACTCCATCAATGTCGTTCCCGACAGCTATCCGTCGACCATTTACTTCGCGGACGGCTCCGTGAGCATTGAGCTCGCAGGCGCAGGCTCCAACCGAGAGTATGTCAGCATCGACGAGATTCCGGAAGGCGTAGCGAACTGCTTCGTTGCTCTGGAGGACGAACGTTATTATGAGCATAGCGGTATCGATATCCGCGGTATCTTCCGTGCGGCATTTTCCGTAGTAAAGGAACAGAGCCTTGATTACGGTGCCAGTACGATTACACAGCAGCTGTTGAAGAATCAGGTCTTTTCCGGTGGTAACGAGACAAGTAACATCGACAAGATCGTTCGTAAGCTGCAGGAGCAGTATCTTGCAATTCAGCTGGAGGGTCGTCTCAACAAGGGCACGATTCTCGAGTACTATCTCAATACAATCAACCTCGGCAACGGTGCCTACGGTATCCAGAAGGCCGCTCTTTCCTATTTCGGAAAGCCCGTTTCCGAGCTGACGATTTCCGAAGCGGCCGTGCTCGCTCCGATTGCATACTCGCCGGTATACATGAACCCGCTGAAGTATCAGGAGGACAATGCGCGTCGTCGTCTGGACTGTCTGAACAACCTTTATGAGAACGGTTTCTGTACGAAGGAAGAGTACGACATCGCAATCGCGGATTCCGAGGATGTGTACGTACGTCTTCAGCTTCAGGATGAGATTACGCAGGAGACCGTTAATTCGGAATACTCCTATTTTGTCGATGCGTTGATTGAGCAGGTATTGCTCGATCTTCAAGAACTCGGCTACTCCTCCTACGACGCGAATAAGATGCTTTATAGCGGCGGACTTCAGATTTACTCCACCCAGGACCTTCAGGTGCAGAAGATTATGGACAAATACTTCACCGATGAGTCCCAGTTCCCCGCTGTCGGCAAGGGCTCCTACTACGAGCTTTCCAAGAGCTATGCGCTGTCGCTTGTGTCCGCATCCGGTGAAGCAATGCATTTTCACTTGCAGGATTTCCTCGATCACTACGCAAGCTACAACGATTCGAACAAATACTACTATCATGAAAAGGGTACCGGCAGCAAGGGCATCAGCGTCTACACAAAGAACGAGGAAGACTTGATTGCCAAGCTGGATGCGTTCGTTGCCGCTAAGCAGGCCGAATTCGAGGCCAAGTATCCCGGCGTGGAATATTCAACACAGGAGTCGAGAAGCATTTTGCTTCAGCCGCAGGCAGCCATGGTTATCATGGATCCTTCGAACGGCAATGTCATCGCTCAGTACGGCGGTCGTGGCGAGAAGACCGGACGTCGTGTCTTGAATCGTGCCAGCGGCATCTACCGTCAGGCAGGTTCCACCTTCAAGGTGTTGGCAGCCTTCCTTCCCGCAATCGATACGTGTGGCTATACACTTGCGAGTCCGTTTGACGATTCGTACTATATTTACCCCGGGACGGAAGACGTGACCGTTACGAACTGGTATTCAACCGGCTTTGAGGGACTTCAGAGCATTCGTAAGGGAATCTACCACTCCATGAATATTGTTGCAGTACGATGCATGGAAAAGGTTACTCCGACGACCGCGGTTTCCTACTTGAAGAAGCTCGGCTTTAAGCAGATTGATACGGACGCCAGCGACGGCGTATCGGATTACAACGTGGCATTGGCTCTCGGTGGTCTTTCCGTCGGTTGCTCCGTGCTCGAGATGACGGCCGGTTACTCCGCTATCGCTAATGGCGGCGTGTACAACGAGCCTCGCTATTACACAATGATTAAGACAATGGACGGTCAGACGTTGATCAACAACCGTACGGATTCCACTCAGGTTATGAAGTCTTCTACCGCATACCTTCTTACCGATGCTATGGTAGATACGACCACAATCGGAACCGGTACGAAGAGCCGTTTCAAGAACCTTAAGATTCCGGTAGCGGGCAAGACCGGTACCGCACACGACAACTTTGACCTTTGGTTTGCAGGCTATACTCCTTATTACTGCGCAGCCATTTGGTCCGGTTTCGACAACAACTTCTCTCAGACAGATACGAGCTATTATCGTACGATGTGGCGAGACATCATGGAAGAGGTTCACGTGCTGAAAAATTGTGCACCGACCGACTTTACAATGCCGGCCTCCATCGTTACCTCAAAGATTTGTAGCAAATGCGGCAACATCGCCGTGGAAGGCCTCTGTGACCAGTACTCCGGCGGCAACTGCATCACGGAAGAGATCTTCGCAAAGGGTACCGCTCCTTACCAGGAATGTACCTGCCATACGAAGAGAATTCTCTGTTCCGAATCCGGTGCTTTGGCAACAACGAGCTGTCCTTCCATCAAGACGAATGTATTCCTCCTGAAGACCGAGTCTGAGCTTGCTCTGAATAAGGGCGGCACACAGGATACGAAGCACATTCTTCCCGAAGACTTGAACATCAACTGTCCTCTTCATCCGGGCATTTTGATTGAAGTTGACGAATGACAAGCATAACAATTACGACCGCCTGCCATTTCGCAGGCGGTCGAATCTTTTCGGCACCGCATGGTGCACAACACCTATTTACCGGAGAAAATGTATGAAGTCTATTGCAAATTGCGACTATTGCATGTACTATGAATACGATGATGATTACGAATGCTACACATGTGGCAAGGATTTGGACGAGGACGAGATGGCGCATTTCATTACCGGTCGGCCTTGGGACTGTCCCTACTTCCGCTATGGCGACGAATACTCGATTGTAAAGAAACAGATGTGATTGTGCTCTTCTTTCGCTTCCCTCCCGAGGGGATGTATCCACATTTATTTTTTCAAAAAGGGGCTTCACATATCGGCTTTCTTTTGGTATACTAATCTCGATGGTTAGTATTCTTTTTTGAATGCATATTTATTAATCATTTCGCGTAAGAAGAAAGGAAGTATTTTTGTTATGAAGGCATCATCCAGATTTTTTGTATTGGCACTTATGCTGATGCTCGGACTCTTTGCCGTTGCTTGCTCGGACAAGAAGGAAGAGACCACTCCTTCTCCGACTCCGACAGAGGAAGCAACTCCTACTCCGACGGAAGAGCCCACACCCGTACCGACCGATTCTCCGACTCCTACTCCGACGGAAGCTTTGATGGTTCCGTGGGATACTTCGAATGTAGACACTTCTTGGATCGATCCGAACAAGAAGCTCGTTGCATTTACCTTCGATGACGGTCCGGTAGTACAGTATAACGAGATTTTGGACATCCTCAAGGAGAATGGCGCACACGCAACGTTCTTCGTATGGGGTAACCGTTATAACTCCTCCTATGAAGCCAGCGTGAAGAGAGTGGTAGAGGAAGGTAATGAGCTTGGTAATCACACTTGGTCCCATCCTTATTTGACGAAACTGGACCAGGACGGTATCCGCCAGGAGATTGAGAAGACTCGCGCACTTCTTGAGTCCATCACCGGCATTAAGGATTACCTTGTAAGACCGCCTTACGGTAGCTCCAGCATGGCTGTACAGTTTACGATTAAGACTCCGCTTATCAACTGGAGTGTTGACAGTGCGGACTGGAACAACGGTAATTACGATTCCGTTTACAAAAAGATTATGAGTGCAAAAGACGGAGACATCATCCTGATGCATGCGAACTACAAGTTCACGGTGGAAGCTGTTCGTGCAGCGATTCCCGAGTTGATGGCACAGGGTTATCAGATTGTATCCGTATCCGAATTGGCAGCTGTTCGTGGAAAGCAGCTCTCCTCCGGTACTAGTCCGGTTACTTCAATTCGCTGATTTTCTTTTTCCTCTTTATATTACGCGCAGGGGACTGCTAGCAAAGAGCTTTACGTGAGCTTTTTGCTAGCAGTTCCCTATTTTTTCGACGCAATTTATTTCTTCATCTTTGGCTTGAACACGAAACTCGCAATATAGCTGAAAATGAGTGCCGCAGAGATTCCGACCGCTCCGGCCTTCAAGCCTCCTTCAAACAGTCCAAGCACACCATGCTCCTCGTAACCGCTCTTTACTCCCTGGAACAGCAAATCGCCAAAGCCAAGCAGCGGGACGCCGGCCCCCGCTCCGGCAAAGCTTCTAAGGTCATCGTACCACCCAAGTGCACTGATGACACCGCCCGTGATTACGACGATGACCATGATTCGTCCCGGCTGAAGCTTCGTATTGTCCATTAATATCTGCACCAATGCGCAGATCAAACCGCCAACCAAAAATGCCGCCACATAATCCATCATTTTCTCAACACCCCTCTCAGTAATCACTTGCCTCCAGCACAATTCCGTACGCGATGCCCGGAATGTCGCAGTCCTCGTGGAAGCTCACCGGAGAAATCAATGCGCCCGTCGGAACGAACAAAATGCGGCGATACGCCCCCTCACGCAGCTTTCTGAGCAAATACCCCGTCAGCACAATCGCGCTACAGCCACAACCGCTGCCTCCCGCATGCACGTCCTGCTTCTTCGGGTTGAACAGCTCGACACCGCAATCAAAATGCTTTTTCTTAATCGGATGTCCCTTCGACTCGAGCATTTCGCACAAGATGCGGCTACCGACCGTTCCGAGGTCACCGGTTACAATCAAATCGTAATAATCGGCGTCGCGCTCGAAGTCCTCCAGATTCGCCGCAATGACCGAAGCGGCAGCAGGTGCCATGCACGCCCCCATGTTCATGGAATCTTGAATGCCGTAATCGACAATCTTGCCGATTGTAGCCGCCGTAATTCGAACTCGTTTCCCCGGTGTTCCCGGATGACGCTTCAGCGATTCTTCGCTCGCTACGACCGCTGCACCACTTCCCGTAACCGTCCACGTAGCCGACGCGGGACGCTGACAACCGTACGCAAGCGGAAAGCGAAACTGCTTCTCCGCTCCGGCAAAATGTGAGGACGTTACCGCCAGCGCATACTCCGCAAATTCACCGTCTACCATCATCGCCGACAACAGAAGCGATTCCCCCATCGTCGAGCAGGCACCATACACTCCGAAGAACGGAACATTTAGCGCCGCCAGACCAAATGACGTGGCCATCAACTGCGCCAACAAGTCTCCTCCGATGACTACTCCGAGCTCCCGTCTGTCCAGCTTTGCGCTGACAAGCGCCAACTGAGTCGCCTTTTCCACCAGCTTGCTCTCCGCCTCTTCCCACGTATTCGCTCCGACCATCGGATCAAGGCACACCTCATGAAAATACGCCCCCATCGGGCCTTCGCTCTCCAGCTTGCCCGCCACCGACGCCTCGCCGATGATGTACGGCGCATTTCGAAATTCTATACTCTGTCTACCCTTACGCTTCATAATCCCTCCACCAACAAACCGCTCTTCTTGCAGCGCTAAAACCGCTGTCTTGCGGAGCCATCACCGCGCCTTTGGCGCTAACACCGTGCAGCTTCGCTGCACTATCACCGCAGCGCCCCGCGCTGCTATCACTGCGGCCCTGCCGCCCATCACTTCTATCATGCTCCCTTTTCGCACTTTTATTCATCGTCATCGGCAACTCCCGCCACAGCTCCGCACCAAAGATGGAATTGCGAAAAAACATTTACAAAGGGCAAAAAAAAAGGTATGATAGAGGCAACGCATTTATCAACCATTCGGAGGAATTCCATGTGCCCAATTAACGGACAAGATGATATACATTCTAGCGAGGTTGTCGCCGCTTCCGAGCCGACAGTAGCACCCGAAACGACTACAGTTTCCGAGACTGCAGAAGTGCCCGAAGCGACCACGGTTTCCGAAGCCCCTACGAGTACGGAATCGTCCGCAGACGCCGAAACTTCCGCAGATACCGAAACTGCTGCAGATGCCGAAACTGCTGCAGATGCCGAACCGTCTGAAGTTTCCGAGCCTACTGCGAAGACCACTGCTTTCAAGGCTGCGCCGCGCCGCACGTACAAGATTTTCTTGATTGGAGCACTTAAGCTGGCGTGGAACGGTCTACTCATATTTTTGCTTTATGACCGTCTGAAGGCCTTTGGCATTTACGACGATGTGCCGGAGCTGTATCTTTCCCTGAAGGATCACCTCGGCGGACTTACTTACCGTCACTTTCTGATAGCCGGTGCCGCTGTTTCGGCCATTCTGTACATGCTCGCATTGACGCAAATACGCATTCGCAATCGCAGTGGCTATGCGCTGTTCGCGGTTTTATTTGTACTGGACGGCTTCATTTTGCTGATGCCGACAACGGAGCTGGTCACGGTTGTATTTTGCATCATTTTGCTGCTTCTTTTGAGAATGAAAAGCAACTGGCGCTATCTGCTGTGTGCCATCTTGGTTGTAGTATACGCTTATCTCCTGTCGCCTTATGCGCTTCTTTTGATTCCCGTATATGCTACCGTGCGTTTGTGGCAGCGAGACGTCAACTGGG
>JAZODS010000152.1:0-2036 GCA_045597165.1 Lachnospiraceae bacterium | reverse complement strand
GGCGCCATTGAGTAGATTATACCATGCTTTTTCTGCTTTGTCATGGTCTGCGAGGCATTTTTCGCAAATTCCCGTTCGACACATTTCATTGACACTTTGTACGTTCTGTGCTACATTGAAAAGCACCGAGGGACATCTCGTTCGAAGGCATCGCAGCTCAGGTTCGCGGAAGCGGGGCATAGGCGATTGCCGAAGAACCTCTCGCAAAATGCACGACAGGAGGCACAGCATGAAGAAGGGTACCGTAAAATGGTTCAACGCCAAGAAGGGCTTTGGCTTTCTCACCGACGAGGAGGGCAACGACGTATACGTGCATTTTTCCGCGCTCAACATGAAGGGCTTTAAGGTGCTCGACGAAGGCGACTTCGTGGAATTCGAGGTCGAGCCGACCGACCGCGGCCCGCAAGCGGTGAACGTGACGAAGCTGTAGGGTACGGAACGAACCCTTGCCGAGTTTTCCCCGACAAAGCGATAGCGCGATGCACCGGCAACGGACACATGGCGGATGCTTCACCATCCAAAGTCAACATATACTTCAGCAAACACAAAGGGAGCCGATACGTCTGTATCAGCTCCCTTATTCGAATTTCCGTGCAACAAACTCTTAAGCAACACTCTGCGACTCTTGCGCCTTCAACGCCTTTTTTGCCTTTCTCTTATCAACCATCATCCATACCGCACCGACCAGCACCGCGGGAATCGCAACATACATCAGGTAAAATGCGATTCCGTGGTCGTATCTGCTGCCCTCGACAATCACGTCATTTATCTCGAGGTTGAGAAGCGAAATGATAGCGAAGGAAAGCAAGCCGAACACAAACGTTGTTTTTTGCTTTCTAGCCAGCGCAAAGATGAGCGTCAATGTTGCAAATGCCGCGAATACTACTGTTCCCCAGAAGTATATCGAGCCACTCTCATCCCAGTCCCAAGCGGACTCATCAATCACAGAGAACTTCGCAAGCTCGAACAAGGAAACCTTGATCATCTGGCCGTAAGTGATATCATTTTCCTCGTCGATGTAGTCGTCCTCATACTTTTCGAGGCGCTCTGCATAATCCTTTTCCGCAGATACGTACGGCAGAAACAGCAGTAGCAGCATACAAGCTGCACCAATGAGTGCTATGAGCGTGGATGTGGCACGCAAGGGAATCTTAACATTGTTCTTTGACATAACAGTTACCTCCTAGTGTTTTTAAATATTTTCTTTTGTAACGCCGTTCTCGTATTTGTGAACCGGCATTTTTCTTTAGCTTATCTCCAGCAGCTTTGCATTGATGCGATTCATTGCCGCCAAATAATACTTCAGCTCGGCGTCATTTAGCTCCTTGTCCTCTAATGCGCCCATTGCTTCCATCGTTTCCGAATAGCTTTCCATATACTCAAGATACTCGCTCATCATACTGAGCGGATTACTTGAATTCGAAAACTCATTCATGAAGTCCACGTAATCATCGAAAAACGCCTCGTATTCATCGATAGCTTTCTTAATATCTGCCCGTAGCTCGTCCGTTTTCTCCGGCACAGGAGTACTGGTCGGTTTCGGGGTATTCGTCGGCTTTAAGGTGTTTGTCGGCTTCGGGGTGTTTGTCGGCTTCGGGGTGTTCGTTGACTTCGGCACATCTTCTCCTACCTCCGGTGTTACCTTATTGTCACCGTTCACGGGTACATGAGATTCATCATCCCCCTCTTCCTTTTCTATTACCGATGTCGGCCTCTTGCCGTCATCGCGATCATCATCGTCATCTTCTGCTCCACACGCCACAAAGACAAATGCCAGCAAAAGGGTCAATAGCAACCATAGTTTTCTCATAGCGTCTTCCTCCTAAACATTCTCCAGTTCATCAATCAGCGCCTGCGCCTTTTGAATCAATTGATCCACTTGCTCCCGACGTTCGTGCAAATGCTCTATCTGTCGCCCGAGTGCTGCCTTCACAACCGCCGGTGGTGCATCAATCAAATCATAGATTTGCCTGACCGAAAAACCGATGTCTTGGTAGAACTTAATCTGTTCCACCCTACGTTGTGCATTTTGATCG
>JAZODS010000151.1:0-1817 GCA_045597165.1 Lachnospiraceae bacterium | reverse complement strand
CCCATCCAAAGCACCTCTTTCAACGGCGGGTCCTCCGATGTTTCCTCCGGGTCATAGCCGGTGATTGGTTCTTGGTCGTCGGGTATCGTTATTTCGAAAGAAAACTCAGCATTTCCATCGGCTTTGTACAGCACCACCAACGGCTTTACGATCGTTCCGTCCACTCCGCACTCTTCCTTCAGCTCGCGCAAGGCCGCCTGCTCCGGCGTCTCGCCCTCTTCGATTCCGCCACCCGGAACCGTATAAAACTCCCGCCCGAAATAAAACACTCTTTCCATTAGGATCTTACCGTTTCGAACGACAATCGCCACACTGCGCTTTCGCTGATAGACATATTTGCGTTCCTCTTCTCGCATAAAACTTCTCCTCTCGGCTAAAGTTTTCAAATGCCCCAGAACCTTACCGGTTCCGAGGCATCTTCTTAGCATTTTATTGATTCACAAATTTCACTGCAGTACCGTACGCGATTACTTCGGCAGCTCCCTGCATAACTGCAGAGGAAGCGTAGCGAATGTTCACAACCGCATCTGCACCGAGTGCTTCGGCTTCTTCCACCATTCTCTTCGTTGCAAGAGCACGTGCCTCGTTCATCATCTCGTTGTAGGATTTGAGCTCGCCACCAACCAAAGTCTTAAAGCTCTGCGTGATGTCCTTGCCAAAATGCTTCGTCTGAATCGTGCTTCCCTTTACGAGAGAAAGCATCTCAAGCTCCTTTCCGCTAATGTAATCAGTATTGACTAATATCATCTTCCTCACCCTCCTTGATTTCTTCAATTCGTTCAATACACACATAAATCATGACTATCGAAAGAAGCACGGGAATGATACCGAACGCATACTTCAGAATTCCTTCCAGCCAAAATATCAAAAAGGCAAAGTAAATGACATAATAGATTAAAAAAATAGCTGTAATGATAATCGGTGCAATCATTTTCTTCTTATGCGATTTCAATATCTTCACCTCCCGAGAGTCAGTATTATGTTAATTAGAGTATAGCATGTGTCGAATAAAAACTCAACCTGTCGAAATAAAAATCCGCCCGATTTCTCGAGCGGATTCTTTATACTTATAGAATTGATTACTTATCAGCCAAAGCTGCCTGAGCTGCTGCCAGTCTTGCGATCGGCACACGGAACGGCGAGCAGGATACGTAGTTCAAACCGATCTTGTGGCAGAACTCAACGGAGGTAGGATCACCACCGTGCTCACCACAGATACCTACGTGAAGCTCGGGACGTGCTGCCTTACCAAGCTTAATGGACATCTCCATAAGCTTGCCAACGCCGGTCTGATCCAACTTAGCGAACGGATCGTTCTCGAAGATCTTAGCGTCGTAGTAAGCGTCAAGGAACTTGCCTGCGTCGTCACGGGAGAAACCGTACGTCATCTGGGTCAAGTCGTTCGTACCGAAGCAGAAGAATTCAGCTTCC
Organism: Lachnospiraceae bacterium; assembly: GCA_045597165.1. GTDB lineage: Bacteria > Bacillota > Clostridia > Lachnospirales > Lachnospiraceae > ISDg. Next base: position 386 of record JAZODS010000151.1, on the reverse strand, counting down.
TTAGCGATGTCGTCAGCGGTAAGTGCTGCACGAGGAATCTCGATCATCGTACCAACCTCGTAAGCGAGCTCGATACCTGCTGCAGCGATCTCTTCGTTCGCTACCGCAACAACGATATCCTTAACGTACTTCAACTCCTTCACTTCACAAGCGAGAGGAATCATGATTTCCGGATGAACATCCCAGTCAGGATGAGCCTTCTTCACATTGATAGCTGCACGAATTACGGCACGCGTCTGCATCTTTGCGATTTCAGGATAGGTAACAGCGAGACGACAGCCTCTGTGACCCATCATCGGGTTGAACTCATGGAGAGAGTTGATGATTGCCTTAATGTCTGCAACCGTCTTGCCCTTCTTCTCAGCGAGTGCTGCGATATCAGCCTC
>JAZODS010000150.1:0-5571 GCA_045597165.1 Lachnospiraceae bacterium | reverse complement strand
TTTCTTCGCTCTGCTGCAGAAAGCTGTGGCAAACAGAAGATAGGTCCAGATAATTATATGTGTTGTAGCGTCTTTCGCCTTGGCTTGAAAAGAAGGGCGGATCTTCTAGTAGTAGCTTGGTGCATTTGTCGCAATGAGCAGCGATATATGCCGCAATCAGTCCACCGGACGAATGCCCCAGCACAGCGACCGTATCGCAAATCACATTTTCGATAAATGAGATCATATCCTTGCCGATGCTGACCAGATTGTATTTGTTCGGATTGTGAGAACTCATGCCGTGTCCGTAATAATCGACCAAGTACACATGATAGTGCTTCGCAAGCTTTGCAAGGACATGATGGAAACTGGACGAATTGGTTCCCTGAGCGTGGAGTAATAAGAGCTTAGCGTCTGCCTCACCGGTCTCATAGTAGTAAAGAACGCTTCTATCGTCGATTCTATATTGTGCTTTGTGAATCTTCATGCTGTAGTTCACCGTCCTCCATAAGTTCTACAATATCAATGATTTCTTCAACGTACGCGGATTCCGCACCGACGAGCTTTGCTCGTCTAACACCGTCGGCCATCGGTCGACTATCACCGTGGCCTACGGCCACTATCACCGCGCAGCGCTTGCGCTGCGCTACAGCCCCGCTGCGCTACCACCGATGCGCCATCACTTCTTCCTCAACACCCACACATATTTCCCGGTATCTTCGGTGCTCTTGTAGTAGTCTCCGTATATCTGTACGACTTCAAAGCCACAGAGTTCAATCAAATACAAAAGCTCTTGCTTATAGGTCTGTCGCATTTTCACCGGTCTTACTCGTTCGCCAATCATGTTGCCTGCGTCGTCATAGGTTTCGAACTTCCAGTTCCCCGACATGATTTGAGTGGACGGGTCGTAGGACATTGCGTTGTAAATCTTCTCGCGATAGCCTTCGGTGTTGGTGTATTCCAAGCGGAAGGAGTAATCGGTGTCTGTTGAGCGCATTTGCACCACTTGGAATTGAGGAAGCGGAGCAAATGTATTCAATGTGAGTATGCCGCCATCCGTCAAATTCTCGCGGATGTTGAGGAGCGCAGCTCTTTGCAATTCGGGCGTCAGAAGGTGCATAAAGCCGCTGCGCGCGATGATTGCCAAGGAATACTTTCTTTCGCTTTTGAATTCGGTCATGTTTGCGGGGAAAATGTTCAGCTGCAAGCCCTTGCTCGCCGCCTTGCTTTTCGCTACGTCGCACATAGCTTCAGATAAGTCTGTACCGTCAACATCAATGCCTGCCTCCGCAAGGTACAGCAAAACCGCGCCGGTTCCACAGGCAATGTCGATGGTTCCGCCCGCTCCGTATTCTTTGGCCAAATCAAGATAAAACTCTCGGAAGCCCTCGTAATTATCGTGTTCACTGTACATAACATCGAGATAGCGGTCGTAATTTTCTGCGACATCTTTGAAATCGTGTAAGTCCATTTTTTCTATGCTCCTTATAAAATGCAGATATTAGTTGTCGTCAACAAGAGCCTGCGGGTTCTCCATGCGAATGTCAAAGATAGTTCCGCAGTCTTTGCAGCCATTTGCAATCAGTGTCGAGTAGTTCTGGGTGAACGGAAGCTTCTTTTGAGACTTCTTCGTGGCAAAAACCAGCCCACCGGTACCCGTAGAAAGCTTGCCCTCAATCACATTCTCAGAACCACACTTAGTACATTTCATATTCATTTCATTCAACCTCCAAAAATCAATTCACCGCGCTCTTTCGCGGAGCTATCACTGCCGCTTACAGCGGCTAACACTTCGCCCATCGGGCGATAACACCGCGCAGCGCTTGCGCTGCGCTACAGCCCCGCTCGCCTATCACCGTCGGCCATCGGCCGACTATCACCGCTGCGCTCCGCGCAGCTACCACTGCCGGCTCCGCCGGCTATCACCCAAAATACCCGTGGTATTCAATCCTCAACTCGCTCTCCGGGAACAGGTGTCGATACAGCTCCAAGAAATAATCGTCCGTCATGCTCGCGATGTAGTCCGCGACGATAAAGCCGGGCTGTTCTTCGCGGTAATCGCTGCCGCGATAGTAGCTTCTATGTTTGTTGACAAATGCGATGTGATGCTCGAAGACCGGCGAAGCCTCGCGGCCGTTCTTCACATCTTGAAGGAGACGCTCGTACATTTGCGCGAACATCGGGCGAATCGTATCGCGATACACGCGCTCGACCTCGTCGCTTTGGTAGATGACGCGGTAATTCTCGTCCTTAGCTGCCTTTAGCGCCTCGTAGGCTTCGGTGCTCATACGAATTGCATTTTCCCCGTAGCTGTGCTCGAGAATGTCGACGATCAGATTGTTGATGATGGACGAATTCGTGGAGCCGATGGTGTCCGCAAGGAACGGGTAATCCGCGGGAATCAGGCCGGCGGTCACGGCGTCTTGGCGGTCCTTGCCGAGGTATGCGATGATGTCGCTGATTCGCATGACGCACGCCTCCAACGTCGCGGGCTGCAGACGCTTGTTGGCAGCCGAATCGCGGTAACAATCGGCGATGCTTTGGTCAAATGCTTCAAAGCTCAGCTTGCCCGTGGGAGAGTAGTTCTGCTGCTCGAACTCACCGTTGTGGCAAATGATGCCGTCCAGCGTCTGAAGACTGATGTTGCGCACGAAAATGTCATCGAGCACGCGAGCACTCTGGATGTTGTGGTTAAACCGGCAACGCGTCTCCGCATACAACAGCTCGTCGAGAAACCGCTCGCCCGCATGACCAAAAGGGGTATGTCCGATGTCATGCCCTAAGGAAATTGCTTCGATCAGATCGAGGTTGAGCCCAAGCACCGCACCGATGTTTCGCGCAATTCGCGAAACGAGCTGCACATGAAGGCCGCGCCTCGTAATGTCGTCATTATGATAAAAAGAAAATACCTGCGTCTTGTCCGCATAGCGGTTGTACAAGGGCAAATGCAGAATCTTCTCCGCATCGCGTACAAATGCCGGGCGCCACAGATTTGCCTTGTCGTGCTCAGGCTCTCTTCGCAGCACGTCCTCGTCCAAAGCGCGGTAGGGGTTGACCCGGCCGGCTTTTCGGCCCGCAAGGATGCGCGCCTGCAGCTCACCGGATAAAGAATGGTAGGTTGTCTTCATAGTAAGTACCTCATCGACATAGGGATTGACTGTTCGGAGAATTTCCTTGCGTGTGGCTATATCACCACGTACACGTTATTGCTCGGAGGATGCCGAAGCACCCTCCGTAGTAGGTTCTCCTTCTGAAAATGCTTCGAAAGACTCTCTGCTCTTGCGCCTTTTACGCACACATTCCGTAAGCAAATACTCAATCTGTCCGTTCACAGAACGAAAATCGTCCTCTGCCCAAGCGGCAAGCTCGTTGTAGAGCTTTGCGGACAACCGAAGCGGCACTTGTTTTTTCGCATTTTCCGCCATTAGTACAGGCTACCCGAATTCACAACGGGCTGTGCGTCGTGGTTTCCGCAGAGAACAACCAAAAGGTTGGAAACCATAGCAGCCTTGCGCTCCTCATCAAGCACAATGGTACTGTTCTCGTTCAGACGCTCAAGCGCCATCTCAACCATGCCGACTGCGCCGTCTACGATCATCTTTCGTGCATCGATGACAGCGGAAGCCTGCTGTCTTTGAAGCATTGCTGCAGCAATCTCCGGAGCGTAAGCAAGGTAAGTGATGCGAGCCTCGATGATCTCAAGACCTGCCTGCTCTACGCGCTCCTGAATCTCGTCGCGAATGCGCTTTGCAACGACCTCGCTGGAGCCACGGAGGCTACCCTCGTCTGCAATGCCGTCACCGGTCGTGTCCACGCCGGGAGCGATGTCGTAAGGGTAAATGCGAACAATATTACGAAGAGCACTGTCACACTGAAGCGACAAGAACTCCTTATAGTTCTCTACGTTGAATACAGCCTTAGCGGTATCCTTGATGCGCCAAGTAACGGCAATGCCAATCTCAACGGGCGTTCCGAGGCAGTCGTTGATCTTCTGACGGTTGTTGTTAAGCGTCATGATCTTCAAAGAAAGCTTCTTGGTCGGGAACTCGGGAAGAGCATTTGCATTCTCGAGAGGCAAAGAAATTGCCTTCACGTCGCCACTCTGATTGAGCTTTGTCTTCGCAGCGGGATTGATGCTCGTACAAAACGGATTCACTGCGTAGAAACCTTCTCCCTTAATCGTACCGATATAACGGCCGAATAGCGTCAATACGAGCGCCTCCTGCGGCTTCAAAATGCGAAGACCGGCAAGCGGAATCCATGCAAATGCGAAGAGAATGCACAAAACGATTAAGATAGGGCGCTGGATGAACACAACATGCATTGATACGGAATAAATCAACAATAACACGCCGAGTACGTAGAACAGAAGAACACCGATTAGAGTTGCCATGCCTTTCTTTTTGTTGGTCAAGATTTTTTCTTGCATAAATGTAACCTCTTTCTGCGTTGCAAAGTATGTAATCCATTTGGTGCAACGCCGGCCAAATGTACTCCCTCCACCACAAGCAGCGATCGTTTGCGGATGTTTGTTGCGTGATATCGTTTTGATATCATTGTGAGTACAGTATAGCACAAAAAACCACGATGTCAAGTACATTTACGTTAGTTGTGATATTTTTTCGTGGTTTTTTGTGTGGTGATAGCTCGCGAAGCGAGCGGTGATATCGCCCGTAGGGCGAGGTGATAGACGAGCGGAGCTCGTCTAACACCGTCGGCCTCCGGCCGACTATCACCGCGTCGCCTTGCGACGCTATCACCGCCGGCTTCGGCGGCTATCACTTGCTCGCAACAAAAAACGCCCAAGCGTTCAGCGAACGCTTGGGCGAAATTTTATTGCGAGCAAATCTTTTTATGCAAAAGGATTCTCGGTAGGATACAACATACCCTTCGGCTGATTGAACTTAACTTCTTCTACGCCGAGGTACTTGAATACTTCGTAAAGAGCCTTTCCGTAGTGACCGAATGCAACAGCACCATGGTGAGGATAATTTCTCTCAACCAATACGTGACGATAGAAACGGCCCATCTCAGGAATTGCGAATACACCGATTGCACCGAAGGAGCAGGTAGGAACAGCAAGAACCTCACCCTGAGCGATGTATGCACGGATCTGAGCGTCAGCGGTAGACTGCAGACGGAAGAACGTGATGTCACCGGGGATGATGTCACCCTCGAGAGTACCGTTGGTAACCTCAACCGGAAGGCTTCTAGCCATGATCTTCTGGTTTCTCATCTCGCAGAATGCAAGCTTAGAGGAAGCGGTGTTACCACAGTGGAAGCCCATGAAGGTATCCTGATGCGTGTAAGCGGTCTTGCCTTCGATGGATTCCTTGTACATATCAGCGGGAACGGTGTTGTTGATATCAAGCAAGGTAACGATATCGTTGCTGACAACGGTACCGATGAACTCGGAAAGAGCACCGTAGATATCAACCTCACAGGATACCGGAATACCCTTAGCGGTCAAACGGCTGTTAACGTAGCAAGGATCGAACTTGAACTGAGTCTGGAATGCAGGCCAGCACTTTCCGGCGATAGCTACGAACTCGCGGCTACCCTTGTGAGCCTCAACCCAGTCAAGGAGAGTAA
>JAZODS010000149.1:0-6192 GCA_045597165.1 Lachnospiraceae bacterium | reverse complement strand
GATTTGTTCCACGGCAGGGAAGACCTCGAGCAGGGAATCATCCGTTGCGTCGGAGATGCCGAGGAGCGTTTTTCGGAGGATGCACTCCGAATCTTTCGTGCGGTGCGATTCGCTGCGCAGCTTGGCTTTACAGTCGAGGAGAAGACGCGAGAGGCTATGGCGGCGAAGGTGGACAACCTGCGAAAGGTGAGCGCGGAACGAATTCGCGTGGAGCTTGTGAAGCTACTGCTCGGCGCTTATCCGGACAGACTGTTGCTGGCGTACGAGACCGGCATTACGCGAGTGGTTTTGCCGGAGTGGGACCGCATGATGGAGCAGTCGCAGGACAACCCGCACCACTGCTACACGGTCGGCATGCACACGCTCAAAAGCATCGAGGCGTTGCACGGCTTTGAGGAGTACAAGGCTCTCGATAAGAAGGAGCAGACGGTGCTCAACATGGCGATGCTGCTGCACGATGTGGCTAAGCCGCTCTGCGCGACAAGAGGCGACGACGGCGTAGAGCATTTTTACGGACACCAGGCGAAGAGCGCCGAGATGGCGCGCGAGATTCTTCGGAGGCTGAAGTTCGATAACGATACGATCAAGGTGGCGCAGCATTTGATTCTGCACCACGACACCCGCTATCAGCTCGGCAAGGAAGAGAAGGCACCTGAGAAGGTGAGGCGAATCACCGGCAAGCTCGGACATGCGAGTATGCCTCTGCTGTTTTTGGTGCAGATGGGCGACGTGGAGGCGCAGGCGCCCGCATTTTACGAGGATGGCATGGGTCGCATTGCACTGATGAGAGAGTGCTACGAGACGATAGTCCAAGAGAAGCAGTGCGTGAGCTTGGCAGAGCTTGAGATTCGCGGCGGCGACTTGATGGAGCTTGGTTACTCCTCCGGACAGGTGCTCGGCGAGGTGCTCAAGGAGCTTTTGGAGGCGGTGCTGAGAGACCCCGAAAAGAACAATCGAAGATGGCTTGTGTCTGAGGCACTTCGCATGAAAAAAAGGTATGAAAGCAAGTGACAGGACATATATTAGGTGTGAATCGGCAATGCGCCGGTTCGCACCTTTTTTCGTGATACGGGGGACTGAACATGGGAGTCGATGAAAAGACTGCGGTGGTACTGGAGCAATACGATGTGACGGTTCGCGACACATATCGCGCCAGAGGCGCTTATTATCTTAGAACAGAAAAGGGTCTGCTCATGCTGCGGGCACGGGAGGCGAAGGAGGCCAGAGTCGTCTACGAGGAAATGCTGAAGGAGTGCGGAATACGGGAAGGCTTCACCGAGCTGGATTGCTGCGTGAAAAATCGTGAGGAGCATTACGTGACGGAGGGCGATTACGGCGAGACGTATCTGCTCCGTCACTGGCGAGAGGGACAGGAGTGCAATCTGCAGCAGGAGGAGTCGGCGCTTCGGGCGGCGAGCGGGCTCGGGCATTTTCACAAAGCGATGCGCGGCTGCCCGGTGCAGGAGGAGTACGTACAGGAGGGGCCGGACCAGGCGTGCATCCGCCGAATTCGCGAGATGCGCCGGATTGAGACGTACCTGAGAAAGAGAAAGCAAAAGACGGCATTCGAATCGCAGCTGCAGGAGGTGCTTCCGCGCTATCGTGTCAAGGCGGAGCAGGTGCTGGCGCAGCTTTCGCAGAGCGCATGGCAGAGCCTTATGGCGCGCTCGGTGGAAACCGGGCTTGTGTGCCACGGCAATTACGGAAGCCACTCGCTCGTGCTTCACGGGGAGGGCGTGTTCGTGTCGGATTTCGAGCATGCGCAGATCGGCCTTCAGGTAACCGACCTTTACTACCTACTGCGCAAGACAATGGAGAAGCACGAGTGGGACGTCGACCTGTGTGTACAAATGCTCGACGAGTACGACAAAGGCCGCCCGCTCTCCGGCGAGGAGCGCGAGGTGCTGTGGTGTTTGCTTGCATTTCCGGAAAAGTTCACGCGCGTGTGCAACCGCTATTTCAATACGAAGAAGACATGGATTCCGGGGAAGAACACGCAGAAGCTCGGGCTGGTGCTTGAGCAGGAGGAGAAGAAGCTGGCATTTGAGAAGGAGCTTATGAGCGTCCTGCGGTAGGAGCTACATAGGAGGCATTCCGATGCCTGTGTGGGCAGAACCGGCGCGGGGCGGCGTTTCCGAAGCATTTTTCTAAAAATGCTTGTGAGTTTGTCCGAACTTCGGTATAATGTGCGTAGACTGGGTATGCTAAAGATCAGGAGGCGCACATGGTATATTATCTGTTCTTTGATTTGGATGGAACACTGACGAATCCGATAGAGGGAATTACGAGCTGCATTCGATATGCGCTCGAGCATTTTGGCATCGAGGTGGAGGACCAATACGCGCTGAAGCGTTACATCGGGCCGCCGTTGAATGTGTCGTTTTCGGACTATTTCGAGGGCGAGCAGATTGCGGAGGCGGTAGCGAAGTATCGCGAGCGCTACAACGTACTCGGTTGGAAGGAAAATGAGCCGTACCCCGGCATCGTGGATGCGCTTCGCCGTCTGCGCGAGGCGGGCTTTCGCACTTGCATGGCGACGTCGAAGCCGGAGGTGTTCGCGAGAAGAATTGCGGATTTGTTCGGGATGACGGAGCATTTTGATTATCTGTGCGGTGCCAGCATGGACGGCACGATCAACACGAAGGAGGACGTAATCCGCTACGCGATGGAGAAGGCGGGCATTACGGACCCGGAGGAGATCTTGATGATCGGCGACCGATTCCACGACGTGGAGGGCGCAGCGGTATTTGGCATTCCGACGCTTGGCGTGACGTATGGCTTCGGCAGTCGCGAGGAGCTGGAGGAAGCGGGAGCGATTGCGGTTGTCGATACGGTCGAGGAGATGGAGCGCTACTGTATGGATGTGAACAGTCGCTTTAAGCAAATGCGACGAATGACAAGCCTTTGCCACGAGCAGCCGTGTGAGGAGCTGTGTGAGGAGCCTGCAGGGGAGCCTTGTGAGGAGCCCTCGGCGGAGCTGTGCGAGCAGAAGGGAGAGGAATAGGATGAAACGATTTTGGTTATTGGCGGTGGCTGTGCTGCTGCTTTGGTTGGATATCTATATGGCGGTCGGACCGGATTATCCGGAGTACGTTCCGGATGAGAACATGGGCAGAAAGACGCAGGAGCTTGTGATGGGACATGTCGTTGGCGATGCGATGAAGCTCGATGTCGTTCCGGACATTCTCGGCTACGTGCTCATACTGTTTGTGAGCATCGGCGGTACGAAGGGAAAGCGCGGCTTTGCGATAGCGTCCCTCGCTTCGGTTGTCGGAATTGCGGCGGAGGTGCTATGCATGGTGCTTCCGTACTATGTCGGCGGCGCGACGGTGTACGGTGCGGAGTTCTTCCTGCACATGGGCGGTTATCTCATCGAGCTGGCAGCCGTGTTCTTTGCGGTGCAGTCGTTCATTACCGACATGGACGAGATGACGGTGCATCGAATCGCAATTGTGGGCGGCATCCTGATGATGCTTTCGTTGCTTTGCGGTTTGGCGCAGAACGTCGGATACTTTTATAACATTTCCGTGCTTCCGACGGTATATACCGTGGCGAGAGGCATCATCACGGTCGGTTTCCTGGGCTGTCTGTACTTCGTGACGAAGTATCGCTCGGAGGGCGCCACGGAGGAGTAGAGCATTTTGCGAGAAGAAGCCGCCGTTAGGGCGGTGGAGATACACAGAAGGGGGAAATGCATGAACAAATACTATATCAACGACAATTACGTGCCGGGGATCGCAGGACAGCTGATGCCCGACGAGAGTATGATTTGGGAGGGCAAGCCGAAGTCGAAGGCATTTGTCATCAATTCCGGAATGACGATGATGCCGTTTGCGCTGATTTGGCTGCTATTTGACGGAGCCTTCATTGGGTTCTTTTTCGGAATGGGCGGCGCAGATGCGATGGGGGCTTTCGCGCTGATTCTGATTCCGTTCTTCTTGCTGCACTTGGCGCCGGTGTGGATCTGGCTGTACAACTTGCTGACTGCAAAGAAGCGCTGGGAGAATACCGAGTATGCGGTGACGGACAAGCGAATTCTGCTGCGCAACGGCTTGGTCGGCTATCAGTACCAGAGCATCTACTATACGGACATTCGCGACGTGACGTTGCACGTCGGCATCATTGACAAAATGATGGGCGTAGGCGACATCACGCTACATAGCGGCAGCGACGGCAAATCCTCGGCGCAGCTGCTGGACATCGAGCAGCCGGACCGTCTGTTCTCGATTCTGCAGAAGACGGTGCTGGACATCCAGTCCGACATCCACTACCCGAACGCACTTCGTCCCGACAACAACCCGGGATACAATACGAAGTATACTCCGTGAGAACTAAGAATTACGAAAGGGGCTGACGCATGGCGTCGGCCCCTTTTTTGATACATCAGTTATGACAGGAGTTACTCAAGCTTCTCCCACGCTTCCTTCAACAGAGAAGTAAGCCACGCGTTCCATTCGGTATCTTCGTATTGGCGGTAATGGCACTCTGTGAGCATGGTCACATACAGGAATACATCGTACCAGACGATGCGTCTTTTTTCGGCGGGAGTGAAGTCGATTTTGCCGTAGCCCTCCAAAAATGCGGGGTGGCAACTTTTTGATCGAAAACGATCGTCCATGAGTGGATCGCCCCACATTGCACGCTCCCAATCAATCACACCGGAGAGCCGTCCTTCGTGAACGAAGATGTTTCCTTCCCACATGTCCCAGTGGACTAGAGCCGGCTGAGTCACTTCGTCAAAGAAGCCGCAATCTCTTTTCAATCGTGCGAGCAATTCGTCGGGAGAAAAGCAGAAGGAGACTTGCATCTTTTTGGCGTCGCCGAGTACGTGGTGGAATAGGTAACATACCATCTCGTACAAAGCGTTGAATCGGCACGTGTCGCCTACGAGGCCGAACTGTGCGTTTCGAATACACTCCATCTGACGTTGCAGTCGGCCGACCGCGCACAATACGGAATGAATCGTTTCCGATGACAAATCCGCTTGGCAGCTGTTCAGGCTCCGTCCCGGCACGACATCCATAAAGAAATACGATCCGCTGCAAAGCGTACGCGTGAAGTCGCTAAACCGCACGCATGGAATATAGGGAATGCCATGTGCTTTCAGTAATTCCATCGCGGACACCTCCGCCTGCATGAGATTGATCTCGTTTGAGAGGAGTCCTTCGTTGTTTGCCGCAGAAATCTTGAGGATGCTTGCGGTATCGTCTGTGAAGTCGACGCGGTATGCCGCATTGAACATACCCTCGGTCAATTCGGTAATGTTGCACACGGTCTTGTTCGGAAATGCAGCGGCCGCCAGTTGGAACAAGGTTTCGTTGGTTTGGTGGTTTTTTGTGATGCTCATCCGTTCCTCCTCATCACTCCGCATTTTCCTTGTCCGCATTTGCCGGGCGTGTGCCCCGCGCCTTGCTTGCCACCGAGCCCTTCTGGTAGTAGGACTTGTACTCGGAGGGCGTGCACTCCTTTACGGCGCGAAATGCGCGGTTAAATGTCGACAACGACGAGAAGCCCGCCTGCAACGCCACGTCCGTAATGGACATGCGCGGGTTCAAAAGCAACGACTCCGCCGCCTTGACGCGTCGCTGGTTGAGATAGTTGCAGTAAGACTGGCCGGTGAACTGGCTGAACAGTCTCGAAAAATGAAACTTGCTGAAGCCGGCAATGTTCGCCGCGTCCTCAATGGATATGTTCTCGGTGTAATTGTTGTTGATGTAGTTCAGCGCCAGATTCAGCTTATCGAACGCCTCCATCTGTCTTGTGGAGCGCGAATCCTGCCCCAGCGGCTCTCTTCGCAGGTGCTGCTTGCCGATCAGCGAGAAGAATTGAATCAGGTAGGAGTAAATCAGCGCCACGCGAAGCGGCTCGGAGTGGTCGGAGTACACCTGAATGATGCGGCGTAGCAGCTCGCCCGCTCCGTCCTGCAGCTCGGGGTTGTTCTTTGTAATGAGCACCGGTTGCGAAATGGCCGGAACCGCGGAAGACAGGTTCCAAATCGAATTGATCAGCGAGAAATCGAAAATCATAATCAATCGTCTTCCGACCGGCGGGGCCTGCAGCGAATGCAGCTCACCCGGTGGAATGAAGAGAATATCGTTTTCCATCAAGGAAAATGTCTGATTGTTGACGTTGACCTGATATCCGCTTTCAATCGGCATGATGATCTCGGCCGCCGTGTGCCAATGCAGGTCG
>JAZODS010000148.1:0-3639 GCA_045597165.1 Lachnospiraceae bacterium | reverse complement strand
ATTAACAAACTCAACCCCGGGATTCTTCATGCCGCTCTTTATCTTCACAAATTTGCCTTTAGTAAAATCAAAATAGTGCAAAGGCGTCTTAGAAATCTCTCTCTTAGTGAACTCATAGCAGTCAAAGGCATCATCTAAAGACACAGTGATATTTTCGAAATTGTCCATAAACAAGCTTCTCCTTTGTCATGAATCGCTTCCCTTGCCATTTTATAAGCTTGGCTTTTCATTTTCCGAAGCGCTTTTTATTTTTCTCAAGTTTGACCCGCGTCCTGCACTTAGTTATTCTTCCTCTCTTGTTGTAGTCAACATACGAATCGAAGACTATTCTTGCTTGCAATCTAGCTGCCGTCTCAACAAATCTGCTAGAGAGCTCGATGATGGGGTTCTCCGTCAAATTGATAACTATACAAAACATTGCTTGCAATTGATATGTCTTAATGCAATTGAGTATTTGTTCTTCCCTTGGGCATAGCATATCAATCAATTTGTCTGCCGTATCGCCCAGTTCGATAGTTTCTATATATCCGGTGGAATACGTAATGCTACTTTCCTTTTCTCTCACATGGGTTCCGTTAGGAAAGACAGGAAAACTCTTTTCGCTTAGTCGCTGTATCTCACCGTCTAGCCCAATCTGCCTATAAACCTCCTCGACAGGAAAATCGGGAGAAAACAAAATAAATTCGACCATTATCTCCATTTGTACACCTCGCTAAATGATGTGGGCTGTTGCACTTGCTTCCCCGCAGTTACTGCTCCTTATGCTTTTCTGTCACGCAGACAGATCATTCTTAATCAGATAGCAGACATTTGTTCTTATGTTGCCGGAGCACAGCAACTCTATTGCCATATGCTACGCTATGTATTGTTTGGGACTCCAAACACAATCCTTTCATACTCATATGGGTCTATAGGGTATAGAACCTCGACTCTGGGAATGCTCTTGCTGCCGACCTGTTCAGCAAACATAATAATCTCAGCCACTACTTTGTCAAGGAATGCTTCCGTTGTTTGCTCTGCCATTGGAGCGCCCCACTGAATAGTTTTTGAAAAACCATTATAGCCAATATAAACGTTGCTGTTCAGAATGGTAGTATCCGCTTTCACAAAGGACGGTTCCTTTTTGAAGTGATTGCGTATTCTCCTTAGCAAACTCTTCATCTTAGCAGACAGTTCTCCGCTCAAATAATAGATTGCCGACTCCAATTCCAGTTCGCTTTCTTCCGGTGTTTCAACAATTGCTTTTTTAGCTATAGTTCTATCCCATTCGACAATCCGTACAACGTACTGCTTTTTTCTACAGTTCACAAACTCATAAATCGAATATGACAAAGTGGCTTCATTTGCCTTACAGCACTCATATTGAAAAACCTTATATGCATCACAAATGTCGTCTTCTCCAACATGGATCAGGAGACTGTCAGCAGAGAAGAAGTAGTCTGCTGTCCCCTTGTATCTTACCATTGGAAACGGCATGTGTCCCCAACTCGAGTAGCAAACTTCTTTTACATTTGTTTTCTTCTCGCAGATAACCATGACTTTCCCCCTATCTGTACTTCTCAGTCGCCCTCTCCATACCCCAGTAAACTGTCACTCTCGCGGAGCAGAATTGCGCGTCAGCGCAATTCCGGATGGGCGCGGTTCTCAGCCGCCCTCTCCATACCTCAGTAAACTACCGTCTTCGCGGAGCAGAATTGCGCGTTAGCGCAATTCCGGATGGGCGCGCATCTCAGTCGCCCTCTTCATACTTCAGTAAACTACCGCCTTCGCGGAGCAGAATTGCTCCGAGGATAACGCAGGAGCAATTCAAGATGGGCGCGCACCTCAGTCGCCCATCGCGTGCCACAACGCCTCATTGACCTCTACCTTTACATTTGCTACCCATTTTTCATAGAGGCTGTCGAAGTAGGCACGGCTCAGCTCCTCGATTCGTGCTTCTTCTTCCTCGCGGGTTGCCAGCTCGTCCCTCTCGCTCTTGCAATAGTAGATATAGAAGCCGTCATCCTCTTCGATTACTTCGCTTATCTCGCCCTGCTTTAGGGCAAATGCGGCCGCTGCGCTCTTCTTCGGCAGGTCGGCGCGGCTTACCACGCACTCCACGGTGGTGTCGTCCGTGCTGTCCTTTGCGAACTTATAAAAATCCTCTGCCTTCACGGCGTCTGCTCTTAGGTTGGTCGCGCGCTCGGCCAGCTTCTCCACCTCGGTCTGCGCGATCGGAATTCGGTTGCCCTCCAAATCCTCGTAGAATTTGTTCAGTCGAATGTAGTAGAAGCTTGCGTGAAGCACTTCCTCCTCGGTGTAGGTCGTGTCTGCATTTAGCGTAATCGTTCGGTAAATCTTCTCCGCCAATACGTTGTCGGAATAGATTCCGCGGATCAGCTCCTCCGTAATGCCATAGCGCTTCGCAGTCTCCTCGGTAACTCCGGCCAAGAATTCCTGCGTATAATCGTTGATGTTCAGAATGTCGTCTGCCTCCAACGCTACGTCAAATTCACCGGCCATATAGCATACCAGCTTGATATAAATGATGCGCTCCAGCACATCCTCCTTCATAATCTCACGATAGGTGTCGCCCTCGCTTGTGAAGACAAAATCCCAGATGTCCTTGCCATAGAGCGCCTCCACCTCCTCCTGCATGCTCTGCAGATAGATGTTGGCCTCCGCGTAGCTCACATCGGTCCCTCCGACACGCATCACAACGTCGTTCGTAAAGCCCTCACTTGTAGGCAGCTCCTCCTGCTTGTCGTTCTCGTCCTTCTTGCAGGCAACCATGCCAAATGCCATAGCAATACAAAGCAGCACTGCAATCCATCTCTTATTCAACAAGTCGTCATCCTCCTATCTATTGTTCTACTCCGCCAGAAGCGCCAGCTGCTCGAGCACCTGCTTCGCCTCCTCGAGAATTCGATATTTGTCGTTCTTCTCTTTGCTGTTCCACGCAAGGCTGTAGGTAAATGTCGGGCATTTACCCGGCTTCATCGACAATCTTCTCGGAAAGGCTCCCATGAATTCCGGCAATCGTTCCACCGACAGCTTCGCCTTCGGGTACATCTGCATGACCATAAAGCCGTCCTTGATGATGAGCTTTTCCACGTACGCACGATGTGCAATCGCTTTGATCAGTGCGATGTTCACGAGCAAATTGACTGCAGTCGGCAGGTCGCCGAAGCGGTCCGTAAGCTCCTCCTGCATCTCTTCTAGATCATCCACCGTCTCGATACATGCAATGCGCTTGTACATGTCGAGCTTCTGCATCTCGTTCTTGATATAGGTCGAAGGGATGTATGCTTCTATGTCGGCATCCACCACCGTCTCAAAGCTCTCCTCTTCGGTTTTTTCGCCCTTCATGGCGCGAACCGCTTCGTTGAGCATCTTGCAGTACAAATCGTATCCGACCGTCTCCATATGACCACTTTGCTCCGCTCCGAGCAGATTTCCGGCGCCTCGAATCTCCAGGTCTCGCATCGAAATCTTAAAGCCGGAGCCGAGCTCCGTAAATTCGCGAATCGCAGACAAGCGCTTCTCTGCCACCTCGGACAACAGCTTGTCGCGTCGGTACATGACAAATGCATAAGCCGTCCGGTTCGACCGTCCGACACGTCCGCGCAACTGGTACAGCTGCGACAGTCCCATGCGGTC
>JAZODS010000147.1:0-7514 GCA_045597165.1 Lachnospiraceae bacterium | reverse complement strand
TCGTTGAGCAGAGCATTTTCCTTCGCGAGAGCAATAGCGTCTTCCGAGATGTCGCAAAGAATGACACGCTCCGGTGCAAATGCTCGAGCCAGGGAGATTCCTACGATACCATATCCGCAGCCTAAGTCGAGGATCTTGTCCTGAGAGGTTGGGCTTATCGTGGACAACATGGCCAGCGTTCCGTGGTCAACGGAAGAGGGGGAGAATACTTTATCGTTCGTTTGAAAGTGAAAGCTCTCCTCAAAAAGGTTGGCATTGATCATAATGACTACTCCAAGGACTCCAGAAAAGCGCTGTTCTTCTGCAACGTGTAGCGCATAGCTTCGGTACCGGGAGCACCGATGGTGTTGCGCTTCTCAACGCAGGTCGTGAGCGAAATGGCTTCGTAGATATCTGCCTGAAATACCGGGCTGATGCTCTGGTATTCCTCCAATGTCAGTTCATCAAGGCTGCAGCTCTTTTCGATGCACAAAAGCACGAGCTGACCGATGATACCGTGAGCATCACGGAACGGAACACCATTGTTTACAAGGTAATCGGCAGCATCGGTAGCGTTCGTAAAGCCGCCGGATGCACTTACGCGCATATTGTCCTTCAGGAAGGTCGTCGTAGCGAGCATATCGTGGAAGAGAGTGATACAACCCTTTACCGTATCGATTGCGTCAAATGTGAGCTCCTTGTCCTCCTGCATATCCTTGTTGTACGCAAGCGGAATGCCCTTCATCGTAGTGAGGATGGAAGTGAGCGCACCGTATACGCGACCGGTCTTGCCGCGGATAAGCTCTGCAATGTCCGGATTTTTCTTCTGCGGCATAATCGAAGAGCCGGTGGAAAATGCATCGTCCAACTCGATGAAACGATATTCGTTGGAGTTCCAGATGATGAATTCCTCGGAGAAACGGCTGAGGTGCATCATAATCGTGGACAATGCGGACAAAAGCTCGATGATGTAATCTCTGTCGGACACGGAATCCATGCTGTTTAGAGTCGGGCCGTCAAAGGCGAGAAGCTCTGCGCTGTATTCTCTGTCCAAAGGATACGTCGTGCCGGCCAAAGCGCCTGCACCGAGAGGACAAGTGTTCATGCGCTTGTAAATGTCGCAAAGGCGCAAGTAGTCACGCTTGAACATCTCCATGTAGGCTCCGAGGTGGTGAGCCAAAGTAACCGGCTGCGCCTTCTGCAAATGCGTAAAGCCGGGCATAATCGTATCAATGTGCTCCTCCATGAGAGAGTGCACCGTCTTCATAAGGCGAACCAAAAGCTCCTTGAGCTCCGTAATCTCATCTCTGGTGTAGAGCTTCATATCCAAAGCAACCTGGTCGTTGCGGCTTCTTCCGGTGTGGAGCTTCTTTCCGACATCGCCGATTCTCGCAATGAGATTTGCTTCAACGAAGCTATGGATGTCCTCCTGAGAATTGTCGATGATCAAAGCGCCGCTTTCGATATCGGCTTCGATGCCCTTGAGTCCCGCAACAATCGCATCGCGCTCTGCATCCGTGAGAATGCCCTGCTTAGCAAGCATCGTTACGTGAGCAATGCTTCCGCGAATATCTTGGTGATAGAATTTCTGATCAAAGCTGATGGAAGCATTGAAATTGTGCACCAGTTGATTTGTCTCTTTTGTAAAACGTCCGCCCCAAAGTTTCATTGGTTGGTTTCCTTTCTGTGTATCATGTTATAGTAATTCATCTGCATTCATGTCATCTATGTACTTGCATTTTCAACGCGATTATTATACACTAAGTAACGTGTGAATTCAATACTGACGATGTGGATTTATGTGCTATGTAGGTTATAAAGGATAGGAGTACGATTATGAATGAAAATGTAGTTGTTTCAAAGCAAAACGGAAAGCCGAGAATTTCGATTCCGGATTATCGACTCAGCGAGGAATTGGTGAGTGCAATCAGCCATGGTGTCGGAGCCGGTTTGGCGATCGCCGCTATGGTTATTTGTATTGTAAAGGCAGCGAGCAGCGGTCCGTGGTCTGTTGTAAGCGCGTGCATATACGGCTCGATGCTGATTTTGTTGTACATGTCCTCGACGCTGTATCATTCGCTTGCGAAGAACCGCGCCAAGAAGGTGTTCCGAGTGCTTGACCACTGCAGCATTTACCTGCTGATTGCGGGAACGTATACGCCGTTTACGCTCGTTCCTCTGCGTGGAGCAGTAGGCTGGGTGTTGTTCGGTGTCATCTGGGGTCTTGCGATTGTCGGAATTGTATTTGATGCGATTCATCTCGATCGATTTGAAAAGCTAGCATTGGTTCTGTACATCCTGATGGGCTGGGCGGTTATCGTAACCTTCCCTCAGCTGCGCAGTGCCGTAAGCAAGGAGTGCGTTACGATGCTACTTCTCGGCGGTGTTGTGTATACCATCGGTGCGGTGTTGTACGTAATCGGTTCGAAGAAGCGTTATTTCCATTCCGTATGGCATTTCTTCGTGCTCGGCGGAAGCATCCTGCATTTCTTTTCGGTGTATTTTTTGTTATAGCGTGTTCAACCCGAGAATGCGAGCCGCATTTTCGTAACAGATCTTGTTCATCAAGCTTTCCGGCAACTCCATCTTAAGCAGCGTTTCGTAAGGAGAGCGCTGTGCAAACCAAGGGGAGTCGGAGCCGTAGAGGAGCTTGTCCGGGTCGTGGCGCAGGAGGATGTCCTTGCATTGCTCTAGAGGGGCATATTCGTGTGACACACTGCAGTCGAGATAGACATCCTTGCCGACCAGAAGGCGACTTACGTAGTCAAGCTGCTTCAATCCGCCGTAGTGCGCGAGAATGAAGGTGCCCTTCGTCAGCTTCGGCAATATGCGTGCGATGCGCTCTACGTGGGAGTAGGACACATCCGGAGAAATCGGGTCGAAGCCTGCGTGAATCAATACGGACAAGCCGCAGTCAAATGCTTCGTTGATGACCGAAACGCTTTCCTCGGCATCGACAAAGACCTTGACGTAATCAAAATGCAACTTAATACCTTTGATACCACCATCCGCGAGGCGCCTAAGCTCACCGCGGATGTCTTCATAATGTGGGTGCATTGCGCCGAAGGTGTAGAGGTTGTCTGCGCCATTTGCCAACAGGGCGACGTTGTTGAGCTTCGGAACCTGCGTGGTCTTCGTGGCAACGGGCATCAATACGGAATAGTCGATGCTTTGCTCCTTCATCGATACGAGCAAATCGGCAGCGGTTCCGTCTAGTGCGGGCTTGATTCCGCTGACCTCGGACATCATCGGAATTGCGGTTTCCGCCAATCGGGGTGGGAACGTGTGTGTATGAAAATCGATAATCATAATGTTTGATACCTCTCAAAATCAAATATGTCTTATTCGGTAATGCGTTGAAATCACCGGGCTTGCGGAGTAGTGCAAGACAAGGAAAATTATAGCCCTTGTGCCGTTTGATTTCAATGCTTTTCTCATAATATTGTCTGCGATATGCGTTCTGAAACTCGGTGAAAAATTTTCAAAATGTGCATGCTCGGTGAGGGCACGACAATCTATGATTTTTTTGTAAAGTACGAATGGATTTCCTTGCATTTGCATAAGCAAAATGCTATAATCGACTTGTTATAAGCTCAAATGAGGAGGCACAGAGATGTCAGAGAAGAGAATTATGCTTGGCAACGAAGCAATTGCGCGTGGAGCATGGGAAGCAGGCGTGAAAGTCAGTGCTGCTTATCCCGGTACGCCAAGCACCGAGATTAGTGAGAATATTGTGAAGTATGATGAAATCTATGCAGAATGGTCCCCGAATGAAAAGGTGGCGATGGAAGTGGCTATCGGTGCATCCATGGCGGGTGTACGTGCGATGGCTTCGATGAAGCATGTTGGTGTCAACGTTGCTTCCGATCCGTTGTACACGGCTTCTTACATAGGTGTGAACGGCGGTCTTGTACTTGTTGCCGCTGACGATCCCGGTCTTTATAGCAGTCAGAACGAGCAGGATAGCCGTGCGGTTGCACGTGCTGCTAAGATTCCGGTGCTTGAGCCGTCGGATAGCAATGAGGCGAAGGAGTTTGTGAAGTTCGCTTATCAGTTGAGCGAAGAGTTCGACACTCCGGTTATGCTTCGTACGACGACCCGTCTGTCGCATTCGCAGGGTATTGTAGAGCTTTGCGAGCGTGAAGAGGTTGAGGATAAGCCTTATGAGACGAATGTTCGCAAGAACGTTATGATGCCCGGCAATGCAAAGGTGCGTCATTTGTATGTAGAAGAGCGCGAGAACAGAATGGCCGAAGAGGGCGGCGAGTTCCCCGTTAATCGCGTTGAATACAATTCCCCCGGTATCGGTGTGATTACCTCCGGTATTCCGTATCAGTACGTAAAGGAAGCACTTCCGAACGCTTCGGTTTTGAAGCTCGGACTTGTGAATCCGCTTCCGAAGAAGCTGATTCGCGAATTTGCTTCTAAGGTTGAAAAGCTCTACATCGTAGAAGAGCTCGATCCGATTATCGAGGAACAGGTTGCCGCAATGGGCATTCCTTGCATCGGTAAGGACATCTTTACGGTACAGGGTGAGTACAGCACGAACATGATTCGCAAGTCGATTCTTCTTGAGGAGTTGGATATTGAAGATGCTGCGCAGGTTCCGGTTCGTCCTCCGATTCTTTGCCCGGGTTGTCCGCATCGTGCAACGTTCCATGCTCTTAAGAAGCTCGGAATTCACGCTGCAGGTGATATCGGCTGTTATACACTCGGTGCGGTTGCACCTCTCGGCGTAGTAGATACGACCGTATGTATGGGCGCAAGCATCAGTACACTTCACGGCATTGAGAAGGCTAAGGGCTCCGATTATGTTCGCAATTGGGTAGCGGTAATCGGCGATTCCACCTTTATGCATACCGGTATCAATTCGTTGATGAATATGGTATACAACCAGTCTACAGGCACTGTTTTGATCCTTGATAACTCTACGACCGGTATGACGGGTCATCAGGACCATGCCGGAACGGGCAAGACCTTGAAGGGTGACATCGTGAATTCCATCGACGTAGTAGCTGTATGTAAGGCGATGGGCATTGCGAACGTTACGGTTGTGAATCCGTTCGAGTTAGATGAACTTGAGGCGGTGATCAAGGCTGAGACTGCAAGAGAAGAGCTTAGCGTAGTCATTGTAAAGGCACCTTGTGCATTGCTCAACAAGAAGCGCGTTACGGTTCAGTACGCGGTAAATGCAGACAAATGCAAGAACTGTGGCATGTGTATGAAGCCCGGTTGTCCCGCGATTACTCGTACCGCAGACAAAAAGATTGTTGTGAACGATACGATGTGTAACGGCTGCGGTCTGTGCGCACAGATTTGTAAGTTCGGTGCATTTGAGAAAGTAGAGGTGTAAAGCATGGATACAAAGAATATTATGATTGTCGGTGTAGGCGGTCAGGGTACCTTGCTTACGAGCCGTATTCTCGGCGGTATTACACTTGAGGCAGGTTATGATGTAAAGCTTTCCGAGGTACACGGAATGGCACAGCGTGGTGGTAGCGTAGTTACTTTTGTACGCTATGGTGATAAGGTGAATGAGCCTATCGTGGAAGAGGGTCAGGCAGATGTATTAATCGCATTTGAGCGACTCGAGGCATTGCGCTATGCTCACTTCCTGAAAAAAGGCGGTGTACTCATTGTCAATGATCAGCGTATCGATCCGATGCCCGTCGTAATCGGTGCAGCGGAATATCCGGAAGGCATCATTGAGAAGCTTTCTAAGCGTTATAAGGTTCTTCCGATTGACGCAATGACGGAAGCTAAGAAGCTTGGCAACGCTAAGGCATTTAACACGATTGTACTTGGCTTGGCTGCTAAGCATATGGATTTTTCCTGTGAGGATTGGCTTAGAGTGATTGAACGCACCGTTCCGCCTAAGACGATTGAGCTCAACAAGAAGGCCTTTATGGTCGGCTATGAAATGGAGTAAACACACATCTATGAATATGAACAAGGGACAATATCCCTTCCGCATCGAGACTCACCTTCATACTATGGAGGGGAGTCTTTGTGGAAGTGCGACCGGTGAAGAGCATGCGGTGCTTCGAAAAGCCGAAGGGTATGATACGATTATCGTAACGGATCATTTTTATAGGGGCAATACGAGACCGGACAGATCGCTTCCGTGGGAAGACTTTGTCGAGGAGTATTGCAAGGGCTATGAGCATGCCAAGCGAAAAGGCGATGAGATCGGACTTACCGTATTGTTCGGAATCGAGGAGAATTTTCATGGCGCCGAGTTTCTCATATACGGTGTCGACAAGGAATGGCTTAAGGCTCATCCCGAGATGAAGCATTGGTCTCCGAGAGAAGAGTACGAAGCGGTTCGCGCGGCAGGCGGCATGATGATTCAGGCCCATCCGTTCCGTGACCGCGGTTATTTGGAGGGGATTAGTCTCTATCCTAAATATATCGACGGCGTCGAGGTAATCAATTCCTCGCAGCCGGAATATATGAATCGGCATGCGCAGTGGTTCGCGAAGGAGTACGATTTCACGGTGACGGCGGGCTCGGATATTCATTCTAAGACGCCGATACTCGGTGGTATGCTTACAGAACGTCGCATCGAAACGATTCAACAGTACATGGACATGGTACGAAGCAGACAGGGCTATTGTTTGCTCGAGGTTCATCAATCATAAAGAGTTAGAAGTTTCGGAGGATTCATGGAGCACATTTTACAAGCTATTAAGAGCGGAGAAGAGGTTCGTAGCAACCTGTCCGCATTGGCAGAGCATTTGAAAAGTGCTTCCCTTAGTATGCAAGACAGCAGGTGTCAAGAGGCGGGGGAGCTGGCAATCTTACAGCTTTCCAATGAGGATGCAAAGACGAGGAAAAATGCTGCGCGCGTGCTTTCCCTGTTGAAGGACGTTGCCTACGTTCCTGCGCTGATGACGGCGTACCGAAATGAGGATACGTTGTTTGTTCGTCCCGCTTACCTTCAGGCACTCAAGGGCTATGACCTTTCGGAATATGTGGAGGAGCTGACCGCACGACGCGAGGAGCTTCTTAAGGAGGATGATCCGGCAAAGCGGAAGCACACGAACGAAGAATTGACGGCCTTGGTGGAATGCATCGGAAGCGATGTTCTGACGAAACAAAAGTATCAAGGTGATTTGGTGACATCGGATGTGCTTTTGCTTACGAATCCGTT
This sequence comes from Lachnospiraceae bacterium, assembly GCA_045597165.1. GTDB lineage: Bacteria > Bacillota > Clostridia > Lachnospirales > Lachnospiraceae > ISDg. The sequence continues at coordinate 382 of JAZODS010000147.1, read as the reverse complement.
GTATGCGCAGGAGCTATACGAGTCCTTGGCGCAGGAGAAAAAGCGCATAGTCGGAGGCGGTGTTCTGACACATTGTGAAGAGCTTTCCGACATCGATTCGAATCGATTGTATCGCGAGCTGTTATTTGTCGTTCCGGGTCTTGCAACCGTATCGGCCGATCCTTACGAGATTGCTGCTAAGCTCTCGTCCAATGCGGTATGGAGATATCTTAAGGACAGACACGTCGGCAGCGATTTGTTTTCATATCGAATCGAGCTGAGAAGCAGTATGGACGAGCGCTCCAAGTCACTGTTTTTAAAACGCTTGAATGGTGAGATTTTAAGATGCTCGGCAGGACGTCTTGTAAACAATCCGAGCAATTATCATATTGAATTTCGTCTG
>JAZODS010000146.1:0-6208 GCA_045597165.1 Lachnospiraceae bacterium | reverse complement strand
GTGCTGATTGTGTCGAAAATGTTCCGCTCCGGAATCCATTTGTGATCATAGGCGGTCGAGGATGTGATTGTGAAATTGTAGCCACGGCTGCGGTACCATTCCGTGTAGACGCGGTTCAAGGTAAATGACTGAATCGCCAGCACGTTGGAAAGGATGGTCGCTTCCGGCCAGGTTGCGTAGATTTCCGAGCTCGCAACATTTTTGATGTAGTCGCGATAGGGAACGTAGTAATTTTGCGCGGAGCTGTTGCTCGGGAGACCGTCGTGCACGACGATGAATTCGGGGATGACGACTTCGCGCAGAACGATTTCCCCGGATTCGTCGAGCGGCTTGACCTCGCTTTCGATGATTTTCGGAGGAAAATCGCCAAATAGCGTGTTCGGTCCGATCGTGAATTCCTGAGCGGTTTCCGGCAGAGAGACTTGCGGGATGAGCTGCAGATTTTGGATGGCGGTGACGACGGGGAGAATCTGATTGCCCGTAATGATAAGCGTTTCGTAGCCCGGGGCTGTGATGGTCAGTCGGTAATTCTGGTACGGCTGAACCTCGGAGGGAGCCATGCTGTATTCGAGCGCCGGTGCCGGCAAATCGCCGAAAAATGCAGTGCCGTCGCGGTCTGTTCGCAGCTCCTCGTAGATGACGTCACTCTCGTCTAGGGACAAGTCGATGACGGCGTCCTCAATCGGCCGCGCATCGGCGGCGGACGTAAGGTTGACTCTCAGCTGTCCGGTCGAAGCCGTACCGGGGTCGGCCGGGATAGGAAGCGTATTGTTAGGTTCGTCTGGCATAGAAACCTCACAAAGCATTTTCCTTAGTATATGCGTGATATCCAAATCAAGGACATTTATATACCGAAAGGGATGGGAAACCGCATGAAATGGGCGTCGGAGGCCGTCGTATGGAGCGAAAAATGTGGTGCCACTACTTGTTTTAGCGAGCGTTTTGTGGTAATATTTTTTCCAAAGGCGATTCTGCCGAAAATGATGGAGACGATAAAGGGGCGTACTATGAAGCGTATTGAAAGAGAAACGATGGAGCAGGTTAGAAACTATGTGAGAACCATTCCGGATTTTCCGGAGCCGGGCATTATGTTCCGCGATGTAACGACGGTAATCCAGGATGCAGAGGGCTTGAAGCTGGCAATCGACAGCTTGCAGTCGCTTCTGGCGGACGTGGAATTTGACGTGTGTGTCGGTGCAGAATCCAGAGGATTTATCTTTGGTGCACCGGTTGCATATAATATGGGCAAGGGCTTTGCTTTGGCAAGAAAGAAGGGCAAGCTTCCTTGCGAGACGATTGAGGAGACGTACGATCTTGAGTACGGTTCCGCAACTGTGGAGATGCACAAGGATGCGATTAAGCCGGGACAGAAGGTCGTTATCGTAGACGATTTGATTGCTACCGGTGGTACGATTGAGGCGATTGCGCATTTAGTTGAGAGACTCGGCGGCGAGGTTGTGAAGATCATCTTCTTGATGGAGCTTGCGGGCTTGAACGGCAGAGAGCGCTTGAAGGCATACGACGTAGAGTCGGTTATTTCGTACGAGGGCAAATAATCTCGATTTAAGACAGTACATTTTCGGGAAAGGAGGCAGATGCATATGACGAGTGATACGAGAATCGGCGCTGTGAACACGAGCGATCCGGATGAGTTGTATGAGCAGTTGGTTGCGACGATACGTCGTTATCGTAAGACTACGGACCTTTCGCTTGTAAGAAAGGCGTATGAAGTAGCGAAAGAAGCGCACGGAGACCAGCTTCGCAGAAGCGGTGAACCGTATATCATTCATCCGCTTGCGGTTGCGATTATTCTCGCAGAGCTTGAGATGGACAAGGAAACGATCATTGCAGGCCTTCTTCACGATGTCATTGAAGATACCGGTATGACGGAGGAGGAGCTGACGGCACAGTTCGGCGCCGAGGTTACTCTGTTGGTGGACGGCGTTACGAAGCTGACACAGCTCAACTACGCCCAGGATAAGATTGAGGTGCAGGCGGAGAATCTGCGTAAGATGTTTTTGGCGATGGCAAAGGACATCCGTGTCATCGTAATCAAGCTTGCGGACCGATTGCACAATATGCGGACGATGGAATACCAGACGCCCGCAAAGCAGATTGACAAGTCGAGAGAGACGATGGACATCTATTCCCCGCTCGCTCAGCGACTTGGTATCAGCAAGATTAAGATTGAGCTGGACGATTTGGCACTGAAGTATTTGGAGCCGACGATTTATCGCCAGCTGACGGAGGAAATCAGAGCAACTCGCTTTGAACGTGAGGCATTTATCCGACGCATCACGGCCGAGGTGGGTGAACAGATAGAGGAGCAGGGCATCAAGGCGACGATTGACGGACGCGCGAAGCACTTTTTCAGCATTTATCGCAAGATGGTCACGCAGGGAAAGACGCTTGATCAGATTTACGATTTGTTCGCGGTGCGTATCATTGTGGATACCGTGAAGGATTGTTACGCGGCACTCGGCGTCATTCATGAGATGTATAAGCCGATTCCCGGCCGTTTCAAGGATTACATTGCGATGCCTAAGCCGAATATGTATCAGTCCTTGCATACGACGCTGATCGGACCGGACGGAACTCCGTTTGAGATTCAGATTCGTACGCACGAGATGCATCGTACGGCTGAGTACGGTATTGCTGCGCACTGGAAGTACAAAGAGGCGCAAAATGGCGGACATACGAGCGAGGGCGAGGAGCAGAAGCTGACATGGCTTCGTGAGATTCTCGAGTGGCAGCGTGATATGTCCGACAACAAGGAATTCCTCAATTCCTTGAAGAACGACTTTGATATGTTCAATGACAGCGTCTATTGCTTTACACCGTCGGGCGACGTAAAGAACCTGCCGGTCGGCTCTAATCCGGTCGATTTCGCATATAGTATTCATAGTGCGGTCGGCAATAAGATGATCGGAGCAAAGGTCAACGGACGTCTGGTTACGATTGATTACGAGATTCAAAACGGCGATCGAATCGAGATCATTACTTCGGCAAATGCGAAGGGTCCGAGCCGCGACTGGCTTAAGATCGTCAAGAGCACGCAGGCCAAGAACAAGATCAACCAGTGGTTTAAGGCGGAGCTGAAGGAGGACAACATTCTCCGCGGCAAGAATATGATCATTGCGTATGCGAAGGCAAAGGCCATCAATCTCTCCGAGGTGATGAAGCCGGAATACCAAGACGTATGCTTGCGCAAATACGGCTTCCGCGACTGGGATTCCCTCTTGGCAGCTGTCGGCCACGGTAGCTTGAAGGAAGGCCAGGTAGTCAATCGACTGCACGAGGAGTGGCAGAAGACAAAGCGCAAGGAGATTACGGCGGAAGAGGCGGTTCGCGAGATTTTGTCGGCCGACCGTATAAAGCCGATGCGCACGCGTCCGAAGGGCGGTATTATCGTTCAGGGCGTGGACGATTTGGCAGTGCATTTTTCGAGATGCTGTGCTCCGGTACCGGGCGATGAGATTGTCGGCTTCGTAACGAGAGGCCGAGGCGTATCGATTCATCGTACCGACTGCGTCAATATGCTGCATTTGCCCGAGGCGGACAGAAAGCGATTGATTGAAGCGGAGTGGAACGTAGATGAGGCGGACGATAGCGATCGCCTGTACAATGCGGAGATTAAGATTTATGCGAAGAACAATCCGGGAGTGTTGCTTGAGGTAACGAGAATTCTCTCGGAGGAGAAGATCAATATCAATTCGATTACGGCGCGTCCGGGCAAGAACGAGATCAGCACGATTGTGGTTTCCTTCGAGATTCACGGCACGTCGCAGCTGACCGGTATTATGAACCGCTTGCAGCAGATTGAAAATGTAGTAGATATCGAGCGTACGACCGGCTGATGACGTCGGCGGCGCAGGTAGGAGGAATGTGATGCACACCATCAAGACGATTTCCGTCGGCCCTTTGGCGACGAATTGCTATTTGATCGGGAATCCGGAGACGAAGGAGGGGCTTTTGTTTGACCCCGGCGCGGATGCGGAGAAGATTCGCGGTGTGCTGCGTGAGCTCGGAATCAAGCCGGTGGCGATTTTGTTGACGCATGGGCATTTTGACCACATCGGTGCGGTGAAGGAGCTGGCGAAGGAATATCGCATTCCGGTTGTGTGCGGCGAGGAGGAAAAGGGACTGCTTGAGGACCCTTCGCAGGTGCTTCCCGTAGCATTTTCGGACAGCTATCCGAACAAGGATGCGTTGCAGATTACCGTGGACCGCTATGTGACGAACGAGGAGATGCTGGAATACGCAGGACTGTATGTGACATGTCTTGCGACTCCCGGTCATACGGCCGGAGGATACAGCTATTATTTCCCCGTGGAGCGAGTGCTCGTTTCCGGTGATACGCTGTTTTTGGAGAGCGTCGGACGAACCGATTTTCCGACGGGCGACGAGGAGACGTTGCTCAATGCCATTCGAGAGCAGTTGTATCAGCTTCCGGATGATACGACGGTACTGCCCGGCCACGGACCGGCGACGAACATTGCGTATGAGAAGCGCTACAATCTCTATACGCGAATCGCAAGAAAACGCTGAGAACGGCGAGGTGCGCACGTGCGCCCGCGCTACGAATAGAGAGATGCCGAGACAATCGGCGGAGTGTTTATGGAACAGTTGATAGAATTGAATTTGTACGGCCGCAATTACGAGCAGGAGCTGCGACCGCTCATTCGGGCATTTTTACCCGGAGCACAATTTGAGGTGTCGTGGTACGAGGCGGAGGACGCTTCGATGCGAGTGATTTTCGAGGCCGAAGAGACGCCGGCGATGCTTCAGCCAAATGCGGCATTTGCCTATTCCTTTTGCCTGTTGTTGATGGACGATTGGTTCCGCATGCGCGTGTATCGCGAGGGCGAGCTGATCGGTAGTGCCGACGCGGACGGAGTGGATAGCGAGAGAAAGGCCTTTCGTAACCGAGTGGCAAGAGAGCTGTACCGCATTCTTGAGAAAGAGACGAAGAAGAGCTTGCCGTGGGGCATCTTGACCGGGGTAAGACCGACGAAGCCCGTGTATGAGGCGTTGCGAAACGGTCAGTCCGAGGAAGCGATTGCGGCACATATGAAGCAGGAGTATTATTGCTCCGAAGAGAAGATTGCGACGAGCATTTCCGTGGCAAAGAGAGAATACGAGCTGCTGTCCGAGATGGATTATGAGAACGGCTACAGCATCTACATCGGAATTCCGTTTTGCCCGACGACCTGTCATTACTGCTCGTTCACGTCGTATCCGATTGCGAAGTTCGGCAAGCTGGCCGATGAGTATTTGGATGCGCTGATAAAGGAGCTGATGTATCTGGGCACGTGTCGTCCGAAGGAAACACTGCAGACGGTATACATCGGCGGAGGTACGCCGACGGCGCTCAGCGAGGAGCAGCTGGAGAGGCTTTTGAAGGCGGTGCGGGAGCATTTGCCGATGGAGAGCTGTGTGGAATATACGGTAGAGGCGGGACGTCCGGACAGCATTACGAGACGGAAGCTGGAGTTGTTGCTTGAGTACGGAGTGACGCGCATCAGCATCAACCCGCAGACGATGCAGCAGCGGACGCTTGACTTGATCGGACGTAAGCATACGACGCAGCAGATTGTCGATGCATTTGCCTTGGCACGTGAGGTAGGACATCGCAACATCAATATGGACATCATCATCGGTCTGACGGGGGAGACACCGGAGGACGTTGCGCTGACGCTTCGGGAGATTGGGAAGCTTCAGCCGGATTCTCTTACGGTGCACACGTTGGCAATCAAGCGCGCGGCAAGGCTTACGATGGAGCGCGAGCGCTATGAGGGCATGGAAGCGACCGATGTGAAGACGATGCTTGCACAGACGGTACAGTTTGCGAAGGAGGAGCAATATCTTCCGTACTATCTGTATCGCCAAAAGAATATGGCAGAGAACCTTGAGAACGTCGGCTATGCGCGATACGGCAAGGAGGGCATCTACAACATCCTCATCATGGAGGAGAAGCAGACGATTCTGGCAGCAGGCGCGGGCGCGATGTCTAAGTTTGTGTTTTACGGGGAGGACCGCATCGAGCGTGTGGAAAATGTGAAGAGCCTTACGGACTACATTTCCCGCATCGACGAGATGATTCAGCGGAAGCAGGATTTTTTGGAGGCGTGGTTTTAATGGACCTGTCAAGAGAATATGAATTGATTCGTAAAGTGGGACAGAAGATGCAGGGCACGGAAGACCTCGA
>JAZODS010000145.1:0-6263 GCA_045597165.1 Lachnospiraceae bacterium | reverse complement strand
GACTCGAACGTAAGCCGTTTTGCACAGTATTTGCATAAGCTTACGAAGGATACGCAGTTTATCGTTATTACGCACCGACGCGGAACGATGGCTGCCGCAGACGCACTCTACGGCATTACGATGCAGGAGAAGGGTGTATCTACGCTTGTATCCGTGAATTTGATTGAAAAGGATTTGGAACAGTAGTATGGGAGAAAAGAAAGGCTTTTTTAAGCGTCTGAAGGAAGGTATGACGAAGACCCGTAGCAGTCTTGTGAGCGGGTTGGACGCAATCTTCCACGGCTTCTCCAAAATCGATGAGGATTTTTATGAGGAGCTGGAAGAGATTTTGATTATGGCGGACATCGGCGTGGCGACTACGGAAGAGATTCTCGACCAGCTGCGCGCAAAGGTGAAGGAACGCCATGTTAAGGAGCCGGCTGAGTGCCGCGCATTGCTCATGGAAAGCATTAAGGAGCAGATGCAGCCGCCGGAGGATGCTTATGCATTTGAAGACAAGAAGACAGTCATTATGATGGTCGGTGTCAACGGAGTCGGAAAGACGACGACGGCAGGAAAGATCGCAGGCTCGTTGAAGTCGGAAGGCAAGAAGGTGCTTCTCGCGGCAGCGGATACGTTTCGTGCGGCGGCAACCGAGCAGCTCGTAGAGTGGTCTCACAGAGCGGGCTGTGACATCGTAGCGGCGAAGGAGGGCGCAGATCCGGCGTCTGTTGTATTCGACGCGGTAACGGCGGCAAAGGCAAGAGGTACGGATGTGCTGATTTGCGATACCGCAGGTCGTCTTCACAACAAGAAGAACCTCATGGAGGAGCTTTCGAAGATGAACCGCGTAATCGACAGAGAATTTCCCGATGCACATCGTGAAACCTTTGTTGTATTGGACGGCACGACCGGGCAAAATGCTTTGGTGCAGGCGAAGCAATTCAACGAGATCGTTAACATCACCGGTATCGTAATTACGAAGCTTGACGGCACGGCGAAGGGCGGTATTGCCATCGCTATTCAAAAGGAGCTCGGCATCCCCGTTAAGTACATCGGTGTAGGCGAAAAGCTTGAGGATATGCAGAGGTTTGATGCCGAGGCATTTGTCGATGCATTGTTCGATGTTACTTCCGAAGAGGAGTAGAACTTCTTACATCGGAAAAAGAAACAAATATGAGACGGAGGTTTTGACGGCTTTGTGCACACATGGCCGACGGACCTCCGTTTTCTATTGTCACCTTGCTTAGAAAAATGCCGAAATGTTGGGCAAAATGCGAATGGAATCCGCTACGGTATATTGCTATACTGAATGCGTCTCGAGAACGGGCAGAAATAATTTAAAATATTATAATTCTTCTCTTGACAAAGCGTACGGGACAGTATATTATGTGAATAGAACATTTGTTCGCTAGAAAGGATGAGGTAGATATGGCAAGTAGTGAAGATAAGAAGAGAGCATTAGAGTCCGCGTTGGCTCAGATTGAGAAGTCTTACGGAAAGGGCTCTGTTATGAAGCTCGGTGATTCCGGATCGACGATGAGTGTTGAGGCCGTTCCGTCCGGTTCGCTTAGTTTGGATGTGGCTTTGGGTATCGGCGGTTTTCCTAAGGGAAGAATTATTGAGATTTACGGACCGGAGTCCAGTGGTAAGACTACGGTTGCTCTTCATGCGGTAGCGGAAGTACAGAAGATGGGCGGTATTGCCGGCTTTATCGACGCAGAGCATGCTTTGGATCCGGTATATGCATCCAGCATCGGCGTGGATATTGATAATCTGTACATATCTCAGCCTGACAACGGCGAGCAGGCACTTGAGATTACGGAGACATTGGTTCGTTCCGGAGCAGTGGATATCGTAATTGTGGACTCCGTTGCGGCATTGGTTCCGAAGGCGGAGATTGACGGAGATATGGGTGACTCTCATGTCGGTCTTCAGGCGCGTTTGATGTCGCAGGCACTTCGTAAGCTGACGGCAGTTATCAGTCGTTCGAATTGTATTGTTATCTTCATCAATCAGCTTCGTGAGAAGGTTGGTGTTATGTTCGGTAACCCCGAGACGACGACAGGAGGCCGTGCACTCAAGTTTTACTCTTCCGTAAGATTGGATGTACGTCGTATTGAATCCTTGAAGGCGGCCGGAGAAGTGATCGGTAACCGTACGCGTGTTAAGGTAGTGAAGAATAAGGTGGCTCCGCCGTTTAAGGAAGCGGAGTTTGATATCATGTTCGGACAGGGCATTTCCCGCGAGGGCGATATTCTCGATTTGGCTTGCAATAGCAGTGTTGTGAACAAGAGCGGTGCGTGGTTCGCATACGAAGGCGAGAAGATCGGTCAGGGACGTGAGAATGCGAAGCAGTTCCTTCGCGACAACCCGGACATTATGGAAGAGATCGAGCAGAAGGTTCGTGCTGCATACGGAATCGGTTCTTCCGATATGGACGAGTAGGCGGATGCTTTCATGACAGTAACAGAGATTGTACCGGTAGGGAAGAGTAAGAGTCGTATCTATATGGACGATACGTTTGTCGGAAAGCTTTCCAATCGTGACGTGAACTACTGGAGTCTGGAAGTCGGCATCGAGGTGCCGGATGAGACATGGCAGAAGATTGAGAAGGATTGCATTATTACGCCGGGAAAGCGTAAGGCGTTGGATTTGTTGCTGGTGCGTGAGAGAACGGTACAGGAGCTTAAGAATAAGCTGCGTTCCCTTGAATATACCGACGCTCAGATCGAGGCGATTATGGACTATCTCGCACAGTATCCTTACTTAGACGATGTCAGATACGGTGTTCGTTATATCGTATCGGTCGGTGGCACGAAGAGTCGACGCCAGATCGAGCAGACCTTGCTGACCAGAGGCTTGACGAAATCGGACGTGCAAGAGGCATTTGCCCGATACGAAGAAGAGTATGCGGTGTCCGAGGATGAGAGCGAAGAGAAGCGCGAAAGAGAAGCTGCCGCTCGCATTGTTCGAAAGAAGATCGGAGAGCGTACGGAGATATCTCGAGAGGAGCGTCAGAAGCTTTACGCGATGCTTGCCAGACGTGGTTTTTCTGCGGACTCTATCCGAAGTGTTTTAGCTGAATATGACGAAGATTACGACGATGTCTGATGGCATCGTCGTTTTGTTTTTTTACATAAAAAATCTTTGCGAAATCGCGAATTTTGAGATTGCATTTTGCCGTGTGAACGGGTATAATGATAATCGGTGTAAATTGGTTTGTATAAATTAAATTTATATTATTATAAGACGGAGGGCTGAACATGAGTAGTACAGCAAAATTGTCGGCGAAGGATAGAATTTATACTTTGCTCGACGACAACAGTTTTGTTGAAATCGGTGCATCTGTAACGAAGAGAAGCACGGATTTCAATATGCAGCAGATGGATGCTCCGGGTGATGGTGTAGTTACAGGTTACGGCGTAATCGACGGAAGACTTGTGTATGTCTACAGCCAGGATGTTGCTTCCATTAACGGAACGTTGGGTGAGATGCACGCAAAGAAGATTGCTAAGCTTTATGCATTGGCAATGAAGACAGGCGCACCGGTAATCGGCTTGATCGATTGTGCGGGTGTTCGTTTGCAGGAGGCAACGGATGCTTTGGCCGGCTTTGGTGAGTTGTACAAGGCACAGACCATGGCTTCGGGCGTAGTTCCGCAGATTAGCGCTATTTTCGGTACCTGCGGTGGCGGACTTGCTGTTTTGGCAGCAATGAGCGACTTCGTATTCATGGAGGACAAGAATGGCAAGCTGTTCGTAAATACTCCGAATGCAGTTGCGGGCAACTATATTGGAAAATGTGACACTTCCAGTGCTAAGTTCATGGCAGAGGCAGGTAACGCTGACTTTGTTATGGAGGGTGACGAGGAAGTATTGGGTGGAGTACGCGACTTGGTTGCATTGCTTCCGTCCAACAACATTGCAGATGCAGAGGTAGAGTGCACGGATGATTTGAATCGTGCGGTTGCTCCGGATCTTGCAGATGTTGCAAAGGCATTGGCAGAGCTTTCCGACGACGGAATCTTCTTTGAAGTGAAGTCTGCTTATGCTAAGGAGATGGTTACCGGATTTATTCGTCTCAACGGTGTTACGGTTGGTGCGATTGCAAACCGTACGGCTGAGAAGGATGAGAATGGCAAGACGGTTGCCAGCTACGATGCTGTCCTTACTACGAAGGGATGCTACAAGGCTGAGTCCTTTGTAGAGTTCTGTGATGCATTTGGCATTCCGGTACTTACATTGACGAACGTAATCGGTTACACCGGTTGTGCATGCGATACGAAGAGCGTTGCAATTGCTGCCGGCAAGCTTACGTATGCATTTGCTAACGCTACGGTTCCGAAGATTAACGTAGTAACCGGCAAGGCATATGGTAGCGCATATGTTTGCATGAACTCTAAGTCCATCGGCGCTGATTTGGAATTCGCACTTGAGGGTAGCGAGATCGGTGCTATGGAAGCTAACCTTGCTGCACAGATCGTGTATGCTAAGGAGCTTGACGCAGCAGAGAATCGTGCAGAGATGCTGAAGGAGAAGGAAGCTGAGTATCGTAAGCTTTGCCTTAGCTCTGAGAGCGCAGCAAAGAGAGGATACGTTGACGCAATCCTTGCAGCAGATGAGCTTCGTGCACAGTTGATTTACTCTTTCGAGATGCTCAGCACTAAGCGTGAGGCACGTCCGAACAAGAAGCACGGAACCGTTTAATGATTATATAGGATGCGTAACGGTTGCATTTCGGTAACCGACGCAGAAATGGAGAGATTATGAAACTATTTCTTTTTGGCGTTTCATCGGATGTGTTGGCAACGGCCGGCTTGAATACGATTTTGGGTATCTCTATCGTATTTGTTATGCTCGTCTTGATCAGCCTCATCATCTCCTTGCTGAAGTTCGTAAATAAGACGGACAGTAAGAAGAAGGCACCGGCAGCTCCCGCACCTGTTGCAGCACCCGTTGCAGCACCGGTTGTAGTTGAGCAGACCGATGACCTTGAGCTCATCGCGGTGATTACCGCGGCGATTCATGCTTACGAGGCAGCACAGGGAAATGATGTTCCGGCAGACAGTCTGGTGGTACGTTCCATTCGCAAAGTAAACAAAGCAAATTGGCAGAAGGCCTTAAACTAGGAGGATTATTATGAAGAATTATACTATCACAGTTAATGGTAACGTATACGAAGTATGCGTAGAAGAAGGCGCAGGCGTAGCAGCAGCTCCCGTAGCAGCTCCTGTAGCAGCACCTAAGGCAGCTCCCGCAGCTCCTAAGGCAGCACCTAAGGCAGCAGCTCCCGCAGGTGCACAGGGTAGCGTATCGGTAAATGCTCCGATGCCCGGTAAGATTCTTAAGGTTGTTGCAGCAGCAGGCGCAGCAGTTAAGAAGGGCGATGTTCTCGTAGTTCTTGAGGCTATGAAGATGGAGAACGATATCGTAGCTCCTCAGGACGGTACCGTTGCTAGTATTAACGTAACAGTTGGACAGAGCGTAGATCCTGGTGAATTGCTTGCAACATTGAACTAATAAGAATTGTTGATACGATGAACCGGGAGGTAAACGCAGAATGGATTATATTATTGACACATTAGGAAATCTAGCCAAAGCCACTGCATTTGCATCCCTTACATGGGGCAACCTCTTAATGATTGGCGTTGCACTGTTTTTCCTATATCTTGCTATTGCAAAGGACTACGAGCCTCTCTTGTTGGTGCCGATTTCCTTCGGTATGCTTTTGGTTAACATGTATCCCGCCATTATGGCTGAGCCGGTAGAATGTGTACAGACATTTTACAACGCTGAGGGAGAAAAGCTGATAACCATTTACGATGGCGAAGTAACCTTTGACTATTATGACATTGAGAATCTCACCGTGCGCTATTCCGATAAGGATAAGGGTGGAATGACCTGTGAAGCACCCGGCGAGACGAACTGGATGAGCACGATTACGACGACGTACTCTACGAAGGAAGGAGAAGTGATTCTCAGCTTCGATACGAAGGAAGGCGAGCAGTCCAATTTCTTCGTAAAGGATTTTGCAAAGATGGAAGAGACGGAGCAGGCCGGTGGTTTGCTGTATTATTTCTTCCTTTTGGACGAGTGGGCGATTCTTCCGTGCTTGATCTTCATGGGTGTCGGCGCGATGACCGACTTTGGACCTTTGATTTCGAACCCGAGAAGCTTCTTGCTTGGTGCAGCAGCACAGCTCGGTATCTTCTTTGCTTATCTGTCTGCTATTTTCCTTGGCTTTAACGACAAGGCAGCAGCAGCTATCTCCATCATCGGTGG
>JAZODS010000144.1:0-9268 GCA_045597165.1 Lachnospiraceae bacterium | reverse complement strand
TTTTGTAGGAGGGCTTTATTTATGGCAATGATGGAAAGACCGGTTGTCAGCACATTGGCTGATGGCGGTAAGTGTTGGGAGTATGAATTCGAGAAGTTCTATCTCAAGACATACGTACCTGCAAATGATGTGGACGGCCAGGCGAATAACTATTCGTTCCGCGCTCCGCTTTTGCTGGTGTTCGAAGAGAACAGACAGAGCATGGAGGAGGCAATTGCATTTGCAAATGCAAGTGGATTGGCGGACATCGCGTCGGCAGTGGATTCGAGTGTCTTGTTCGTATATCCGACCAATGAAGGTGGTTGGAAGAACGCGACCGAGGAGCTGTACGCTTCTGTGATCGCAGAGGTGAAGATGAATCCTTATTATTCTGACGGAATTGTCGGAATCACGGACTTTTTCACACGTCAGTTTAAGGGCTATTACGTAAGAGGCGCGATTTTCAGAGCCGACATCTACAGCTACGGTGAGTCTGCGGATTACGTTGCAAAGAATCTTTTGAAGACGCTTCACGGAGAGTACCTTTGGGGCCCCGGCGAGATTACGCCTGCTATGTGCTCCATGGAGAGACTGAGCGTTGTGCCCGCACCGGAACGCAAGGACATCGGTATCCTGAGTGTCGGCAATTCCGATGAGGTAAATGCTGCATTGCAGGGCTGTGAGAATCTCTTGGTGAAGGCAGAGGCTGACTACCGTGCGGATTTCAAGGCATTTGTCCGCAGGTTCAAGATGTGGTGCGGCAACATGGAGATTGAGCCGGATTTCCCGGCTATGGATATGACGGAGGAAGCAGGCACAGTCGTAGTGAAGACTTCTTCGGATAACAGAGGTATCTTTAAGGATTCCGAAGAGCATAAGGTGGGTTATTTCGCGTATTACAACAACGATGCATTTGCCAATGGACCGGCTCCTTTGCTGATGGGCTTCCACGGTGGCGGCGATTCCTCTATGTTCTTGACGTTTGTGTCCGGTTGGTATGCCGTTGCGCACAAGTTCGGATTTTTGTACGTTGCCATTGATAATCACCAGGACGTAACGGCTACTGAGGCCATTGAGGTGATTGAGGAGCTGAAGAAGCGCTACAACATTGATGAGCGTCGTATCTACGCAACCGGATTTTCCATGGGAAGCGGTAAGACGTGGAATATGTTTGAGGAGTATCCTTCCGTCTTTGCGGGACTTGCGCCTGCAAGTGCATTGTTCCCGATTCGCAACAACCCGTTGAGCCAGTCCGGCAATGGCGAGTTGAACATGACGGTTCCCGTTCCGATGTTCTATTCCGGCGGAATGAAGTCTCACGTGCCCGAGCTGCCTTTCCAGGCGGAGTCCGGTCTTGAGAGAATTCAGTATGCGGCAGAGGTGAATCGTCTGAAGACGAAGTTCGATGTGAAGTTTGAAGACAAGGACAAGTGGGCGGACCCTGTTTGGGGCATTTCCGGCGACCGTGTGGAGACGCTTCACGACGATGGCAGAAACGACGACCTGACCATTCACTACTTTGACAGCGAGGACGGCGTATGCCGCACGGCATTTGCAAGCATCAAGGATCAGGTGCATGAGTGCAGACAGCATACGAACGAGCAGGCATGGAAGTTCATCTCGCAGTTTACGAGATAAGCCGGACGTGACAGGGCGAAGAACATAGAAGTGATTCTGTGTGAAAAGCGTATGTGATGTCAAAATGATAGCACCCTTCGGTCGATGAGTCCGGAGGGTGCTTTTATGTTTGTCATACTTTGAATAACATTGAAATTATAATTCGTCGGCTTTATAGGTGGTATAGCCTTCGTAATAGTAGCTGTGGTCGATTCCTTTCATGAAGACCTCACGGCTATGGATGTCGTCGGTAAGTGCGGCCCTTAGGATGTGCTTAATCTCGATGTCTCGAATAGGGCTGCGCTCCATGGCAAGCAAATAATCTTCTTTTTCAATCTTGCTCCAGTCGACAACCTTGTGAAGCTCGGCCTTGAACATCAGATCAAGCCAAATGCGAGCACTCCGTCCATTGCCCTCGCGGAATGGATGGGCGAGATTCATCTCGACATATTTTTCGACAATCTCATCGAACGTGGATTGGGGCATCTTATCGATGTTTTCAAGCGCTGCTTCGAGATACATTACGGGAGCGAAACGAAAGTTGCCTTTCGAAATGTTCACTGTTCGAAGTGTGCCGGCAAAGTCATAGATCTCATCGAAAAGTTGCTTGTGAATTGCTTTTAGGGCAGAAAAGGTTCCCGGGACAAGCTGATCAAGCATGCCGGTCTCGAAAAGCGCAATGGCATGCTTCTTGCTAATGCGTTCTTCTTCGCGAGCAAGGTCGGCGGAATTGGTAAGACCTAATTTGTTTTCAAGTGCCATACTGCCCTCCTAAATCAGATTTACTACATTAATTATACCACAATTCCGGTGAAAAACCAAGGATTAATACGCAGTGCCTTGCCCCGTTGCGAAAGTGCTCCGGATGTGTTACAATGGACAAAATATTACGATAGGAAGTACATAATTTATGCGTGAAAAATGGTCATCTCGTTCTACATTTATCTTGGCGGCAATCGGATCCGCCGTTGGTTTGGGAAATGCATGGCGATTCCCCGGCTTGGCTGCTAAGCATGGCGGCGGAGCATTTTTGTTTGTGTATTTGCTCGCTATGATTGTAATCGGTATCCCGATGCTGATGATGGAGATTGCGATCGGTCGTCGTACCCGTCAGGGAACGCCCGGCGCTATGCGTACGGTCAATAAGAAGGCTGAGCCGATTGGTTGGATTGCAACGGCAAATGGCTTTTTTATCTCCGTATACTATGCCGTTGTATTTGCATGGGTAATTCTTATGTTCGCAAACAGCCATAAGTTTGCGGCATTTACAGGTGACACAGAGTCTGCGAAGAATCTGTGGATGAATTTGATTAAGACAACCGGAACGACTTCCGGCTACGGCACGATTGCGTGGTCCGTGCTGGGATGTCTTTTGATTGCTTGGGCGGCTTGTTACCTTTGCATCCGCAAAGGAACTACCAGTGTTGGCAAGGTTGTAAAATACACCGTTGCATTGCCTCTCGTTTGCCTTGTGATTCTTGCAATCCGCGGCTTCACGATGGACGGAGCATTTGACGGTTTGTCCAGATTGTTCGTTCCGGACTGGAGTGCGCTGAAGGACTCGACGCTGTGGGTTGATGCAATCGGCCAAGTGTTCTATTCCTTGTCTGTTGCTATGGCAATTATGGTGGCATACGGTTCGTTCCTGGATCGCAAGTCCAATATTGCGGTAGACAGTATTATCATTGCGGTAGCGGATATGTTGATCAGTGTGATCGCAGGTGTCGTTATGTTTACGACGATGGCCGGCGTTGGCATGCTCGACAACATGAGTACCTCCGGAATCAGTACGGCATTTATCATCTACCCGCAGGCAATTGTAAAGCTGTCCTCGCTTCCTTGGTTAAATGCTCTGTTTGCTTACGTATTCTATTTCTGCTTGATCACGCTTGCAATCGATTCGTTGTTCTCGATCGTAGAGGGCGTGTCCACGGCAATTTCGGATAAGTTTAAGCTGAACAAGGGAAAGACCACTTTGACGCTGTGCGTGATGGAGATCTTCCTCGGACTCATTTTCGTTACGGGAGCGGGTCTTGCGTGGCTCGATATCCTCGACAATTTCATCAACAGCTACACGCTTATCCTGACCGGTATTTTGGAGGTAATCGTGATTGGTTGGTGCTTCAAGACGTCGAAGGTGCTTACGGAAATCAACCGAAATACCGACAAGTTCAAGATGCCCGCATGGTTGTTCACGTTGTCGATTAAGATCATTTCCCCTGCAGTGCTTTCCTGCTTGTTCGTATGGAACTTGATTTCGCTGTTCTCGAACGGTGGTATCTACGGAGCGGCAGATGGCTATTCCTTGGTTTCCAATATCATTGCGGGATGGCTGATCATGGGTCTGAGCCTTGCCTCCGGCTTGTTCGTAAAGCTTGTCGCACGTAGCATGGCGAAGAAGGGCTATGTGGAAGAGACGATTGCCTGGGATGAGCTGCCCGACGAAGAGTAGTGGGAGCCTATATAAGAGGTATTGTTATGGGAAGCAATAATAATGTAACACCGGCAAATGCAGAGCTGCAGGAGAGCAAGCGTGCATTTTGCAAGAATCCGATTATCACATCGATGTATACCGCAGATCCTGCGCCGATGGTTTTAGGAGATACGCTGTATCTCTATACGACACACGACGAGGATGAGTTGGTTAATGATTTTTATACGATGGTAAACTGGCGCTGCTATTCCACGAAGGATATGGTGAATTGGACTGACCACGGCGAGGTATTTTCACTGGACGATATCTACTGGGCTCAAGACAGAGCATGGGCGCCTCAGGCGGTTTGCCGCAACGGCAAATTCTATCTCTACTGTCCGGTACAGAAAAAGTACGGTGGCATGGCGATAGCGGTTGGCATTTCGGACAGTCCGACGGGGCCGTTTGTCGATCTCGGATATCCGCTTGTGGATGAGGACGACTGGAACGACATCGACCCTACCGTGTTCATCGACGACGACGGACAGGCGTATCTGTACTTCGGTAATCCCGAGCTGCGCTACGTGCTGTTGAACGAAGACATGGTTTCCTACGACGAGTCGGTTGGAATTGTGAAGGTTCCGATGACGGAGGAGTCCTTTGCAAAGGGAGGCCACATGACCGGTACGTCCTATGCGGAAGGGCCGTGGTTTTATAAGAGAAACAACATCTACTACATGGTATATGCCGCATTTGGCGTGGGCAAGAGCGATGAGCATTTGGCGTATTCAACCTCTACATCGCCGACCGGTCCGTGGGTATACGGCGGCGTGCTGATGACCGAGAAGGGTGGAGTGTTCACGAATCACCCGGGCATTGCGGACTTCAAGGGACATTCGTACCTGTTCTATCACACCGGCGATCTTCCGGGCGGTAGTTTGTTCCACCGCTCTGTGTGCGTGGCGGAGTTCACCTACAACGAAGACGGCTCGATCGACACGATTGCAAAATGCGATGGGGTATACGCAATATGAACCATAATGAGATGCCGATCACATGTAATGTGTGGTCGGCGTTTTTTTGAGACACAGTTGGCGGAAGTTGGGCGATGGTTTGATTCTTTTGGATGGAGATATTAATAGATTCCATGTGCCAAAAACGGTGACTTTGGGTTTATAAATATTTTAGAATATCGTCGCGCGAAAATCGTTGACAATCGACAAGACCATCAGTTATATTTTATCCTGGTTTAACGTACGAGAGTGCGTTGGTAACCAATTATTATTCTCTAGTTACAATTGAATAAGGAGGAAATATGAAGAACTTTTCCCAGAGTGTGCGATCAACATTCGTAAGTATTGCGCTTGTTGTAGCACTAGCTGTAGGGGCTGTGGGGTCCGTAGGGAACGCAGACGCAGCTACAAAAAGTACGGCATATTATGCCGGGGACAACATCGGTGGAAATGGGGTCACTACAGATACGAATGCAGGTATAGTAGCTGTTCCTGATTACACGAATGGCAGCTTCGAGCATTCGGTTATCGCATTGGACAACAATGCAGCGCGTGAAGAAGCAAAGAAACTTATCGGTACGGATTATGACGAGAACGGAGCTGAGATTACCTATTATCTTGGTACTGCAGCAAAGTTCGCAGTATTTGCAGAGAAGCAGGCTGAGATTTCCGCAGGAACTCACGGCTTTGTGGCAGATACGAAGGGACGTATCGCAGCAACCACATTTGTCAACAAGGCAGGCAGATCTTATATGATCGAGGGCGTGAATGCAAATGGTGGTGCGGCAGACGGCAGAGCAATTATCATTTGTGAGAATGCAAATGCTCCTTTGATTTATGTTCATCCGTTGAATAACAGAACGGCTAACAATGCAATTATTGCATCTACGAGCCTTTCTGCAACCGATTCCGACACGGCATCCATGCTTGTGTTGGCAGATGGTTTGATTGATTTTGAAGCAGAATTTGAGATGCTTCGCAAGAAGAGTGCTGAGCTTGCAGCTATGCCGAATACGGATGGCAATGTACAGCTCGCATATGGCAACGGAGCGTATTATGGATACGATTCGAAGTTGAACGTATTTACCTTTACGAAGGACCAGTGGAAGTCGGGCGTATTGAATCAGCTTGACATCTATATTCCGCAGGGCTCTTATGTAGTGTTCAACGTGCCGGGCGAAGAGATTACATATACAATTCAGAACAGTATCCAGGTACATTATTACGATACGGCAACGGGCAGCTACAAGAATGGGGTGCCGCTTGCTTCCTCCTCAGAGGAATCCCTTGATGCATCCAGACACGTTCTTTTCAATTTCTTTGAAGCTAAGAAGATGGACACCTATACCATGATTCAGGGTAATGTATTGGCACCCAATGCCGACATTTCCGGTGGACAGGGTCACAATTACGGACAGCTGATTGGTAAGAATGTTTCTATTAATGTACAGCAGGATGGCTCCGCATTTACGATGCCCGCAAGCTACGTAGAGGCTGAGGTTGAACCTACTCCTGCTCCTACGAGCACACCTACGCCTACAAAGGCACCTACGGCAACTCCTACGAGCACGCCTACGCCTACAAAGGCACCTACGGCAACTCCTACGAGCACGCCTACACCTACAAAGGCACCTACGGCTACTCCTACGAGCACGCCTACACCTACAAAGGCACCTACGGCAACTCCTACGAGTACGCCTACACCTACAAAGGCACCGGTAGGTCCCGGCTGGCCCACATGGCCTAACCGCCCTGTATGGCCGTCTTGGCCGACTTGGCCGACTACGGCACCTACGGCTACGCCTGTTCCGACTAAGGCGCCTACGGCAACTCCTACGAGTACACCTACTCCTACGAGCACGCCTACGCCTACAAACACACCTACTCCCACGAGCACACCTACTCCTACCGTAGCACCGCAGTACACGGTTCGTTACGTATACGTAGGTATCGATGGTAAGTATAAAGAAATCGCAATGAAGAAAGCCCCCATGGCAAGCGTGGAAAATGCTTACGATGAGGGAGATGTAATGAGCCTTCTTACGAAGGGTGAAGCATTTGCAGACGCAAAGAAGGATGCGGAGTTCTACTTGAATGAGAACTACGGCTTGATTTGGGAAGTATACGAGGACGGCAATGATATTACGTCCGTAGTAAAGAGCAAAGAGCTTCAGGAGAAGGCAACCTTTAAGAGCCTTGATTACAAGGGCGTTCTTGGTGCGGGTGGCGAGTACACCTTCGGCGAGTCCAATGTATATTTGCTTGCAAAGCCGATCACTTCGCTTGCACTTGATGTTACGTTGGTTGACGGTAACAGAGTGGATTTGCGTCCTGAGACGATAGAAGTTGATCTGTTCGACGAAGAGCATTCTGTGCTGGCATCTGTCATCGTTCCGATTGGCGAGCTTGCTCATGATGACAAGCTTTATGAAATCGATGGTGAGCACTACCATTCTGACGTTACTACAGAGGTTGTATTTGAAAACCTTCCTGTATTGGATGAGAACGACGAGCCGATTTCCTACGTTGAGCTTTTGAGCGCAGGAACGTATAAGATGAGCTACAGAGCACCCGGCGAGTACGAGGAGCACGAGATTCCGGTAGACGAGATGGTAACCGGCGAGGATGAGAACGGCAACGTTGTATACCACGTAGTGCTTACGCGTACTTACAATACGAGATTCTTCATCGTAGTTGACGGTGAGGAAGTAGAAGTAACCGGCGACTACACTTTCGAAGGCTTGGATCGTCTTGCAGGCACTGTGATTGACGACATGCCTTACGTAGACGACGCACAGGTTGAGCTGCCTTCTCCGGCATACACGGTTGTATGGGTAGACAAGTTGACCGGCGAGATTTACGAGCAGGGTCAGGATGGCTACGAAGTACCGGCAAGAGATGTGGATTTGGTAGCAGAGCTTGTATTGGATGAGAGCAGACATATTGAGCCGTGGATATACTACAATTTTGTAGCTTATAACGGAAATCATGAGATCGCAGGTAGCACAGTATATAGCCGCATTCAGTACGACGATGTAGAGGCATTTTATCTTGGTTGTACTGAGGAACAGGTTAAGAACGATAAGACCGGAAAGTACTACTATTTCACGATGGCAACCGGCGTACTTGAGGATCTGGGCGCAATTCAGTACAATCTGTCGTTCACCGGATTCGATGAGAATCTTGACGAAGGCTATACGCGCGTGTTTAATACACAGCTTGGCGACGAAGGCGACGAGACGGTATTGACTTTCGGCGCATTCGGAAAGAATACGAGTGCCGGCGCGATTTTGGATTATACAACGATTTTTGCTAATGATGATTACCTTGATCAGTACCGTGGTATGGTCATGCAGAGATTTGTAGTACCTGTTGAATATGCAGATACGGATCTCTTCTTGTCCATCTACTACAAGACAGGTGCTGACGGAGAGGCCGATGATACGACATGGGCGAGAGCATGTGTCGTTCTGTCCCTGAAATTGCATGGTGCAGTGGGAACTAATGAGCAGTAATGCGGTGGGAGGACAGGCGATGAAAAAAGAAGTATATGAGGCAGCAAGATTAGAGCTTATCGAGTTTGCCGCTGAAGATATCATCACAACCTCAGGCGGAGATGGATGGACGGATGATGGTTTTTCCGAACCGCTACTGGATGGATGGTCAGACGATGGTTTTTCCGAAGTGATACCACGTGGTGGATGGTAATTAAGCGATAACGACGACAGAGAGGTCCGTGTGACCTCTCTGTTTTTAATTGAGCGAATTTTGAAGGACGGTGAGTAGGTATCGCGGCAACCTTAAAAAGTAAGAAAATTAGGCTGTTTAGTATGTAAAAATACAAAAAATCCGTCACTTTCGGATGAGATAGTACTGGATTTTATACTTTGGACATGGTATAATTGTAATGGTAAATTATAAGATGTCATGTGTTCGACAAGGTCTGAATTGTCACTGCCGACGCAGAGCATTTTGGGTATGGTTTGACTTGTTGTTAACAACGTGGCATGTGCTGTGATTGTGATTGCATTGGAGGTGTTTCCTATGGCAAATTCATTTGGCGAGAATTCCGGACTGAAGATGGAAGGCAAGCTCGGAGTTGGGTTTGAAGCTGCAACGAAGAGTCGTCCGGTTCGTGAGACGAAGAAGGTGCTGGGAACCCGTTTGAGCGAGAGATATAAGGACCATTTTACTGTGGGTACTTGTATCCGAGCAGAACATTTGGACAATCCGATGCTTGTGGACT
>JAZODS010000143.1:0-2268 GCA_045597165.1 Lachnospiraceae bacterium | reverse complement strand
GGGTTTATGCGTTAATCGAGCAGCCGGCTTTTTATTTGGATATGACCGGCCGAGAGAATGTAGAGTATTATCTAAATCGAAAGGTGAACGAAGAGGAAATCGAGCAAGCTCCGTTTGGTTGTAAGGCATTTTGCGAAGAAGCCGTGCGAAAGTATTCCATGGGCATGCGACAAAAGCTTGCTCTTTGGATGATGCTTTTGTCTGATTCTGAGATTTTGCTTTTGGATGAACCGTCCGTATCATTGGATATGGACTCGCTGAATGAGTTGGATAGATGTTTGACGGAGTTAAAGAAAGGGCGTGGAGTGTTGATATCCAGTCATAATTTCGCTGAACTGCAAAACGTTTGTGACCGCGTGCTTGTCATGGCGGAGGGAAAGATAGTGAAGGAACTATGCATCAAGGATAGACAGCGAGATGTTTACGCGATCCAGCTGTATGGAAAGGTAGATGCGAATGTTCACCGTGTGCTGGAAACGGAGGGCCTCGTAATCGTTAACAACGTACTTTATATGTCCGGAAACGAACAGGATGTTGCGGACATGGTTCGGGAGTTGATACTCATCGGTGCAAATGTCTGTGGGGTGTCGAAGCAGCAGTCCGTTTTGGAAGAGCATTATCACGAAGTGATGAAGAATACGCGGGAGGAAGACAATGAAGAGAGAACTTCGTAAATTCTTTTGCCGAAAGAGTACGATAGTATTCTTATACATAACTGTAATTGCATTTTGTGTGCTTACACTCCAAAATACCATCCAAGTAAGTCGATCTAATGATCTGTCGTTCTATCTGAATGATTATGCTAATAGGGATCAGCTTGTAAAAGAATACGAGGAAGCCAAGCTGTCGTTTGAAAATAATAGAGCGGAATACGAGGAGATGGGCTTGGACCTTCAACCGATACGTGACCGTTTGGCTGTGTTCGAGTATGTTATTGAACATTACATGGAATCGTCAGAGGGAGTATTGTATTCGGAAACGTATGCGGGTAGCAGTCGCGATAGTTTGTGCGTGATGATGAGTATGAACGGTAGCATACAATTAATCATGTTACTTGTTACAGCGTATCTCTCGATGAACCTATTTGTGTTGGACTTTACAGGGAAACGGCATCGTCTTTTGTATGCCGGACGACAGCGTATGCAAGTTTTATGGGAGAAGTTCGGAACGTATCTGTTGCTGTCGCTGTTGAGTTATACAGGGCTACAGCTTCTGGGAGGCATATATACATTTATCTTCTCTACACATGTTAATAACGTTATTTTTGTTATAAACGGACATGTGATAGCAATGCATATAGCGCTTGTCTGGATTTTGGAGTTCTTTAGTTTGATGGTTTGCCTGTTGCCGTACATGCTTGCGTTTTTCTTTTTTGGCGTGATGACGCACAATGAGATTGTAGCGGGAATGCTGGATATTGTATTCTTTTTTGTGGTGCGAGTGATAGCTACATATGCGGAGAAAGCGCCGCTAAATGTCCTCGGAAATCAACCGCTATATGCGGTGGCTTTCGGACAATCTTCCCTTGCACAGTGGGGAATTATCAATGCTGCTTTTGCGGTAGTGATTGTTCTTTTGGCATTGGTGTCTTGTGCTGTTTTTCGAAGGGCTGACTTGTCGTAGTTATTGTGGTCCTGTCCTACAGCGAAAAATCGGATTAATAAACAAGAGCTTGCAGCATATTCGCCGCAAGCTCTTTCTTAATTTCATGATTGGATTTGTACAAATGCTATCGCTTAGTACGCCTTGCCCCAGTATACCATGCTCTTTGCCTGCTTGCCGCAGTATACGCATTTGTCGTCGAGGCACTCCTGCGCGAACGGCATACAACGAGACGTTACGCCGGCTTCTTCCTTGATCTTCTCTTCGCAAAATACGTCGCCACACCACATTGCCTTGATGAAGCCGGGCTTATTTGCCGCGATGTCCTTCATCTCGTCCATGTTGGTTGCTACGTAGGTGTGAGCGTCGCGGTGCTCGCGAGCACGCTCGAGCATCTCCTTCTGCATTTTCGCAAGAAGCTCTTCCATAGCGGTCTCAATGTCATCCAAGGACACAACCAGCTTCTCTCTCGTATCGCGACGAACGAGCACTGCCTGGTTGTTTGCAAGATCCTTCGGGCCGATTTCCACACGAACCGGAATACCGCGCATCTCCTGCTCGGCGAATTTGAAGCCGGGGCTCTTGTCGCTGTCGTCTACCTTCACGCGGAAAGCACCGAGGCGGTCGCGAAGCTCGTAAGCCTTGTCCAGAACACCCTCCTTCTTC
>JAZODS010000142.1:0-24189 GCA_045597165.1 Lachnospiraceae bacterium | reverse complement strand
ACCGCATGGGCCCGAATACATAGTTCCCATGCATAATAACAAACGAAATGAACAAAATAAGAACGAGTGGACCCTTCAGTCCACTCGTTCTTTATTGTTAGGCTAGCTTAGCCTGTGAATCGGATTAGTTCTGTGCGCGCTTAACGAGCTCAGCGTACTTGTCCTTAGCATCCTTAGCAGCCTTCTCGAAGAGAGCCTTAGCTCTTTCCGGATTGGATCTGGAAAGTCTGTTGTAACGAACCTCGCTGTTGATGAACTCAACGTAATCAGCCGTAGGCTCCTTGGAGTCGAGAATGAACGGATTCTTTCCTTCTTCCTTAAGAGCAGGGTTGAAGCGGAACAGATGCCAGTAACCTGCCTCAACAGCACGCTTCTCCTCAGCCTGTGCACTCTTCATGCCGCCCTTGATACCATGGTTGATACAAGGAGCGTATGCGATGATGAGGGACGGGCCCGGATAAGCCTCTGCCTCTGCGATTGCCTTGATACACTGATTCGGGTCTGCACCCATAGCGATCTGAGCAACGTAGATATAGCCATAGCTCATAGCGATAGCAGCGATATCCTTCTTCTTTACATCCTTACCTGCAGCAGCGAACTGTGCGATAGCGCCGGTAGGAGTAGCCTTGGAAGCCTGACCACCGGTGTTGGAGTAAACCTCGGTATCGAAGATCATGATGTTAACGTCGCGGTTGGAAGCGAGTACGTGGTCTACACCGCCGTAACCGATATCGTAACCCCAGCCGTCACCACCGAAGATCCACTGAGACTTCTTGGAGAGGAAATCCTTATTGTCAAGGATGTTCTTCTTGTCTGCACAATCGCAATCACAAGCCTCAAGTACTGCAAGGAGGTTCTTAGAAGCGATAGCGTTCAAAGTAGAGGAATCCTTGGTCTCAAGATAAGCCTCACAAGCTGCCTTAACATCTTCCTTATCGGTGTTAGCGAGAATGTTCTCTACAGAAGCGATCAAACGATCTCTGAGAGCTACGGTTGCAAGGTGCATACCATAACCGAACTCAGCGTTGTCCTCGAAGAGGGAGTTAGCCCAAGCAGGACCCTTGCCTTCCTTGTTCACCGTGTAAGGAGTAGAAGGAGAGGAACCACCCCAGATGGAGGTACATCCGGTAGCATTTGCAATCAACATTCTGTCACCGAAGAGCTGCGTGATAAGCTTAGCGTAAGGAGTCTCACCACAACCTGCACAAGCTCCGGAGAACTCGAGGAGCGGCTGCTTGAACTGGCTACCCTTAACGGTAGTCTCCTTAAACTTAGCGATTACATCCTTAGGATCCTCGAGCGTTACGCCGTAATCGAACAGCTTCTGAGCCTCAAGGTTGTCATCAAGGCTAACCATAGAAAGTGCGTTACCCTTCTTGTTACCAAGACATACGGTAGCACAAGCGCCACAACCGGTACAGTCAAGTACACTGATTGCGATAGCATACTTCTTGCCTTCGATTCCGGGAGCCTTAAGGTCTACCATGGAAGCGCCTGCCGGAGCAGCTGCAGCCTGATCAGCATCCATAACGACAGGACGGATACAAGCGTGAGGACAAACGTATGCACACTGGTTACACTGGATACAGTCAGCAGCGTTCCATACCGGAACATCAATTGCGATACCGCGCTTCTCGTATGCGGAAGTACCGAACGGAACGGTACCGTCTACATAATCGGTAAATGCGGATACAGGGAGGCTGTTACCATCCTGTGCATTGATCTTAGCCTGAACCGTATTGACATACTTAAGAACCTTAGCGTCGCCGTTCGTGAACGTAGTGGTGAGATCCTCAGCAACTGCGTCCTTCCAGGACTCAGGAATTGCGATCTCTACAACACCCTCGATACCACGATCGATAGCTGCATGGTTCATCTTAACGATATCATCACCCTTCTTGGAGTAAGAAGCGGTAGCAGCGTCCTTCATATACTTCACAGCGTCATCAACGGGGATGATGTTAGCAAGCTTGAAGAAAGCAGCCTGAAGAATCGTGTTGATACGTCCGCCGAGACCAACTTCCTTACCAATCTGAATACCATCGATGGTGTAGAACTTAATCTTGTGGTCGTACATATACTTCTTAACCTGACCGGGCAAATGCTTCTCGATCTCATCCATATCCCAAGAGCAGTTCAAAAGGAAGCTACCGCCATCCTTAAGATCCTGAACCATGTTGTACTTACGAACGTAAGCAGGCATATGGCAAGCTACGAAATCAGCCTTGTTGATCAAGTAGGTGGACTTAATCGGGTCCTTACCGAAACGAAGGTGAGAAATCGTAACACCACCGGACTTCTTGGAGTCATAATCGAAGTATGCCTGAGCGTACATGTCGGTATGATCACCGATAATCTTGATGGAGTTCTTGTTCGCACCTACGGTACCGTCAGCACCGAGACCCCAGAACTTACAAGAGGTCGTGCTCTTCGGAGCGGTATCCGGGCAATCTACACGAGGAAGAGAGAGGTTGGTAACGTCATCTACGATACCAAGCGTAAAGAGCTTCTTCTCGGTGTTAGCGAATACTGCATAGATGTCAGCCGGGATCGTGTCCTTAGAACCGAGACCGTAACGACCGCTGTATACGGGAACGTTCGCAAATGCGGAATCCTTAAGAGCGGCAACAACGTCAAGGAACAGAGGCTCACCGATTGCACCGGGCTCCTTCGTTCTGTCAAGAACGGAAATCTGCTTAACGGAAGCAGGGAGTACATTGAGCAAATGCTTAACGGAGAAAGGTCTGTAAAGGCGAACCTTAATCAAACCAACCTTAGCGCCATCAGCTACCATCGTCTCAACGGTTTCTTCAATCGTATCACATACGGAACCCATTGCGATGATAACGTGCTCTGCATCAGCAGCACCAACGTAGTTGAAAGGCTTGTAATCGGTACCGATCTTAGCATTTACCTTATCCATATATGCAGCAGTGATATCAGCTACAGCATCGTAATAAGGGTTGCAAGCTTCTCTTGCCTGGAAGAATACATCGGGGTTCTGAGCAGTACCTCTCTGAACCGGATGCTCCGGATTGAGGGCACGCTTACGGAACGCATCAACAGCGTCCATATTGGTCATTTCCTTCAAGTCTTCGTAATCCCAAATACCGATCTTCTGAATCTCGTGGGAAGTACGGAAACCATCGAAGAAATGCAAGAACGGAACGCGGCTCTCGATTGCGGTCAAGTGTGCAACGGCACCCAAGTCCATCGTCTCCTGTACGTTAGAGGAGCAGAGCATTGCGAAACCGGTCTGACGACATGCATAAACGTCAGAGTGATCGCCGAAAATGGAGAGTGCGTGGGAAGCAACTGCACGAGCGGTTACGTTAATAACGCCCGGAAGAAGCTCACCGGCAATCTTGTACATGTTGGGGATCATCAGCAACAAGCCCTGAGATGCGGTGTAGGTGGTAGTCAAAGCACCTGCCTGAAGGGAACCGTGTACGGCACCTGCAGCACCTGCCTCAGACTGCATCTCGGAGAGAAGAACCTCATGTCCGAAGATGTTCTTTCTTCCCTGTGTAGACCACATATCCGTGCAGTCTGCCATCGGGGAGGAAGGGGTGATCGGGTAAATAGCAGCAACATCGGTAAACGCGTATGACACGTGAGCCGCAGCTGTATTACCATCCATGGTTTTCATTTTTCTTGCCATGATATCATAGCCTCCTTATTTATTGTTTCAGGGCAAATCTAAAATCGCCGTGAAAAACATATTAGATGTGGTATCAAAATACCACTTTGTAGCATAGCACGAATCGACAGAAAAGTAAAGATGGGAATCTAAAAAATGCGTACAAAAATGAGTACCATTTATGAAAAAAATTATGCAAAAACGAAAAGTGGGCATAATAATAGGTTGACAAAGAAAAGAGGTGTAGGCTATAATCACCTAATAGCGTTCGATATTAATATTTTTGGAGGTCGGTATAGATGGCACGCAAGAGTACGCAGAAGACGATTATTACGAGTCAGGGATTACAGAACCTTGAAGACGAATTGACCCAGTTGAAGGTTGTCAGCCGTAAAGAGGTGGCTCAGAAGATCAAAGAGGCAAGAGAACAGGGCGATCTTTCGGAGAATGCAGAGTACGATGCAGCAAAGGAAGAGCAGCGTGAGATAGAGGCTCGTATCGAGGAGCTTGAGGAGCTTCTCAAGAACGTTGAGGTCGTAGACGAGGACGACGTCAGTGCAGATTCCGTTAACGTAGGCTGCGAGGTTAAGATTTTGAACGTAACCGCTAATCGCGAGATGACATATCAGCTTGTTGGTACAACCGAGGCGAATGTATTGAAGGGCAAGATTTCGAACGAATCTCCCGTAGGTAGAGCATTGCTCGGCGCTAAGGTAGGCGACGAGGTAACGGTAGAGCTTCCGAGCGGAAGCGTAGTATATCGTGTACTCGGTATCCGCAAGGCAGGAAACTAAGAAACTTTAGGAGGACAGCATTTTGGCAGAGCAGAACAATCAGGCTCCGGCTCAGCAGCAGGATTTGGGTGAGCTTCTTCGCGTTCGTAGAGAGAAGCTTGCAAACCTGCAGGAAGCGGGCAAGGACCCTTTTCAGATTACAAAGTATGATGTGACACACCATAGCACAGACGTCAAGAACGATTTCGAAGCACTTGAGGGTAAGTGCGTTCGTATTGCAGGTCGTATGATGTCTAAGCGTATCATGGGCAAGGCATCCTTCTGCAACGTGCAGGATTTGCCGGGCAATATTCAGTGCTATGTTGCACGTGACAGCATCGGTGAGGAATCCTATGCGGACTTCAAGAAGTACGATGTGGGCGATATTATCGGTGTTGAGGGCGAAGTATTTAAGACGAAGACCGGTGAGATTTCCGTTCATGCGGCAAAGGTTACCCTTCTGTCTAAGAGTCTGCAGATTCTGCCGGAGAAGTACCACGGCTTGACCAATACCGACACGCGTTATCGTCAGCGTTACACCGACTTGATTATGAATGCGGAAGTGAAGGAGACCTTCGTAAAGCGTTCTAAGATTATCAGCTCGATTCGTCGCTATTTGGACGAGAGAGGCTTCATGGAAGTGGAGACCCCTATGCTCGTGGCAAATGCGGGTGGTGCTGCGGCAAGACCGTTTGAGACACACTACAACGCATTGGATGAGGACGTAAAGCTCCGCATTTCCCTTGAGCTGTATTTGAAGAGATTGATTGTCGGCGGTCTTGAGAGAGTGTATGAGATCGGTCGTGTATTCCGTAACGAGGGTCTGGATACCAGACACAATCCGGAGTTTACGCTGATGGAGCTTTATCAGGCATATACCGATTATTATGGAATGATGGATTTGACGGAGAATATGTTCCGTTATCTCGCGCAGGAGGTTTGCGGCACGACCGAGATTCCTTACGGCGAGCATGTGATTGACCTCGGTAAGCCGTTCGAGCGTCTTACGATGAACGAGGCGGTAAAGCGTTACACCGGTATTGATTTCGACAAGATTGCAGATACCGCTGAGGCTAAGCGCATTGCCGATGAGAAGAATGTTCATTACGAGGCACGCCACGAGAAGGGCGACATCTTGAATTTGTTCTTCGAGGAGTTTGTTGAGGAGCATTTGATTCAGCCTACGTTCATTATGGACCATCCGGTTGAGGTATCTCCGCTTACGAAGAGAAAGCCGGACAAGCCTACGCACGTAGAGCGTTTTGAGCTGTTCATCAACACTTGGGAGATGTGTAATGCTTATTCCGAGTTAAATGATCCGATTGACCAGAGAGCACGCTTTAAGGCGCAGGAGGCTGCTTTGGCAGCAGGCGATGAGGAAGCGAATACGACCGACGAGGATTTCATGAATGCACTCGAGATCGGTATGCCTCCTACAGGCGGTATCGGCTACGGTATCGACCGTCTTGTTATGCTGTTGACGAATTCTCCGGCTATCAGAGACGTGTTGTTGTTCCCGACCATGAAGAGTCTTGACGGCGGTGCGAAGAAGGAAGCGAAGGCTGCTCCCGAAGCTGCAACCGAAGCGGCTCCCGAGATTGATTTCTCCAAGGTGGCAATTGAGCCTCTCTTTGAAGAGTTCGTTGATTTTGAGACCTTCTCGAAGTCTGATTTCCGTGCCGTAAAGGTATTGGAGTGTGAGGCTGTGAAGAAGTCGAAGAAGCTTCTTAAGTTTACCCTGGATGACGGCACCGGCACACCTCGTACCATTCTCAGCGGTATTCATGAGTTCTATGAGCCCGAAGAGCTTGTAGGAAAGACGCTCATCGCGATCACGAACCTTCCGCCCCGTCCTATGATGGGCATTGAGTCCTGCGGTATGCTCCTTTCCGCTATTCACAGCGAAGAAGGCGAGGAGAAGCTGAATCTCCTTATGGTAGGTGCTCAGATTCCCGCCGGAGCAAAGTTGTATTAATCATTTGATTTGTTAGATGAATCCGCATTTTAGCCCTGTGTATCTTGGATACACGGGGCTTTTCTTTGTTTCGGAACAGACCTCCTCGCAAGCAATGCAAGAATATATTGAATATTACATCGATTTCTTTAGTGTCGAACGATTTTTATTGATTCGCGGGCGACTTGCTGATATTATTAAATTTGCATAAACTAATAACCTTGGAGGAGGTATCTATTATGAAGCGTACACAAAAATGTGTAGCGATCATAATGACGTTGTGTTTGTTGATTGGGTGTATGGCAACGTTATTTGGTCAAGAGATGACGGTGGGCGCAGCTCCCACCACGGTAGAGTACAACTTTAGTCAGATGACCTACGAGGCTCATTGGGGTGTAACCTCGTACAGAGTGTCTGACGGCGCGTTGGTTTCTACATTTGAAAAACTGTACGGAGAGGTAAAATACAGATTACCGAAGGCCATCTCCGTATCCGAAATTCAGTCGCTGACGGTTGGTGCGAATACCAACGGACAGAAGACGGCCTTTAAGTTTTACGACGGTAGCGGAAATGAGCTGTTTGTGGCATACGATTGCCAAAGCTCCGGCTATCAGAATTTTTCAATTCCGGTGTCCGGAAGCGGAACGATTCAAGTGATTGGTGTTATGTCGTTGGCAGACAATTCGTATTCGGCGACAACCTACAATGTTTCTGTGACCACCGATTCGGGCAGCAACTCGAATAACAATCAGTGGGGCAATCAGGGCGGTAACAATAATCAGGGCGGTAACACCGGTGCGGTAACCGGCGGAACGACCATCCAAGCCGAGAACATGACGAAGAGCGGCCAGTACACCGGCAACGTAAGCTCTCCGTTCAACGGCGTGGCATTGTATGCAAACAATGACGCAGTCACTACGACTGTAAACTTCACAAGCGCAACGAGCAGCTTCACACTTCGCGGCTCATCGAACAATTCGAAGGCGGCAAAGGTCGATCTCGTGATTGATAACCAGACGAAGGGAACGTTTACGTTCAATAGCTCGAATGCGACGGATGTTACGTTGCAGAACATTTCAACCGGAACCGGTAGCAAGAGCGTGAAGCTCGTAGTGACGACCGACGACGGCAACTGGGATGCATACATCGATTATCTGATCGTATCCGGCGCGACCGGCGGCAACAACAATCAGGGCGGCAATACCGGCAACCAGGGTGGAAACAATAACAACAACCAGGGTACGGTAACCGGCGGCACGACCGTTCAGGCTGAGAACATGGCGAAGAGCGGCCAGTACACCGGCAACGTAAGCTCTCCGTTCAATGGCGTGGCATTGTATGCAAATGACGATGCGGTTTCGACGACGATGAACTTTACGAGCGGAACGAGCAGTTTCACACTTCGCGGTGCATCGAACAATTCGAAGGCAGCAAAGGTTAGTCTTGTGATTGACAACCAGACGAAGGGAACATTTACGTTCAATGGAACGAACGCGACGGATGCTACGTTGCAGAACATTTCTACGGGAACCGGCAATAAGACCGTGAAGCTTGTAGTGACGACCGACGACGGCAACTGGGATGTATATATTGATTATTTGACCGTATCCGGAGCGACCGCCGGCAACAACAATCAGGGCGGCAATACCGGCAACCAGGGCGGCAATAGCGGTAACCAGGGCGGAAACAGCCAGGGTAGCAATGCTTCCACTTTGAAGGGCGCATTGGCTACGTTCGGCAAGGTTGGTGTTGCGATGGACGTAAAAGACTTGCAGAACTCGAGCACATTGAATCACATCAAGGAGCAGTACAACTCCATCACCCTCGGAAACGAGATGAAGCCGGATTACATCCTCGGATGGTCCGCAAATACGATTTCCGTATCCGAAGCACGCAATCGAGGCTACATTATCCCGAGCGGCTACAGCGAATCTACCGTGCCCGTTTTGGATTTCTCGAAGGTGGATGAGGTGTTGAGAAGCGCGTATTCCAATGGTCTTTCGGTTCGCTTCCACACGCTTGTATGGCATCATCAGACACCGGCTTGGTTCTTCAAGACCAATTACAACGCAAATAACGGCTATTGCAGCGCGAGCATGATGGATAAGCGTCTGGAGTTCTACGTAAAGAACGTCGTAGAACACGTTTCGTCTAGCCAGTACGCGAGCGTTGTATACGCATACGACGTGGTAAATGAGTATTTGAACAATACCGACAGCGGCACTTGCCACTGGACATCAATTTACGGCAACGAGGGCACCAGTCCGAAGTACGTAAGAGACGCATTTTCCTATGCAAATGAGATTCTCAATTCTCATGGCTTGCGTGGCAGAGTAAAGCTTTTCTACAACGATTACAATACGTACATCAACGCAGACAACATCGTTAAGCTGATCAATTTCATCAACAGCAACGGCAAGCTCTGCGACGGTATCGGTATGCAGATGCATTTGGATGTGGATTGGCCCGACACGAACTACATTGCGACGGCAGTGGATAAGTTCAGCAGAGCCGGATTCGAAATTCAGATTACCGAGATGGACATTACGATCAACTACAGAAAGGGCGGCTATACGCTTCAGGATCAGGCGGATTGCTATTACAGCGTAATCAAGATGCTTCGCGAGAAGAAGGCAGGCGGTGCGAACATTACCTGTATCACCTTCTGGGGTCTCAGCGACGATCGTTCCTGGCGTTCAGACGGCCAGCCGCTTCTGTACTCCACGGTAGGCAATAAGAAGACCGCATACTACTCCGTATTGGAGGCAATGAAGTAGTAGAAGAGGCATGAAAATGCTTGCAATAGGCGGGGTCACGAGGTTTCGTGGCCCCGCATTTTTTCGACGCAAAATCGGACTGATAAAATTTTTGGAATTGGTGAAAATATGATTGACAACGCGATTTGTCTTTGATATGATAATCGTCGGAGACTCGGCTTTTGTGGAAAGTCTGACAGGGAGAATGCGTCATCGACTGAAAGCGCATTTGAGATGAGTAGTAAGTGCGGGAACACTCTGATTGGCAATCCAATTTCATAACTAAAAGAGGATACCTTGTGTATCAATGCGGGTGGCACCGCGGGTCAAATTTTGTTTGCTCGTCCCGGGAATATAGTGATATATTCTCGGGGCTTTTATTTTTCTATTCTAGGAGGTTTTGTTATGTATAGGACACAATACTGTAACGACATTTGTGACGATCACATTGGCAGCACCGTTCAGCTTGCCGGCTGGGTAGATGTTGTTCGCGATCACGGTGGAGTTATCTTCATCGACTTGCGCGATTATACCGGTGTGACACAGGTCGTTGTGCACGATGAAGAATTGCTGAAGAACGTAAACCGTGAGACCGTAATCTCGGTAAGCGGTATCGTAGAGAAGCGTGCGCCGGAGACGGTGAATCCGAAGATTGATACGGGCTATGTAGAGCTTGTTGCGGATTCCCTGCAGGTACTCGGCAAGAGCCGCAATATGTTGCCGTTTGAGGTAAGATCCTCGCATTTGAGCAAGGATGAGCTTCGTCTGAAGTACCGTTACCTTGACCTTCGTAATCCGAAGAACCACGACAATTTGGTTATGAGATCGAAGATCATTCGTCACATGCGCAACAAGATGGAGGAGAAGAACTTCCTCGATATGCAGACTCCGATCCTTACGGCATCATCTCCTGAGGGTGCTCGTGACTTTTTGGTGCCGAGCCGTAAGCATCCCGGCAAGTTCTACGCTTTGCCGCAGGCTCCGCAGCAGTTCAAGCAGCTGCTTATGGTTTCGGGCTTTGACCGCTATTTTCAGGTAGCTCCTTGCTTTAGAGATGAGGATGCGAGAGCAGACCGTTCTCCGGGAGAGTTCTACCAGCTCGACTTCGAGATGGCATTTGCTACGCAGGAAGAGGTTCTCGACGTATGTGAGGATGTTATCTACGACACCTTCAAGGCATTTACCGATAAGAAGGTAACCGAAAAGCCGTTCCGTCGTATTACGTATGCGGAGTCCATGATGAAGTACGGCTCCGATAAGCCGGACCTTCGTAACCCGCTCATCATTTGCGACCTTACGGATTTCTTTGTGGATGTTGACTTCCCGGCATTTAAGGGTAAGCCGGTACGCGGTATTGTTGCCGACTGTGCAGGTAAGTCCAAGAAGTTCTTCGAGGATTCCTTGAAGTTCGCAACGTCGGCTGAGGTTGGCCTCGGCGGTCTCGGATACATTACGCTTAAGGAAGGCGTATTCGCAGGTCCGATTGCAAAATTCTTGACCGATGCCAAGAAGGCTGAGATTATCGAGTTGACCGGTGTGAAGGAAGGCGAGACGCTGTTCTTCATCTGTGACGATAAGAAAAATGATACCGAGAAGAAGGCAGGCCACATTCGTTCTTGGCTTGCTAGAAAGGAACAGCTCGACCTGATCCGCGACGATGCATTTGAATTCTGCTTCATCGTAGATTTCCCGATGTACGAGAACGATGAGGAGACCGGTGAGACGATTTTCACGCACAACCCGTTCTCTATGCCTCAGGGCGGAATGGAAGCGCTGCTGACGAAGGATCCGACCGAGGTTCTCGCATACCAGTACGACCTTGTATGTAACGGCATTGAGTTGGCTTCCGGTGCGGTTCGTAACCACGATATCGATATTATGAAGAAGGCATTTGAGATTGCCGGCTATTCCGAGGAGGAGCTCAAGACGAGATTCAACGCTCTGTATACGGCATTCCAGTACGGTGCACCGCCTCATGCAGGTATGGCACCCGGTATCGATCGTACCGTAATGCTTCTTACGGGAGAAGAGAAGATTCTCGAGGTTATTGCATTCCCGCTCAACGGAAATGCTCAGGACCTGTTGCTCGGTGCACCGAGCATGGTTACCGCTCAGCAGCTTGAGGATGTTCACCTTTTGGGCAACAACTCGATTGCAACTCGCGGTGGTGCGACGACTGCAAGCAAGAAGAACAGCGAAAAGCGCTCGACATTTTCCAATGCACAGCAGTTGAACCAGCTCTCCTTGACCGAGAAGGAAGAAAGCGATATGCAGGGCATTTTCGGCAAGATGAAGGCACATGAAGAGCTGCTTAAGAACATCGACACCGAGAATGTTGAAGAGATGATCTATGTTATGCCTATGACCAACGTCCTTCGTGAGGATAAGCGAGTTCAGCCGTTCACGAGGGAAAGCTTGCTCACCGGAGCTCCGGAGCGCAGCGAAGACAGTTGGCAGGTTCCACGACTTGTAAAGTGAGGTGTGCAGAATGAATTATTATACAGTACAGTTATCTGACAAGGGAACGGTAGCGGTAGACGATACGATTCTCGTTAAGGGAGCGCAGGCCGCAGCAGGTTCTCGTATTATGGAGGGCTTTCAGCCGTTGTTCAGTGCAGAGGCAGTGACTCGTCTGGAAGACAAGGGCTATGAGATTGCCGGTAAGACGCAGGTCGGCGAGTTTGGTTTGGACCTCGTCGGTGAGTTTTCCTACTATGCCGAGAAGGCAGAGGAGCTCAAGGGCGCAGCGGCAGAGCTCGTGGCACAGGGCAAGGTAAAGGCAGCCCTGGGTGTGGATATGAACGGTGCGCCGAGACGTGCGGCAGCGCTTTCTAACGTAGATTTTCTGAAGCCTACGTACGGTACGGTTTCTCGTTACGGTATCATTTCCTGTGCCGCTTCGGGCGAGCAGATGGGTGTGTATGCCGCAGACGTTGACGGAATCGCCGAGATTATGAGCGTAATTGCAGGACACGATGAGAAGGACGGCACGAGCCTTAAGCAGGAGCTTTCGTACCAGGCAAATGAGTCCGTCGAAGGCAAGCGCGTGTGCATTATCAAGGAGCTGCTTGAGAAGGCAGACGAAGAAACCCGCGAGCGTGTAAAGGCTTACGCAGAGAAGCTGAGCGCAAAGGGCGTGGTTGTAGAAGAGGTTTCGTTTGCACTTTGCGATGCGGCAAATACCGCATGGCAGATTCTTATGACGGCAGAGACCTGTAACAACGTATCCCGTTACGACGGTGTAAAGTTCGGTTATCGCGCGGCACAGTACAACAACATCGACGAGTTGTACGTGAACACCAGAACGGAGGGCTTCAACTTCCTGACGAAGGCGGTTATTCTCTACGGTTCCGACGTATTGTCCAAGAATCGCTACGAGGATTGCTACGGCAAGTCGCTCAAGGTACGTCGTGTCGTTGCGGAGCAGTTTGAGACGCTTATGCAGCAGTACGACGCGGTGTTGACACCCGTGTGCGGTAAGTCGGCATACAAGGCTTACGACATCAGTGAAGCATTTGAAACGGTATTCGGCGAAAGTGTATTTACCGCGATTGCAAACCTTGTGGGAACGCCCGCACTTGTAAGCGGCGGAGTTCAGCTTATGGGTAAGCATTTTAGCGAAAATGTGCTGTTGAGCCTTGCCGGAAGCATTGAAAGGTGAGTGAATGAGTATGAAATATGAAATTGTCATCGGACTTGAAACACACGTAGAGCTTAGTACCGAATCTAAGATTTTCTGCTCCTGTGGCGGACATTCTGCCTCCAAGGAGCCTAACGATTGCGTATGTCCCGCTTGTAGCGGTATGCCCGGTATGCTGCCCGTAATGAACAAGCGTGTCGTTGAGCTTGCAGTGACCGCAGGTCTTATGCTGAACTGCGAGATTAGCAGATATACGACCTTCGACAAGAAGAATTATTATTATCCGGACCTTCCCTGCGCATATCAGATTACGCAGCTGAACCACCCGATTTGTACAAATGGTGTGGTAACGCTCAAGACGTCTGAGGGCGAGAGAAATGTCCGCATTAAGCAGATTCACATGGAAGAGGATGCAGGTAAGCTCGTTCACGTAGGAAAGGCTTCTCTCGTAGACTTCAACCGTACCAGCGTTCCGTTGATTGAGATCGTTACGCAGCCGGATTTCCGTAGCGCAGAGGAAGTATTGATTTACTTGAACAAGCTGAAGTCGATGTTCCGCGCAGGCGGCATTTCCGAGTGTGAAGAGGGCGCTATGCGTTGTGACGTTAACATTTCCGTTCGTCCCGAGGGCAGCACCGAGTTCGGTGTTCGTACCGAGATTAAGAACATGGCTTCCTTCGAGGCAATCGAGCGTGCGATTCGTTATGAGGCACAGCGTCATATCGATGCACTTGAGTTCGAAACCGAGGAGCTTGTGCAGGAGACGAGACGTTTTGACGATGCAACCGGCAAGACCTCCGCTATGCGTAACAAGGAGACGGAAGCGGATTATCGCTACTTCCCGGATGCCAATCTGATGCCGATCATCATCGACGATGAGTGGCTTGAGCAGATTAAGGCAGCTATGCCGGCAGCAATTGACGAAAAGGCCGATTACTACCGTGAAGCAGGCATTTCCGAGAAGGAAATCGATATGCTGATCCACCATCACAATG
This sequence comes from Lachnospiraceae bacterium, assembly GCA_045597165.1. Classification (GTDB taxonomy): domain Bacteria; phylum Bacillota; class Clostridia; order Lachnospirales; family Lachnospiraceae; genus ISDg. The sequence goes on along the minus strand of JAZODS010000142.1, from coordinate 10,431 downwards.
TGAGCAAGATTTTGGACGAGGCCGTAGCTATGGGCTGTGACGCAAAGAATGTTGCGGGCTGGCTTCTTACGGACAGTGTCGGAATTCTTCGTAGAAACGGTAAGCTGCTCGGTGACCTCGAGATTACCGCAGAGGATTTGACGAAGATCATCGGCATGGTAGACGGCGGTCAGATCAACAGAACGATCGGTAGAAAGATTCTTGCCGCAGTCATCGAGACCGGTGTGGATCCCGTAGCATATTGCAAGGAAAATGCTTTGGATAGCAAGGCAGACACCGCTACGATTGAAAGCGTTATCGACAACGTATTTGCCGAGAACGCACAGGCGGTTGCCGATTATAAGAGCGGTAAGGTTAAGGCAAAGCAGGCTCTGTTCGGAGCTTGTATGAGAGCTCTTAAGAATGCCGCAGACACGGATGTAATCCGTGAGCTTTTGGACAAAAAATTGAGTGACTGTTAAGACAATGCGGGAGAGTATTCTCCCGCTACGCATTTGGAGGAAACATGGCTGATATACTTCTGATTCTGGTCGGCGGAACAATCTGCACTTCACTGAACGAAGAAGGCAATCTTTCGGTAAGCTCGATTGCCGGTGCCCTTTTGAAGGAGAACTATCTGAAGTCGGATTCGCCGTATGCGGACAGCGTTACGATCGATTTGACCGAAAATCTATATACTCTGAGCGAGAATATGACGATCGAGCGATGGAATCGTATCCTCGAGACGTATCGCGAATACACTGCCCGGAAGTCCTATGACGGCATTGTATTTGCGCACGGTACCGACACGCTGGCCTATTCCTCCGCGCTGTTTTCGATGCTGCTTAGCTCGACGAACGTTCCGGTCTTTTTTGTCTCGGCAAATGAGCGACTGGCGTCCGAGAGAACGAACGGCAATGATAACTTCCGTTGCGCGATTGAGTGCATTTGCCGCGGCATTGCGCCAAATGTGTATGTTCCCTACAAGAATCCGTCGGATGGCCGGATGTATCTGCATTTGGCTTCGAGACTCAGACAGTGTGAGAATTATTCCGAGGATTTTCACAGCGTCGGAGAGCTGGATATCACCGATATCTCGGATGAGAATTGCCGAGAGTATTTCGGTACGCTGGAAAATGCATTTCCGAGCAGTGAGCGAAAGAAGGTAGTAGACGTAACCGACGATGTGAAGCTTCGGGAGTGTGTGCTGGCCATCACGCCGTACGTCGGAATCAATTATGCGGCGTATGACTACAAGCGGTTCTCTGCGGTGCTGCACGGCACATTTCATTCGGGTACCGCGTGTGCACAGAAGGATGAGAGGCATTCGGAATACGGCGAGAATTCGGTATTGTATCTGTTGGATTGCTGCTTGGGAGCAAATCCGCCGGTGGATGTATATCTGTCTCCCTCGATTCTGAGAAAAGGAACGTATGAGACGGTTTCCACGATAGGCGAGCACGAGGTGAACGGTCGTAGAATGCGCTTTTTGTACGGATTTACGAATGAGATGGCGTATGCAAAGCTCGTGATTGCATACTCGCTTTTCGACAGTGAAGAGGAGAGAACGGCGTTCATCGAGAGCGAGATTAACTTTGAGCGGATTGACGCTAAGAGCTGACCTTTTGAGCGGATTGATGTCGGGTAAGAAATGTTTCAAGCGAGAACGCTTGCACAAGAATGAGGAATGAGACTATGACTGAGAGAATCTATGAGAGCGATTCGTATTGCAGAAGCTTTCGTGCTACGGTAGAGTCTTGCACTTTGGAGGGCGAGAACTACGTTGCAGTGCTGAATCGAAGCGCATTTTTCCCCGAGGGCGGCGGTCAGGCTGCGGACGAGGGTACGATAAACGGAATCAAGGTATTGGACGTTCAGCGAAAGGGTGACATCGTCTACCACACCATCGAATCGGAGCTGCCGGTTGGCGAGGAAGTGACGTGTGAGCTGGACTGGGGTCTTCGCTACAGCAGAATGCAGAGCCATACGGGAGAGCACATTCTCTCGGGTGTGGTGCATGCGCTGTTCGGCTATGACAACGTAGGCTTTCATATGGGGTCCGATTGGATGCAGGTGGACTTCAACGGTGCGCTTACGCAGGAGGATATCGAGAAGATCGAGCGTATGTCGAACGAGGCCGTGTATGCAAATGCCGACATCGTAGCATTTTACCCTACTCCGGAGGAGGCAAAGGACCTCAATTTCCGCAGCAAGATCGAGTTGGGCGACGACATGAGAATCGTGAAGATCGGAGAGGACATCGATTGCTGTGCCTGCTGTGCTCCGCATTTGGCGAAGACGGGCGAGGTCGGCTTGATTAAGGTTGTGAATTTTTATTCATTTAAGCAGGGTACGCGCATCGAGATGCTTGCCGGAATCGAGGCTTTGCGAGATTATATGGGCTTAAATGCGGCGAACAAGGAGCTGATGAAGCTGTTGTCGGTTCCGAGAGAAAAGGTTGTGGAGGCGGTTCGCGAAAGACATGCGACGTCCCAGGCGTTGCGCGGAGAGCTGCAGCGTGTATCGAAGAAGCTGGCATTTTACGAGCTCGAGAAGGTAGAGCTCGGAGACGCCGTATATGCTTTTGCGAGTGGCTTGAATTTCGATGAGCTGCGCTATTGTGCAAATGCACTGATTGACGGCGGAAAAAGCGTATGTATGCTGATTTCGAAGAACGAGGATGACAGCTATATCTACGTCGTAAGCAGTAAGGATGCCGACGTGAGAGCCATTGTGAAGCAGCTGAATGAGACATTCTCGGGCAAGGGCGGCGGCCAAAGCACGTATGCGCAGGGCAAGCTCGCAGCAGCACCGGAGAGTGATATTCGAAGCTTTGCCGAGAAGGCTTTGCAGTAAGACTGCGCTTCGAAAAAGGCTTGGCAGTAAGATGGCGCTTCAGAAAAGGCTTGGCAGTAAGCGACTGCGAAGCAACTCAGAAACAATTAGAATCAAAAGAATAGGCGTCGCCTCGTAGGAGGTGGCGCCTTTTTGTGTCGCTACTTGTTGAAGGACGGCGGTGTCGTCTCGCCCGTTGCAAATGCATTGGGGCCGGGATCCGACAGGGAGAAGTACATCTTAGCGGCCTTAGTAGTACCGAAATCGCGGTTTGAGCCGGTGTTCTGTACTTTGTTGAAGGCATCGCGGAACATTTGGTTGTGAGCCTCCTCGCGGTTCAACAAAAAGTCGATTGTCTCGCGAACCTTCTTGTCCTCGATCTGTCGATAAAGGTACTCGTACACAACCTTGGCACGCTGCTCGGAGGCGATGTTGGAGAGCAAATCGGCACACAAATCCCCGGTTACGGTCACGTAATCTGCGGTCCAAGAATAACCGGAGGCGTTGATGAGTCCGGGGTTCAGGCCAAGCAAGACGTGCGACTGAATCTCGCCGGCACTGACCTGCATGGCGTCGACGCTGTGGCCGTTCAGAAGGTTGATTGTCTGTGCCACCATTTCCATGTGACCAAGCTCCTCCGCAGCGATGTCCAGAAACAGATCCTTGATTTCGGGGTCCTTAATGCGAAAGCTTTGGGACATATATTGCATAGCGGCCTTCAATTCGCCGTTGCCGCCGCCCAGCTGCTCTTGCAGAAGCGCCGCATACTGCGGATTCGGTCGCTCGATTTCAACGGGGTGGAAAAGCATCTTTTCGTGTTTGAACATATCGTTACCTCCAAAAATGTTGTCTGTGACTATAGTTTTGGCGCATTTGCAGGGCAATATGCAACGGGCGTGCAAAATGTAGGAAGGTCTTGCTACGCAAAATAATAACGGCTGATGCTTCCTTCCGTAATCGGAGGGGCATCAGCCGTATGTTTTTGGTGGTTGTTTCGCGGGAGCATTACTCCGTCGCGTACTTTTGGTTGAATCGGTCGAGCAGCAGAGCGGCTACGATTCCGCCGACGATGCAGATGACGTTCACAAGAGCGCTCGTTACGGAGACGGTGAAGCTTGAGAACGGAATGATCATAATCGTTGCGGCAATCACGACACCGACGATTGCGTGGAACGAAACGGAGTAGTGGTGCTCGAAGAGGCTGTTGACTGCCTTTGCGAACAGGATGACGGTTGCCAGTGCACCGATTCCGCCGGGGATGAGCACTGCGAAATCCAGATGTCCGATGCCGTCTACAAACGGCTCATACAATCCGAGAGGCATCAAGAGTGTGGAAAAGCTCATGCCGGGAGCGATTACGCTAAGAGCAAGGCAGAAGCCACAGAAAAGATACCACAAAAAGTTCGGAGTAATTACAACGTTCAGCACCTTAAGGCCCGTAAGCAGCGCGAAGATGGCAATCATGGCAATGACCATAGACACCCAAGAGGCCTTGCTGCGTCCTTGCTCACCCGCCTCGCGAAACAGGGAGGGGAGCATGCCGGTAATGAGACCGATGAATAGGCAAATGGACGGTGCGGGATACTTCTCAAGCAGAAATGCCAAGAGGTTGGCGATTCCGAGGAATCCGAGCACGCCGCCGATTGCAATCGGAATGAGCTTCGGTATATGCGTCTTCCATTTGTGAAAGGGGTCTGAGAGAAACTCCATAATCGTCTTGTAGATGCCGAATACTACGCACAGAACTCCGCCGGAGATTCCGGGAAGCACGGCGCCGAGTCCGATGAGAGCACCCTGCAGAATCTTAACAACAAATGCAGAAATAGAAAATCCTTTTTTCATCAACAGTATAACCTCACAGTATCATTTTTCACGAAATCTATTATACACAAAATGCACGGTAACTTCAATTGCAGTTCGCGCATTTTCCTACTTTTTTGGCGCAGATAAGAGATTGCGCGCGCACGCGTAATATGCTAAAATACGAATATCTATACTATGTTATTGGGAGGTAGTTATGCCTAAGAAAGCGAAAGTTACGGTGCATCCCGCGTATGAGATCGGTGAGATTTCCCCGAGACTCTACTCTGCATTTTTGGAGCCGATCGGCAATATGGTGAACGGCAGCATGTTCAATCCGACACATCCGACTGCGGATGAGAAGGGATTGCGTCATGATTTTATCGACGCGGTTAAGGCGTCGGGACTTCCGGCAGTTCGTCTTCCGGGCGGCAATTTCGTATCGGGCTGGGATTGGAAGGATTCCATCGGCCCCGTAGACAAGAGAAAGGTACGTCTTGACTTGGCTTGGCATCAGTATTATACGAATGAGGTCGGCCATGACGAGTATTTGCAGTGGGCGGAGATGGCAGGAACGGAGCCGATGTACACGATCAATCTCGGTACCGGCGACATCAACGATGCAATCAACATTATCGAATATACGAATCATCCCGACGGCTCGTATTGGTCTGATCTTCGTGCGCAGTACGGTCGTAAGGACCCGTACGACGTGAAGATTTGGTATCTCGGCAACGAGATGGACGGCTATTGGCAGATCGGTTCTTACAAGAACGACCCGAGAGGCTACGGCCTGTTGGCAAATGAGACATCGAAGCTTCTGAAGTGGGTAGATCCTCGCATCGAAACCGTTGCTTGTGTATCCTGCTCGCCGAACATGCTTCACTATCCGGATTGGGATATGACTGTGTTGAAGGAATGCTACCACTCTGTGGATTACATATCGATGCATCACTATCAGTCCGTTATCGCAGGCGATTTGCCGACGTTCCTCGGAGCTTCTCGCTATTTTGAGGATTACATCAATACGGAGGTTGCTCTTTGCGATGTGATTCAGGCGAAGCTGAAGTCCGACAAGAAGATGATGATTTCCTTTGACGAGTACGCTACGATGATGCGTCCGCAGGGCGAGATTCATTACGGTCGCGGAGAGTATCTGCACTACAAGGCCCACTACAGCGTAGACCCGAACAGCAAGTTCCGTCGTGTCGATCCGACCGCTAAGCCGTTCCGTCCGATGAGAGGCGGAGATATGCTCGGCGCTTTGGCAAATGCTTCGACGCTCCTTGCATTTATCCGTCACGCAGACCGCGTAAAGATCGGCTGTATGACCGGCGGTCTTCATGTATTGGCTTCTACGGACAACGAGCATGTATGGAGCACGGCTTCGTACTATCCGTATACGCAGCTGATGAGATACGGCCGCGGCACATCGCTTCGTACGAGTGTGGATTGCGATACGTACGACATTCCGAGCTACATCGTGGACGATACGAATCAGTACTATGAGCAGGAGGGCGTTGATTTTATCGATACGGCCGCTGCTTATGACAAGGAATCCGGCGAGCTGACCCTGTTCGTGATCAACCGAAATTGGGAGGCGTCCAACGACATCGAGTTGGATGTGAGCGGTTTTGCGGGTGCGACCTTTGTGGAGCATTTGGAGATGTATACGGACGACCTTTCGAAGGCAAATACGTACGAGACGCCGGATGCCATCGTGCCGCAGGTAAATGAGCAGGCTACCTTCGAGGGCGGTAAGCTTAATGCAAATGTAAAGCCGATGTCCTGGAATGTATTCCGTTTTCGCGTATAATATCATTTAATCGAGTATCGGTGCCGGCACGCGTTGCAAGGTGCAATTGCGTGTCGGTATGCGCGTACATAGAGGTGCCGAAAAAGGCACTCATGCTTGACATACGAGGCAAAAACGCGTATGATAGCAACAGTTATGATTTGGAGGCAGTATATGAGAGTTAGAATAGTTGCAGATTCGTCTGCGGATCTTTTGGAGCTTGACGGAGTGGATTTTGCGTCTGTACCGTTGACGGTTACGGTAGGAGAACGCGACTTCGTAGATGATGCCGCTTTGGATGTAGACGACATGGTAGCTACACTTGCTGCTTACCAAGGCCGTACAACAACGGCTTGCCCGAGCATTGAGGCATGGCTTCAGGCATTTGACAATGCCGACGTAGTCTATGTTGTTACGATTACGAGTGGATTGTCCGGTACGTACAATTCGGCGATGACGGCGAGAGAGCTGTATCTTCAGCAGAAGCCGGATGCGAAGGTGTACGTGGTTGACAGTCTCAGCACCGGTCCTGAGATGCGCTTGATTGTCGAAAAGCTCGCTGAGCTGAACAATCAGGGCATGGAATTTGAGGACGTATGCCGTGAGATTCGTGCATATCAGAAGAGAACGAGATTGTTCTTCTCGTTGGAATCGTTGCACAACCTCGTACAGAACGGACGCGTCAGCAAGCTGGTGGCTTCTGTAGTAGGAGTGCTCGGTATTCGTATCTTCGGTACGGCAAGCGAGCAAGGTACATTGGAGACCTTGGCAAAATGCAGAAACACCCGCAAGGTGATTTCGAATCTCTTGGAGCAGCTGAAGAAGGCCGGTTACAAGGGAGGAAAGCTGTGCATCGCACATGTCGGCAATCTGCCGTTTGCGGAAGAAATCAGCCGGGCGGTTCGTGAGACATTCGGAACGGTGTCCGTTGCGATATATCGTTCAAGAGGTCTTTGCAGCTACTACGCCGAGACGGGTGGAGTATTGATTGGGTGTGAGTGCGCCGAATAATTGGGGAGATTTATTTTGAGAAGCTAGAAGACATTCCCCTTACATGTGAACAAACAAAAGGAGATTGTGACGAATGGGTAGATTGAGATTTGTTGCGGACAGTACTTGTGATTTATCAAAGGATTTGATTGAAAAGCATGATATTTCCGTTATGCCGCTTTGTATCGTAATGGGCGATCAGAGCTATTATGACGGAGTAGAAGTGACGCCGAAGGACATCTTTGCATGGGCAGATGAGAATAAGACGACGCCTAAGACGGCTGCGGTTTCTTTCGAGATGGTAGAGAAGGTGTTGGGCCCGATGATGGATGCGGGAGACGATATTATCTTCTTCGGTATTTCTTCTCAGATGAGCACGACGAACAACGTAGTTCGTCTGTACGGTGAAGAGCGTGAGTATTCGAGATTGTTTGTAGTGGATTCTATGAATCTTTCGACCGGTATCGGACTTCAGATTTTGCGTGCTGCCGAGATGGCGGAAGAAGGCAAGACCGCCGAGGAGATTGTTGCTGCGATTGAGGGCGCACGTCATTTGGTTCGCGCCAGCTTTGTGGTAGATACGCTTACCTACTTGGCACGTGGCGGAAGATGTACCGCCGTTACGGCTTTGGTTGCAAATGCACTGAAGCTTCATCCGATGATTATCGTAAAGGACGGAGCAATGGGTGTCGGTCCGAAGTACCGCGGTAACATGAACATGGCTCTTTCGAAGTATGTTCAGGAGTTGATGCCTGAGATTCTCAAGGCGGATTCTAAGAGAGTATTCATTACGCACTCTTCGGTAGCGCCGGAGATTGCAGCACGTGTTCGTGAGACACTTGAGTCGCTGAATTATTTCGATGAGATTATCGAGACGATTGCCAGCGGAGTAATCTCCAGCCACTGCGGCCCCGGTACATTGGGAATATTGTTCTACGCAACGGAGGAGTAGGAAGTGTAATTTCGCTTTCGAGCATTTGCATGACGAGGCTGAGATGTAAAGACGACTATAGGGAACAAGCCGATTCGGTTTGTTCCCTTTTTGCGTGGAAGGACATGAATGCAACTTACCCCTCAAAAAATGCAGGTTACCGATTTTGTGTTGTGTGCTTCGATTTTTTTTGTTATGGTACAGATATCAACGAAAGGAGATGCAATTATGACGATTATAAAGGCTGACAAATTGACGAAGCGTTATGGTGATTTCACGGCGGTGGACAGCATCAGTTTTGAAGTAAAGAAGGGAGAACTGCTTGGATTTCTAGGTGTAAATGGTGCGGGAAAGTCCACCACCATTAACATGCTATCCACGCTCCTGACGCCGGATGGGGGAAGTGCAGAGGTGTGCGGACATGTGCTTGGTAAGGACGATGACGCTATTCGCAGAAGCATCGGTATTGTATATCAGCAGAATTGCCTCGACAATATTCTGACGGTTCGGGAGAACTTGATGTGTAGAGGAATCCTTCATGGGGCAACCAAGAAGCAAGCTGTGACGCGCCTTGAGGAATTGGGTGAAATGCTGTCGCTCGGCGATATTCTTAAGAAACAGTATGCTACCTTGTCGGGAGGACAGAAGCGCCGTTGCGAGATTGCGGCGGCACTGATGCATACGCCGGAGCTTTTGTTTTTGGACGAGCCCACCACAGGCCTCGATCCTGCCACACGCAAAGAGGTTTGGAGTGCGGTGGAGAGTCTGCGTCGTGAGTCCGGCATGAGCGTGTTTCTGACCACGCACTACATGGAAGAGGCGGCCACTGCCAACCGAATCATCATTTTGGATAAGGGGCAGATTCGTGCGGAGGGCACACCGTTCGAATTGAAGGAACGATATGCAACCGATACGGTACGTCTCTACGTAGAAGGGGACAAATGCACGGAGGCAGAAGCAATGCTGGCAGTACGGGGAATTGCTACACAATCGGAGGAGTACGGCCTTCGCTTTTCGGTGAAGAATACAACGGAGTCTATAGAACCGCTGTATTCCGTGAGAGATTTGGTTAGTGGCTTTGAAGTCATTCAGGGTAGTATGGACGATGTGTTCTTGAATGCCTGCGGCAAGGCGTTACATGAGGAGGAGTAAGAGATGGCACAGTTTGTTGAATTAGTAAAGAGAAATATGCGATTGTATTTAAGAGATAAAGGAGCGGTATTCTTTTCTCTGTTGTCTATGCTGATTGTGCTGGGACTTATGCTTTTGTTTCTCGGCGATTCCAGCGCCAACAGCTTGGCTTCCGCACTGTCGGAATTGCCGGGTAGAGACGCAGTGGCAGATAAGGAAAATGCGACGCTGTATGTGCTTGTATGGACCTGTGCCGGTATTGTGTGCATCAATGCGGTTATGGTGACGATGACGGTTTACACTACTATGATTAAGGACCGTGCGGAAGGAAGATTGGCGGCAATCTATACCGCACCGTTGAGTCGCGGTGTAATTTCGGCGTCGTATGTGGCAGCAGCGTGGGTGTGCTCGGTAATCATTTGTCTCTTGACGTTGGGCCTTGCGGAGGTTTATTATCTTATGCAAGGTGGCGAGGCATTTTCCTTGATGGCGCACGCTAAGTTGGTGGGCATGATTCTGGCCAATTCCTTTACATATGCGGCACTGATGTACCTTGTGGCGGTATTTGTGAAGACAGAGGGTGCATGGAGCGGTTTGGGAACGGTGATCGGTACTTTGGTAGGCTTCCTCGGAGGAATTTATCTGCCGATCGGAGGTATTAGCGAAGGAATAGCAAATGCCATGAAGTGTACGCCGGTCATCTACGGTTCTAAGATGTTTCGAGGAGTTATGACCGAGGCCATTGAGGAGACCATCTTCACAGGAGCACCGGATGCTTTGCGCTCTAAGTGGAACGAGGTTATGGGCGTAGAGATGGAGGCCTTCGGTGTTCAGGTAAGTGATGGTGCTTGCGTGGTGATTTTGCTGGTGTGCGGTGTCATTTTCCTGGCAGCAGGGGCACTGATGACGGGAAAGGTCAAGAACAATAACAAGTAATCGGAGTGGAACGATGAAGATAACGATAGAGTCA